>CAZIKW010000007.1:29567-32357 GCA_964540015.1 uncultured Methanosarcinales archaeon | reverse complement strand
GGTAAACGAGAATCTTTAGGAAGAGCCTGTCACATCTTTGTCTGCATCGCCGTGATCGCAACCACATCGCCGATATCTTGCACACTGCAGCCGCGTGAGAGATCGTTCACCGGTTTCTTGAAGCCTTGGAAGATCGGTCCGATCGCGCGCCATCCGCCCATGCGCTGCGCGACCTTGTACGCGATATTGCCGCTATCGAGATCCGGGAAGACGAATACATTCGCGCGACCAGCGACGGAAGAACCCGGTGCCTTGCGCGAGGCGACATCAGGGTCGAACGCCGCATCGAACTGCAATTCTCCATCGAGAGCGAGCGATGGCTCGCGCGCACGAGCGATCCCGAGCGCAGTACGTACGTGTTCCACACGCGCATGCGATGCGCTACCGTGCGTGCTGAAACTCAAGAAAGCGACGCGCGGGTCGATACCCCAGACGCGGGCGCTTGAGGCTGTGTCGACAGCGATCGTCGCCAACTGCTCAGGTGTCGGCTCAGGGTTCAGAGCGCAATCAGCGAACAACACCTGACGATCGCCTTGCACCATCAGAAAATAGCTCGATGCATACCCCGTCGCGCCAATGAGTCGTAATGCGGGGCGGATCGTATCAGCGGTCGTGCCGAGATTGCCCGCGACATATCCCTCCGCTTGCCCCGCCGCGACCATCGCCGCTGCGAGATGTGGCGTATCATGCAGGAGCAATGCTTTCGCCTCGGCTTCTCCAAGTCCACGACGCTCACGCACAAGAGCGATCAACGCAGAGCGCTCCTGCGTCCCTAAACGCACGAAGTCCTGATGCGCGTCCGTGAGCAGCGTTATGTGCGCGATGCCAGCGCGCTCTATCTGCTCGGCCGCATCCCGCGCGCGAGGGTCATCGCCTTGCGCAAGAACAATGCGCGGCGTAGCGCCGTGCAATCGCTTGCGGGCGTAGGCGATGATATCCATTTAGCGCTCCTTCCAGCGATTCACGGTGAAGTTACGGAACACCGTCTTGACCTTCCCGCCCACGAGTTCAGAGAACGTGATGTGCGGCTTGTACACGCGCAAGAACCGCATGATGAAGATGATGATCATCCTGCCGTTCTTATCGAACCCTCGCAGATAGCGGGGAAGCACTTGCAGGCGTTTGGGCTGCATCTGGACGCCGAGCCAGATGAGGCGATCGCAACCCTCGTAGCGCATCGTGCCATCGAAGAGCTGGTACACCTGTGTTTCGTACTTATGATCACTGTAGAGCGCCGCGATCGAGTTGTCGGCGATACCGAACGCAGGGAAGAAGCGACGCTGGACGAATATCGCATTCCCATCATGAGCGTACACGAGCTCGTAACCCTTGCTCTTCCCCAAGCGCACCAGCGCCGCGAGGCTCGTTCCCTGACGCACATTCATATCGCGCGGCTGGACGAAATCGACGCTTTGCGGAATGCTCGGGTTGAATTCTATGATCACGACTTTCGGCGCGTACGTACGGAGCGCATCCCAGATGTGGTAGTCATTGCCATCGATGTCTATCGACAGGAAATCCACATCTTTGGGGACGCGCGCGCGGCTAAGGATGCCATCGAGCGAATTTCTGCCCGAGAACGTCACGAATTCGTTGACTGCGACGATACGCTTGAGGCTTTTCTGGTGCGTGACCAGCAGGCGCTCGTACCGTCGGCGATCCGCCTCGATGAGCACCGCACGCCACCCCTTGTGCGTGATCAGGTTCCACGTGTTGCTCATGAACTTCCCGTCGCCCGCTCCAAACTCGATGCACCACGGCTTGGCAGCAATAGGCACGATTTTGAAGACCTGCTGGAGCACACCGTCCTCACCGAACTGCGACGCGACGTTCTTTCGGTGCGACATGAGCCAATCATTGCGCTTGTGACGTGAGGAAACCATACGTATTCACACTCCCAATATCTTCGCGAATTCCTTCTGGAACGAATACTTGTCCCGAACGGTCTTCGCGCCCCGCGCAGCGATGGTCTCTCGAGCCTTCTCGTCCGCGAGGTACTGCTTCGCCTTGCGCAGCATGTCGTCCTTGTCCTTGAACGTGACGAGATCCTTCCCGTCGACAAGATACGTGTCCAAGTCATCGCATTCCTCTGTGAGCAGGAACGAGCCGCACGCGATGATCTCAAAGACGCGCCCCTTGATGAACTTCTTCGTCGCGTCCTTCGAGGAAGAACTGAAATTGAGCATGATGCGCGCCCGGTTGATGACCTCGATCATTTCCATCTGAGACAAGCGGCTATCGCTGCGCCAGAATGGACCCCATGTCTGCACATCGATGCCATGGGAGCGTAGGTGCTCGACGAGCTCGGGGCGATTGCCGAACTTCTGGCCGATGAAGACCGCATCGTATTTCTTCGCGAGCCCGAGCGGTCTAAAGAGCGACGTGTTTGCGAGGAATTGGCTGTAGTACGAATCGATACCGAGCTTCTTGCGTTGCTCGTGACGGTGCCCAATCGTCGTGACGACCTTGTTGAACAACAACACCAGCTCCTTGTACTCCTCGTACCGCACATCGTCGTCGCACAACCAGATGATCGTCTCCATCTCCTTATGCTCGGTCTTGAACTCCGCGAGCATAGAATGGTCGAGCACATCCTTGTAGTGGAAATAGATGAGCGCATCGGGACGCTCGCGAAGCACGGTCTCCTTCACGACCTTGCTCATGACAGCCTTACCATAGCGCTCGGAAAGCTCGATGACGTCGAGGCGGATCAGCTCGATCGGAAGTTCGCTCAGCGATGCGTAGAAATTGTATTCCTCGTACGACAATCCCTTGTCGCGGTTGCCGTAA
>CAZIKW010000007.1:27521-29521 GCA_964540015.1 uncultured Methanosarcinales archaeon | reverse complement strand
GAGCACTTTCTTCTTTCCTCGCACGCCCGCGCGCCCAAGGCTTTCATCAGCGATCACATCAATAGGAGGGACCTTGCGCACTGTGCGCGCGGCAGCCGCGGCAGCACGCTTCGCGACATGTTTCGCAATCCCTATCTGGCGCAGCATCAGGACGCCTTCCCCGCGTAGAACTCAGCGATCGCATCGCAGACCGTACGGACCTCGTCATCCGTGAGCTTGCTTGAGGATGGTAACCACAATCCCGTGCGACTGATACGCTCCGTCTGGGGGAAATGCAGATGATGATACCCGTACGCGGGTGACGCGTGCAACGCAGGATACATCTCGCGCGTTCCGATGCCCTTCCCCTTCAGGAACGCCATCAATTCCGCGCGCTCCTCAACATAGATATCGAAGAACCACGGCGAGGTGTTCCCATAGTCCGTCGACATGAGTCGGACTCCCGGGATATCGCGCAGGAGCGATTCATAGAGCCGACCGAGCTCCTTTTTGCGCTCAACGCGCCACGCGAGCTTCTTCATCTGCTCGATACCGACCACCGCCTGCAAATCGGTGAACTTGAAGTTCCATCCCTTGATCAGATAATGATCGCTACCGCCAGAAGCACGACCGAAATCACGGATCTTGATGATCTTCTCCGCGAGCTCGTCGCTATCCGTGATGAGCGCGCCACCCTGACCGGTCGTTATCACTTTGGGCGCGCTGAAACTGAAGCTGCCGATGTGACCGAAACGGCCCAGGTGCGTTCCCTCGTAGAAGGACCCAAGCGACTGCGCCGCATCCTCGACAAGCCACAAACCGCGTTCATCGCAGAATTCCCGGAATCGACGGATATCACGCGGATAGCGTCCGTTCACCGTCACGAGCATGATGGCTTTTGTCTTTGGCGTGATCGCGCGTGTCATCGCATCGAAATCCATGCACGCGCTCCCTTCCTCCACATCGACGAACACCGCTTTCGCGCCGAGGATCTCAACGGAATTCGGGGTCGCGACCATCGTGAAATCAGGAACGATGACCTCATCGCCTGGACCCACGCCGCACGCCACGAGGGCGCACGTAAGGCTCAGGGTGCCGTTCGCGATGATCGAGCAATGCTTCGCGCCCGTGTAGTCAACGATCGCTTTCTCGAACTCCCGGGTCTTCTTGAACTCAGTGACCCATCCGCCGCCGCGCATATACGCGGAGACTGCATCAGCCTCATTCTCGTCGAACCACGGCTCCATTTGGGGAATCTGTCCCATCACTCTTCTGGCGAGAGGAGGTCGGTTTAAAAGCTTTCCCGGCCATCCTCTCCGACGAGGGTTTTCAGAACGGTCGGTGCGGCTTCTCGCTACCGTAACGCTGGGAAAACAGGGCAGCCTTCGCCGCCTTGACTTTCATCCCATCGACCGGGCCGAGCGCTTTGCAAGGGGTTCCTACGTAGAGCGTCCAGGCCTTGAGCGGGTGTTTCTCCGTATCGAGGGCTTTGAGCAGCGTGTTCGCGCCCGTATAGACGCCTTCGGGGACCGTGGTGTTCTCGAGCACCGTCGTGTTCGCGCCCAAGACGACATGTTCCTTGAGGACGACAGGACCAGTAACGGGAGTGCCGGAGAATTCCGGCGGGACCCCGTGCTGCATCAGGCCATCGTCGCCGCGGTAATTATTGCTGCCGGTGATGAGCTTGCAATTCGGTCCGCACTCCGCGAAATCCTCCATCGTTACCTCGCCAGGGCCGAAATTGAGCATGCCATGAGGACCGATTTTCGTGTGCTTCCCCATCTTGAGTCCGCACTTGATCACGACATAATGATCGATGACCGCATAGTCGTCGAGGAATACGCGCTTGGGATCCTTGATGATGACTGTGGGTTTGATGATGACGTCCTTGCCGCAAAAACCCAAATCCTTTTCCGTGAGCGCGTTGCCGCGATCGTCCAAGAATGTCATTGTGAGAACCTCACCCTATCTTTTTCGGGGCCGGCGTACGGACCGTTCTTCGTCTCGATAACGCGCGTATC
>CAZIKW010000007.1:0-27511 GCA_964540015.1 uncultured Methanosarcinales archaeon | reverse complement strand
TCATACCCGTGACCGCCATTGAGCATCACGAGACAATCGCCTGCCTTTGCCTCGAACGTCTCGAGTAATTGATTGCTTAGCCCGTAGACCCGCACACGCATGCGGCCGCTCACGACGAACACCGCTTCTTGCGTACGATCAGCGTGACGGGGTACCGTATTGTGGCGGTGCGCAAGCAATTCTTTCCCAGCATCGTATCGCCACGTCCCCACCTGGATGAACTCCTCATCAGGCGAATGGAACGCGAGACCCGGCGGCCAGGAATCGGCGGGAATCACGCGAGCGATAACGGTCTTTCCGTCGATGATCGTGCGCGTTCCATGACTTGTCATGCATCACCTCGATGCTGCAGATACCACGCGACCGTTTCACGGATACCATCCGGCAATCCTTTTTGCGGCGCCCAGCCGAGCAACCGCTCGCCGGCGCTGCCATCCACCGTCTTGTGAGGAGCACCATCAGGTTTCGATGGATCGAGCTCTATCTCGCCTTCGTACCCGACTTCCGATCGGATCGCGTGCGCGAGATCGAGGATGCTGATGCCCTGCGCGACACCCACATTCACGATGTCCTCGCACGGCGCAGCGTCTATGGCGCGGATCAACGCTTCAGCGCCGTCATCGACATGGAGCCATTCACGCACCGGCTTCCCAGAACCCCACACGACGACCTTCGGCTGATGATCGCGTTTCGCTTTCGCGAATTTCATGACGAGCGCTCCTAATGCATGCGAACGCTCTTCCTCGAAGTGATCGCCAGGTCCGTACATGTTAGACAAGATGAGATTGATGGTGTCAAGACCGTATTGGCGTTTGTACGCCCATGAACCGACCCACGACATCTTCCTGACCATCCCATAGACGAGAACTGAATCGTGCAAGGGACCATCCCAGAACCCTTTCTCCTGAAACAGCGTCGCGTCCGCTGGATACGCGCAGTTGGAGATAGGGTTGATGACGCGCTTGACGCCGTGACGGTGGCATGCAGCAAACAGGTTCGCGATCATGCGCATGTTATTATCAAAGAGCTCTGCCGGATGCTTGTAGCCAAACTGGATGCCACCCACATACGACGCACAATTGATGACGACAGTGGGTTTCACCGTTGAAAACAAGCGCTCGACGTGCTGCTCATCACGCAGATCGACGCCTTTGGAGAGTGATGTCGCATGGAACGTGAGACCGCGCTCAGCGAGCTTTCGGCACACGTGGGTGCCGAGGAAACCCGTTGCTCCGGTGACGAGAATCTTCACACAATCGTGGCCTCGCCGCATCTTATAAACGTTTCCGATTCCCGCCTCGAGTAGGCAGGCCATCCTCGAAGACAACATTTAAGAAAGAACGCCAAGAGGACACGCGTATGCCTCTGCACGTCTTGGGGATCCAAGCAGGCCACAACGCGACCGTCGCGCTCCTACGTGATGGTGAGATCATCGCGTGCGCAAGCGAGGAGCGTTTCACGCGCAAAAAGAACCAGCTCGGTTTCCCGAAGAAAGCTGTCGCGTTCGCACTTACGCATGCAGGGATCACTATCAAGCAAGTAGATAAGGTCGTTATCGCGGGTCTCGATCCACGTAGTCATCTCATAGGCTTGCATCGCCCCGATGCGTTCATGTCGGGCAATGTCAAGAGCCGACCGCAAGGCGCGAAAGCGAAGGCCATCGATCGTGTCCAATCCTTCCTCTACCATCACCCGCGCATGGGCCGCGCCTTGCACACGACGAATGATAACGTCTATCGCGCGATGCGGTGGAAATCGGATGAGCGGCGCGTGCGCACGGAGTTCGCACACCTGTTGGGCTGCGAAGAAGAACGCATTTCCTTCCTCGAACACCACACAGCACATGCACTTGCACTCGCATTCAACCTTCCTCGCAAACGCAAGACCCTGCTCCTGACGCTCGACGGCGAAGGAGACGGCATTTGCGCCACCGTCGGCGTCTTCGACGGCACACGTCTGCGTCGTATCGCGAGTACGCCAAAAGATGCCTCCATCGGCTGGCTCTACATGAACGTCACGAAACATCTCGGGATGAAAGGGAACGAGCACGAATTCAAAGTCATGGGCATGGCGCCGTACGGGAAAGCGGACGCGAGCGCGAAGACACTCCCTATCTTACGCGAAGCGGTGGGGTTGGACCAGAAACGGCTTGTGTTCACGAGCTCCTTCGAGCTGCCGTACGCTGACCGATTCCTCAATGATCGCGTGTCTGCCGTTCGTTTCGACACACTTTCACGCGCCACGCAAGAACTGACGGAAGAGCTGATCATCGCGTGGGCTCTCGCGGCCATCAAGCGCACCGGCATCCACGATCTCGCGATCGCTGGCGGCGTGTTCATGAACGTAAAAGCAAATCAGAAGCTACTGGAGTTACGCGAGGTCCGATCCCTGTTCGTCATGCCTAGCGCGGGTGATGAGTCATTGCCGATCGGTTGCTGTTGGCAAGGGTATCAGGACCTGTGCAAGGAACGCGGCGCCGCATTCTCGCCAAAACCGATCACCCACCTCTATCTCGGGCAATCGTACGATGACGCGTACATCGAGCGCATGATCAAACGCGATAAGCTGAGTAAAGCGTTCGATATCACACGGCCTGCTGATATCGAGGATGCGCTTGCGCAACTGCTCGCGGAAGGGAAAGTCGTCGCACGCCATCAGGGGCGCAGCGAATGGGGAGCACGGGCGCTCGGTAACCGATCCATCCTTGCGAATCCAGTGAGTGAAGAGACTATCCAGGTCATCAACGAGCTCATCAAGGATCGGGATTTCTGGATGCCCTTCACACCGAGCATCCTACCTGAAGGAGAGAAGGCGTACGTCGTCAACCCCAAGCGCGTTCCTGCGCCATACATGTGCTTGACTTTCGATTCCACACCCGCGGGCCGACGTGACCTGAAAGCCGCGAAGCACCCCTACGATCACACGGTGCGACCGCAAGTCGTCTATCAGGAATGGAATCCAGGATACCATCATCTCATATCGAAGTTCGCGGACCGCACCGGCATCAAGGGTATTCTCAACACGAGTTTCAATCTGCATGGCGAGCCGAATGTGGAGACACCCGAAGATTCTATCCGCACCGTCCTGCACAGCGGTCTTGAGTGCGTCGCTATCGGATCGTACTTATTTCGCAAGAAAGGAACGAAAAAGAAATCATAATGATTGGCGTTTCTCCCATTCACGCAAGACGAGCAGGTTCCATAATCGGTAGCCGTGATCCGCGCCCTTGCCGTGCGTGTCAAACAGCTTGCGTACGAATCCGCGATCGAGCCTATCGAGGATATCGCTCCTCGCGTGCAAGAGCTCCTCGCGCGCGTACGAACCGAGTTCGCCACGCATCCACTCATTGATCGGAACCGCGAACCCTTGCTTCGGCTTCGTGAGGATCTCATGGGGCACCATATCGCTCACCGCTTCACGCAAGATGATTTTCGTCTTGCCACCCTTCAATTTCCACTCCGGCGGTAGGCTCGCCGCGAACTCGACGAGCTTATGATCCAAAAGCGGTGAGCGACCTTCAAGCGAGTGCGCCATCGTCGCGATATCCGCTTTGACGAGCAGATCGTCTGGAAGGTATGTCTTGATATCCGCATACAGCCACTTATCGAGCGGCAGCTTCGGTTTGGCGTAGTACGCGCCGAACGCATCATCGACCGACGGGTCACGCAACCCGAGCAGACGCTGCGGGTCGAGCATCGAATGCAACGCGTGATAGCGCGCACGATCATTCATACCGAGCACCTCAAGGGCCCGCGTCGCTCCTGTACGAGGCAGCTGAGCGCGTGGCATCGGGGGCAGCCGCACACGACGGGCCCGCATCGCGCGCACGTATCGTCCATAACCCGCGAAGCTCTCGTCGCCTCCGTCACCGTTGAGCGCAACCGTGACGTGCTTGCGCGTCTCGCGCGCGATATACCATGTCGGGATCGCGCTGCCGTCTGCGAATGGTTCGTCCCACGATTTGAGGATGCCGGGCAGGTCTTTCAAGAAATCAGGCCGCAACATGATCTCATGATGATCGGTCGCATAGCGATCAGCGACTAGGCGCGCGTACGCAAGCTCATCGTAGCGGGATTCGTCAAACCCGACGCTGAACGTCTTGACCGGCGAGGTTGACGCTTTCGCCATGCACGCGACGACCGCCGACGAATCGATACCGCCGGAGAGGAACGCGCCGAGCGGCACATCGCTCATCAAGCGCAAGCGCACGCTCTCTTCGATGAGGCGTCGCGTCTCGAGCACCGCATCGGAGCGGGAAAGCTTCGTTTTCGGTTCGAACGAGACATCCCAATACTGACGCATCTCGAGACGGCCGTCCTGATACGCCGTCATCGTATGGCCTGGCATCAGCTTTTTGACCTCACGCCAGATCGTGCGCGGAGCCGGCACCCAGCCGTAACGGAGATAGAGCGCGAGGCTTTTATCGTCGATGGTTCGTTTCTCCAGTGCCGGATGTGCGAGCACGGCTTTGAGCTCCGAGCCGATAAGGAGCAGGCCCTTACCGGCATCATGATGATAGACGAGCGGCTTTTTTCCCAGACGGTCGCGAGCGCAAAAGAACACTTTGCGCTGCGCATCCCAGATAGCGAATGCGAACATACCGCGTAGGAACTCCACACAACGGTCACCGTGCGCCTCATAGAGCGCCATCACCGTCTCGGTGTCGGTGCCGGAGCGCCACGGATAGGTGCGGAGCTCCGGTCGTGCGCGCAATTCCTGGAAATTGTAGATCTCGCCGTTAAAGACGATCGTCGATCTTCCGCTTGCGCTCGTCATCGGCTGATTCCCTTTTGGCGACAAGTCGATGATCGCAAGACGGCGCATCGCGAGGCCAGCACGGCCGTCGATGAAGAGGCCATCTGCGTCGGGACCGCGATGGCTGATCGCATTGTTCATGCGCCCGAGCGTCTTTCTGTCAGGTACGTATGCAGGATTGTTCCCGAACGCGAGCCACCCCGTGATGCCGCACATCAGCGTTTCCTCCCGAATGCTCGACGGATGATCTCACCGGTCGCGCCGAGCCAGTAGCCGAGGATACGCACAACCCATACGATGGGGACGGTGATGACGAATTCCGGATAGCCATCTTTCATCGCTCGGCCCAGCCCTTTCACCAGTACGAACAGTAGCAAGGGCGCGAGAGCGATGCCTGCAAGCCAGCCCGGGAGTGCGAAGTGACGCGAGGCCGTGAGGATCATGACCGTCGCGATGCCTATCCACGAGAGAAGAACCGCGACGCCGAAACGATCGCGATTATGCGGATCTTGGATGAGCGACCTGCCGACCCACCGCGAGTGCGAGAATATCTCTGCGAGGTTTTCGGGATTATTGTGGTAGCACGTCGCATGCGCGCGCGAGGAGACACCGAGCGCGCCGAGATGATCATCGAAATAGCCGCGGCTCGTATCGAACCCGCCGATAGCGAGGAATGGCTCGCGCAACACCGCACGGAACACACCGCTGATCTCACCTGGATTTTCGATACGATTGACGCTAAATGAACGTGCCCACACGTGCTCTTTATTCTTCACGAGCTCCGTGTCGTGGAACGTGCCGATGGTTTTTCCCGCAATGACGGGTGCGATAAGGCCTTCGACATACTTCTTGTCAAAGACCATATCAGCGTCGATGAAGATGAGGATATCGCCGCTTGCCGCCTTCGCGCCCGCATTACGCCCCCCACCAGGGCCGAGATTCTTCTCTAAGCCCAAAATCTTCACGTCTTTGCGCTTCGCGTACTTCCTGATCACGCTGCTTGTCGTATCTTTTGAACCATTATTGACAAGGATCAGTTCGATATTCTTGTAGGATTGGTCGAGAAGCGTTCGGATCGCCTCATCAACGACATGCGCCTCGTTGTAGATCGTCATGACGATGGAGACGAGAGGATTTTTCAGTTTGCGCGGAGGGAACCGAGCCTTCTTCGACGTCATTTCCTAAACACCTCGCACATGCGTAGCGTCTCGCGCGCTTCGTTCGCGATATCCGTCTTCGGTTCGAATCCTACGCCGCGCAGTTTACGGATAGAGAAGGACAGTTTCGATGATGTATCTTTCCCGTCAGGAGCGCTCAATGGCACCGCACGGCGGTAGAGCGATTCATATTCTTTCTGGATCGTCTTCGCGACATCGCGCACACTCACCACACTGCCCGAACCGACGTTGAAGACCGGATCCGCAAGCTCCTGTGCGGGCGCTTTGAGCAGGATACGCACTGCGGCGCAAATGTCGCTGATAGCGACGAAATCGCGCTTCTGATGACCGCTCGTTCCCAGATGCATCGCGCCGTGCTCGTGCGCTTGCTTGCAGAGATCGAGCATGAGCAGCGTCCATCGATCGACCGTCGCTATCGCAGGAGCGCCGATACCGTTTGACGGACGCAAGAGAACGAGTTCCATGCCGCTCTTGGACGCGACGCTTCGCGATAAGGACTCTCCGACGAAGTGAGAGATGCCATACATGTGCGTGGGTGCGGTCGCGCTCGATTCGGAGACGGAACCAGTGGTGGCACCATAGACGTGAAATGTGCTGAAATAGAGGAATCGTTTCACGCCTGCGACTGCGGCCGCCTGCGCGACATTGCCCGTGCCAAAACCGTTCACATCCATCGCCAGGCGCGGATCCCGTGCGCAAATATTCTCATTAACGGCTGCCGTATGGATGACCGCATCGAGTTTCCCGCCACGAGTCGCTTTCGCGAATGCAGCCGTCAACGTCTCCGGTTTCGTGATATCGCCAAGCACAATCGTGAAGCGTTTCGCCCACGCGAGGACCGCCGCTCCCCCTTGCGCATGACGGGTGCTTTCGCGCGCGAGGATCACGACATCGTGTCCATGCGCCTTCAGATCATCTGCGATACGCGCACCGAGGTACCCGAAGCCACCCGTGATCAGGATGCGCATACCCTTCTTTGCCGACGAAGGATTCACTCCCATCGGAACGGCACCTCATCGCTCTCAAGCGGGATCCTGCGCGACGCGGTCGTGCCATGCGGATGCGTGGCGCAATTCACGAGCACTGCCGGACCGACACCAGCATTCTTCCATCCATAGATGATGCCCGGTGGGATAAGGACCGTGCGACGCACGCCCGGTTGCGCGAGCGCGATATGCATCATACGACCTCTCGTCGGGCTATCCGCGCGCGGATCGTGGAGCGCGAGCGACACCTCGCCCGCGACGCAGGAGAGCAAGCTCCACTGCTCCTCGTGCTGGTGCCAGCCCTTGACGGCGCCTGGTTCAATCACGCTCGCGTACGCCTCACCGAATCCGCGGTAGAGTTCAGGGTCGTCTGCGCGCACGATATGATGTATCGTTCCTTGCGCATTCGCGATGGGTTCGCGCTCGCGCACGACGACGCCATGCAACGGCGCGTCACTCATCTGCGCGCGCCCTCCAGGCGCGCCTCTCCCTGCGCAACGAGCCATGCGCGGTACCATTCGACCGTGATACGCAATCCATCATCGATGGTGTGGCGGGCGTGCCAGCCGAGGATCTCCGCGGCCTTGTCGCTTGAAAGCGTCTGCGCGCGGATCTCGTTGGATGCTTGGTTGAGCACTTCCGGCTCGATATCCGCGTCGAGCGCATCGATGATGCGATCGAACAGGTCGAGGACCGTTAGGCCGTTACCGGTGCTCAAGTTGAACGCTTGTCCGACAACATCGGGGCGGTGCATGCTCTCTGCGATCGCGAGGTATCCATCGACCGCGTCGGGCGTGAAGAAATAGTCGCGCACGAATTTCCCGTCGCTACGGATGATAGGACGTTCGCCGCGCACGATGGAGCGGATCGTGCCCGGGATGATGCGATCGAAGTTGCGATCGCCCGGACCGTACAGATTGCCGCAGCGCGTGACGCACACCGGTAGCTTGTACGTGTGCGCGTATGCGCGCGCGAGCAAGTCAGCGCAGGATTTCGAGACGTCATACGGGTGCGCGCCATTCATCGACGCAGCTTCCGTGTACGGCAAGATGGGTTGGGCACCGTATGCCTTGTCGCTCGATGCGAGGAGGACGCCCTTAATCGTCGGCGATCTGCGCGCGGCTTCGAGCACGACCCACGTGCCGCGGATATTCGCTTCGAACGTGGGGACGGGATCGCGGTTCGCGGTGCGCACTTGCGTCTGCGCGCCGATGTGGAACAGGAATTCCGGTTCGTATTCGCTCATGGCGCGGCCCACGAGTTTCTCGTCTTCAAACGAGCCATGCACGACCGTGACGCGTGCGAGCGTATCGTCCGCGTACAAGAGCGACGCGCTGACGCGATCGCGTACGACGATGGTGACGATTGCTCCCGCTTCGACGAGCGCATGCGTGAGCCAAGAGCCAAGCATGCCCGTCGCTCCCGTGACGAGCGCACGCTTGCCAGACCAGAACGCTTTACGCGCAGGCGTGACATTGCACAGTTGCGCGATTTTCGCGCGCGTGAGGATATCGCTCAACGCCACACCTTCCACGGTGCGTCGCCGGCGTTCCATATCTTCGTGAGATCGAGATGGTCCTTGTACGTGTCCATCGCGTGCCAGAAACCTTCGTGCTTGTAGATCGAGATCTGATCCTCTGCCGCGAGATGGGGGAGGAGGTCATTCTCGAGCATACCGTCCGTGAGAAGATCAAAGATCCCCGGAGAGCAGACCATGAAGCCACCCGAGATCCAGTCTTTGAGCGGTGGTTTCTCGACGAACGCGACGCTGCCGTCACCCTCGACCGAGACGATGCCGAACTTGCTGACCGGGTGCACGCACGTGAGCGTCACCAGCTTCCCGGACTGCTTGTGATGCTCCCACAGCTTTCCGATATCGACATCAGCGAGGCCATCGCCGTAAGTGAGCATGAACGGGCTGTCACCGACGTATTTCTTAATCGCTTTGACGCGTGCGCCTGTGAGCGAATGCTCGCCGGTGTTCGCGAATGTGATGTTCCAATCCTCGGTCTCGTGCGTCTTGTGCCAGATGCGATCCTTCTCGCGCAGGTTCATGGAGAAATCGAACGAGTCCCATTCGTAATCCATGAAGAACTCCTTGATCATGCGGCCCTTATAGCCCAAGCACAGCACGAAATCGCGAAATCCATGGTGGGAATAGATCTTCATGATGTGCCACAGGATCGGCGTATCTCCGACCGGCACTAATGGCTTGGGACGGTACTCAGTCTCCTCACGCATGCGGGTGCCTTGACCGCCGCACAAAATGACCACTTTCGGTTTCCCATCCATCCAGTAACCCCTTGACGGTGGACCCATCTCGGTTTTTATAAAGATTCGGGTGGGACGCAACAGCAGCTTAAGAACCGCCCTTGGACGCGGGCCGCTGTGCGACCCGCGCCATCAGGTCCCGGAGCTCTGCCGGAGTCACGGTGTGCGTCACGAAAAGCGTCCCGAGATAGACTATACCCGCGAGCACGAGCGACACGAATGCCTTCAGGATCTGCGTATCGATCGGCACGAACCATCGGCATACGACGAGCGCGACGATGAACATGACCGCGCCTATGATGCCACCGAACCAACGGTACCAGGAGGAGCGCACTTGCATCACCCGGTACATAGCGAAGAGACCGGCGAAAAAGATAGCGATGGACGAGACGAGCGTCGCGAACGCTGCGCCGACGCTCCCATAGCGAGGAATGAGAATCAAGTTACCGATAACGTTGAGCACCGCACCGACGATAACGACGCGCGAGGTCATACCTGGCTTGCCAATGGCAGAGAACGTAGCCGTCGTGACCGCGTTGAGCGTCAAAAAGAGCGAGCTGAGCGCGAGGAATCGCAGCGTCCAGGCGGCCGAAAGGTACTCAGCGCCAAATAGGAGGTTCAAGATGAGGTCGGGGAAGACCAACGTCGATGCGATGATCGGCGTCGTCGCGAGGAAAACATACCCGTAGAGATCTCGCACGCTTGCGCGCAAGAGCGCCTTCTCCCCCCGACGCCACAAATCCGTCAGTAATGGCAAGAGCACCGTCGCGATGACGGGGAGGAGGAACAATAGCAAATTCGCGGTCGGCAATGCCGCTTGGTAGAGACCGACCTCATCAAGCGATGAGAAATACGTCAGGAGCACCGTATCTGTCGACGACAAGAGCATGCCGGCGACACCGGAGATCATGACAGGAACGCCATAGCGCACAAGCCGCTTGGCAGTCGCAGTGCGCATCTTCACGCGAGCGCGCCACAAACCAGGCACGATACGGCCGAGGAGCGGATAGAACATGAGGTGCATCACGAGCATAGTCACCGCGTATGCGGCAGCCACACCTGCGACCCCGTGGGAGAGGAACGCGAACGCGCCCGCAAGCAAGAGGAAACTCTGCGTGAAAGTGAACAGGACATAGAGCTCAGGCTTGCCACGACCTATGAAGATAGAGGCGACGATATACGCTATCGGAGAGAGGAGAATACTGATCGCGTAGATAGAGACGGGCAGCGCCGCCGACGCGTCCCGGAAATACGTAACAGCGAAATAGTCCGCGAGCAGCCAGCCCACGAGCGCGACGAGCGTCGATGACGCGTACAGTATTGCCATCGCCCACAGCATGCTCGCCTTCAGTTGCTTTGGGGTCTTATCCTGCGATGTGAGCGCAGCTTCGCGTGAGAGCGCTTCGCCTAAGCCCCAATGCAGGAAAACGCCGACGAGACCGAAGAGCGCCATAATCGCGTACACAAGGCCGTATTCAGCGACCGTGAGATTGCGCGCAAGCAAGATACGCAAGAGATAACCGAAGATATTCGCGAGAATCGCTCCGGCGCCGACCCACAGGAAGCTATAGAACGCCTTACGGGTACGGCTCATCGTGGAAGGCAAGCGGTTTTGGGGATTAAAAAGGTTCGCTCGACGGACGTGACCGCACTTTTATATAACCCCGGCGACGCACTCGACACCATGCGGCCGCTGATCAGCGTCATCGTTCCCAATTACCAGGGAAAGAACGTATTCCCCGCGTGCATCCGTTCACTCTTACGCCAAGACCGTAAGGATATCGAGATCATTCTCGTCGACGATGCGAGCACTGACGGGAGCGCAGCGCTTGCGGCCAAACTCTATGCGAAAGAGCCGCGGGTGCAAGTGATCCCGAAGGAGAAAAACACCGGCTATGTGGGAGCATGCAACGAAGGACTCCGTCACGCGAAGGGAAAATACATCATCGTCACGAACAACGACGCGACGTTCCCGAAGGATTGGGTCAGCCAAATGTACCGCAGCGTAGACGGCAAACCAAAAGTGATCGGCGCGAGCCTGGTATTGCAGCAAGGCGCAACGAAGGAATTGTTCACACGCATCCGTAAACACGAGTACGGTATCGCCAATCCGTGGGGTTTCGGGTCACTGTGGCGCAAGATGCACGCGGCGGAGCGCACATCACACCTCGTGGAGAGCGCATGGGGTGGCGTGTTGATCCTGCCGCGAGCCGCGCTCGGAAAGGAGATTTTCCGACCCGAATACGTCTTTTACGGCGAGGACATCGAGTTGTGCTGGCGATTGCGCACCCGGGGATATCGCATCGTCACAAACCTCGACGCGCACATGCATCACATCGGCAGCTACACGCGAAAAGTCGACAAGAGCATGAACACCCGCGCGATCATGCACGGGACGAAGAACCGCATCATCAACACGCTCGTGTTCTGGCGATTCTCCACGCTGCTACGGATCCTACCGCCGTTCCTGCTGTTTCAGGTACTGCTGTTCCTCATCGGTCCGCGAGCGATGCGTTATCGCGTACGCGCGTACTGGTGGATCATCACGCACTGGGGCTTCATACGCCGAACGCGTAAGGAAATACAGACAAAACGCACCGTAGACGATCGTGAGATATTGCGCGCATTCTCCTCGACGCTCTACGACCCGCGCGATGTGCCTCGATACCTTCGGCCGCTTGCAAGACTCGCGAACGGGTGCTTGTACGCCTACAGTTGGCTCGTGCGATTGCCGATACCCAAAAACCCGACGGCGCTCGTGCACGTACCCGCGGTCGTCGACGCGTCGCGCCACCGAAACGCATAAGAAACCCACGGCCGCCCAGGGGTACTATGCATCGCTCAGCCACCCGTAAGGGATTCTTCAACGGCACGACTATTCTTATCACTGGCGGGACTGGCTCCTGGGGTAACGAGCTCGTCACGCAACTTCTGCGCGATCACAACCCGAAGCAGATCCGCATCTACTCACGTGGCGAGCACAAGCAAGTGGAGATGAAGCGTCGTTTCAAGGGTGAAGAACGCCTCTCCTACATCATCGGCGATGTGCGCGACAAAGAGCGCTTGATGACTTCCATGCGCGGCGCGGACTATGTGTTCCATCTCGCGGCGCTCAAACACGTTCCTGTGTGTGAGGAGAACCCGTGGGAGAGCGTCCTCACGAACATCGTCGGTGCGCAGAATGTCATCGACGCCGCAATCGAGTGCGGCGTACGCAAGGTGATCGATATCAGCACGGATAAGGCAGTTGATCCGTACAATATCTACGGCACATGCAAGGCCGCAGGCGAGAAGCTCATGATCGCAGCGAACCGCATCGATATGCCGACGCGATTCGTCGTCATTCGCGGCGGCAACGTGCTGGGCACGAACGGAAGCGTCGTACCGCTGTTTCGCGAACAGATCCTGCGCGTAGGTGAAGTGACAATCACCGATCCCTCCATGACCCGCTTCATGATGAATCTTGAGGAGGCGGTCAGCCTCATCTTCGAAGCAGCCATCGAGAGCGTGGGTGGCGAAGTGTTCGTGATGCGCATGCCGGCATTAACGGTCCAAGATCTAGCGGAGACGATGATCAAAGCGCTCGATCCGTTCCTCAGCACCCAGCGCCTAGAGCTTGAGACCGACGGCGATGTCGCGACCATGACCCGTCAATCGAGCATGCACAAGAAACCGTGCGGCATCCGCATCATCGGCATTCGTCCTGGCGAGAAAATGCATGAGCTCTTAGTTTCGCGCTACGAAGCGCAAAATATGATCGAGCACGGTCCGTACTACATCATCCTCCCGACAATCAAACTGCCCGAGATCGAGAAGCGGTACGCGGGCAAACCTCGCTCTTCTTTGGGGGAGTTCGGCAGCCACAACACCGATCAGCTCGATAGCGACGGCATCCGCACTATGCTCGAGCGCGAGGGATGGTTACAACCAGAAGGGCCGCAAGAGGGCGCTGAAACGAATTTGAGTGCGGCGGATCTCAAGAATCCGTTCAAAGCGGAAGGCTGGACGCCACGCGAGTGATCGCATGAGCGGGCGCGTCCTGATCCTCGGCGTTACAGGCATGCTCGGGCATGAAGTGTTCCGCTACGCGCTTGAGCATCATATCGACGCGTATGCGACCGCTCGACGGCCGCTTGATGATGCATTGTTCCCGCATGCGCTCTATCCGCGCGACCGCGTTCGCGTGACTGATCCGAGTGATGAAAAAAAATTTCGTACTTTACTCGACGAGCTTAGGCCGTCAGCCGTCGTCAATTGCATCGGCGCCGTGAAGCAGGCGGGGACACCTGACGATGCAATGTGGGAAGTGAACGGGAAGCTGCCGCATCGCCTGGCGGCCGTGTGTGCGGAATACGACGTGAAACTTATCCAAGTCAGCACCGACTGCGTCTTCTCAGGGAAGCGTGGCAAGTATGGCGAATCGGATACACCCGACCCTGTCGATAGCTACGGCGAATCAAAGCTTGCAGGTGAAGTTGGCGCTCCGCACCTCACCGTCCGCACCTCAATCATCGGTCTTGAGCTCGGAACGCACCGCTCGCTTTTGGGATGGTTCCTCAACTTGCCGCACGGTGCACACGCGAAAGGGTATACGCGCGCTATCTGGAGCGGGCTTGCGACATCGGCGCTCGCACCGCTATTGCTCGACTTCGCTGTCGGGAAGCACGCGCATGTAACCGGCTTGCTGCACGTCGCTGGAGAACCGATCAATAAATACGATCTCTTGTGTAAAGCGGCGAGCGCGTTTCACCGAACGGACATCGCCATTTCTCCTCAGGATGAGTTCGTGTGCGACCGTAGTATGGTGTGCGAACGCTTGCCTGCGCTTGGGATCCGCGTACCGAGCGTCGATGAGATGCTCCGCGATCTCGCTTCTCGAAAGCAGTGAGAATTGCGTTCAACGTTTTTTCTTCTCGTTCTTGACGACGTCCAGTTCCACGTGCATTTCAGATGCGGGCAACAGATAGACGAAGAAGCGTTGATAGATTGTCGGCGCGAGGTTGATGAGTGTATCGATAGGTAGGCTGTACCAGCGGCTTCGCATGAAAGAACGCGAGGAGAAATAGAAGAGCTTCTGGCGCACGATACGCACACGCGCACCTGTCTGCGGATGTCCATCACTGAAGAAGCCGAATGTCTGGATGTTGAATTTCCTACGATGCGTCGGGTCGAGATCGTACGCGGGGCTCGCGAAATACGGCACACCAAAACGTAAACGAGCGCCGTCCTTGCAGATACGACACAGTTCACCCATGACAAGAAGCGTATCGGGGAGGTGCTCCAACACGTGATGCGCTTCCACTTCCGTGAAATGATCATCAGGGAACGGATAGGGACCTTTCTCGAGGTTCCAGATGACGTCGACCGCGGGTGTCTTGATGTAATCTAGATTGACCCAACTATCCTTATGCACGTAGCCGCAACCGAGGTGCAGTTTACGGGAAGCGGGTGCCTTGCGCGCCATTCCCTCTTGCGCACGGCGGGCGTATAAAAAGATGCTACCTGCGGAAGGGCGCTGGGTCGTTTGGTGCGCGGCCCTTGTAGAACGGGTGTGCACTGAAGAGACGCTCGACGATTTGCTCCGTATTACCGGGTTCAACGCCCTCGAAGGTCTTTAGGAACGTCTCGACGCCGTTGCGCTCTTTCGCAACTACTGCTGGATCGAAATCGTTGTCAACATGTACGGGCTCGAATGTGAGGCTGTACTTCGGACCGAAGACAAAACTAAAGAGAATCGGCACACGCACCATATGCGACGCGCTCGACGTGATGAGAAGGTTCTCCATGCCACGCTTCTCGACGATATCACGCTTCGTAAAGATCGCCTGGCCGACCGTATCGAGCGCACGCTGCTCGAGCAGGAGATGCTCATCCTCAACGCCTTGACTCAGCGCATACGTACGCATCGAACCAGCGTGCGTGAAGGGAACATCGGACTGCGCTTGACCCGCAGTGAGGATCAACGCTTGCACGAGACCGTCATGGTAGCGACGAATGGTGTGGTCCATGCGCGCCTTCGTCTGGTAATCCAGCGTGCCATCAGCCTCAAGGAAACGCGAGAGCGGGATGGCTGCGTCGTAGATCATCCGTTGTCCTCCGCGAGGTAGTTACGGAATCCAAACACATCGAACATCGCACACCCAGTGTATACGACCCCATTCAGATCGACGGTAGATGGTCGAGACCCAACGATATTGGCAATGTCCTCGAGAAGATTGTCCGTCTCGAAGAAACGGGTATGCTCGCGCGCCGTGACGAAGCGATCGACCGATTTACCAACGACGACAGCTCCTGTACCGTGGCCAGACATTCCATTCGAGTCGTAGAATTTCACATCCATGACGATGACACCGTCCGGCGCTTCGCAATCCTCACGCCAGAACGCTACAGCGCCGAAACGAACGTCCGAGCGAGTCATGGGGATGCGACGTAGATCCCGCTCAATACCGGTGTATCCTGCGCGCGCAAACGGCTCTTTCCACGCGTGCACGAGCATAGCGGTGTAGGCGGAATCGTCGACCGAAACCGGGATGCCTGTAACGTCTGAGTTCATGACGGTGTATGGGCAAGGGCATTTATAAATGTTCTTATTTTCACTACTCACCAGTAGATTAATTTAAATACTATGGGATGGCTCACACCGTCATGACGAGCCACATCCACCTCCTGCCTCCCGATGCCCGCGGAGAGATCCATCAGGCGGATATCCACGGCACCAAGTTCAACACCCTCTATACGCGCGCAGGCTACGCGCGCAGCGGCGACGTGCACGAGGTCCCGCAGCACGACCTCATCCTCAGCGGCAAGTGGAAGATTACGATGCTGCGCAGCGACGGTGAGGAGACGGGTCTCTACGGCGCTCATAGCTATCTCATCATCCCGCCCAACGTCCCCCACCTCTTCGAATGCCTCGAGGATTCCGTCATGATCGAATGGTGGGACGGCGACGTGACACACACCTACTACCGCCCGTACCGCGACATCGTGGACCGTATCAACCGCGAAAGAAAGCCTTAAAAACGAAGCCGGACTCCTTCTTGTTGGACGGTCCAAGCGGCGCGGTCACACCCGATCCCATTTCGAACTCGGAAGTTAAGCGCGCATGCGGTCCCGGCGGTACTGCACTTGAGTGCGGGAACCCAGGATAGCTGTCCACCTTTTTTCTCCCATCTTCTCTTCCATTCATCTGAGAATTCTTCCTCGGGGGAGGAAAAGAAGGAATGCCCGTCTCTGTTTACGCTATCTGCGCGAGCTCTGCCGCGAGATCCTCTTCTTGACCCTTGTTCGCGAGGATCGCTTCGAAGTACGCAGCCGGCTTGATGTAGGTCATCGTGGTACGCACCACGACGAACTTGCCGTCCTTGCTCTTGCCTACCGACGTGCGGATGATAGGCATCTCTCTCAATTGCTCTTCTTTTCTTGTAGTCAAACCCATGTGTGGTATCACCGATAGCGATGGGCGAGGCACGCTCCTTATGAGCTTCGACGAGAAATCCGGAAAGGTTCCGGACATCACCGGAAGATTTCCGAACACTTAAGAAGAGACGGTAAATGCGAGAAAAGATATGGATACGCTCGTGCTCTTTGATATGGGACGCGTGCTTGTGAACGTCGATCGTGCGGTATTTCACGCGCGACTCGCGCGCACAACGAGTCTGACGCCCTCCGAGATCGAGAAGCGACTTGAAGGCACAGGCTATGCGGAGAGCTTGGATCGTGGTCGCCGCGATATCTTCCATGCGACACTACGTCGAGCGCTTCCTCTGCCCGCGAACCTCGCCGACAGCTATCTCGAACAAGCGTATCTCGCGCATCACGTCGGCAACAACCCGCCAGTTGTCGATCTGAAACGACGCCTCCTGCGCACGACCCCGGTCGGCCTCCTCTCCAACAGCCACAGAATCGTCCGATCATACATCGAAGGGCGTTGGCCCGGCACGCTTGAGACGTCGGGACCATCGATATTCTCCGATGAGTGCGGAGACCTCAAACCCCACCACGAGATCTACCACAACATCGATGACGCCGCGCCCAAGATCATACTCATTGACGACGTTCCCGACAACCTCCTCTATCCGGTCACGCAACTCGGCTGGCAAGGCATCCGTTACAGCGAATTCTTCCCTCACGCACCCGTGCCTGAAGCGCTGCGCGCACATACTTGCTATCGTGAAGCAGGAAACGCGGCGGAGCTTGAAGTACGGCTGCGTGAAGCAGGCATCGATTTCTGACCCTTACCTTTTTATAGCCTGTCCGAATCGCTTTCATCGATGGAAGACGCGCACATCATCTGGACGGAGAAGTACCGCCCGCGCCTCTTCAAGGACGTCCAAGGACAGGACGCCGTGGTGAAACGCGTCAAGGCGTTCGTCGAGAAACGCAACATGCCGCACTTGCTGTTCGCAGGACCTGCTGGAGTCGGTAAGACGACGCTTGCGCTCGTGATCGCTCGCGAGTTGTATGGTGATGATTGGAAGGGCAATCTCTTGGAATTGAACGCGTCGGACGAGCGAGGTATCGATGTCGTGCGCAACAAGGTCAAGGATTTCGCGCGCACGAAGACGCTCGGCGATTCACCGTTCAAAGTGATCTACCTCGACGAATGCGATGCATTGACGAAAGAAGCGCAGCAGGCATTACGCCGCACGATGGAGAATTACACGGCGACGACGCGATTCATTCTTTCTTGCAACTATTCTTCGAAGATCATCGATCCTATCCAATCCCGCTGCGCGATCTTCCGCTTCAAGCCATTGGCGAAAGAAGCATTGACGGAGATCATCAAGGGTATCGCGAAGAACGAAGGGTTCACGATTGATGCTTCTGGTATCGACGCAGCGATCGAAGTGTGCGAGGGCGATGTGCGACGCTTGGAGAATATCCTACAGGCGGCCGCATCCACATCGACAAAAGTGACAGAAGAGATCATCTTCGATGTTGCGTCTTATGCCAAGCCCAAGGAAGTCGCGCAGATGCTCACGCATGCGGCGAAGGGCGAATTTCCCAAAGCGCGCGAGTTCTTGTTGAAAATCATGCTTGATTACGGACTGTCGGGTCTGGACGTCGTGAAGCAAGTGCAGCAGGAGTGCTGGAAAGTCGCAGGTATCTCTGACCGTCAGAAGCTAGAACTGGTGAAGCTGTGCGGTGAAGCGGAGTTCCGCATGGTCGAAGGTGCGGACGAAGTGGTGCAGCTCGAAGCGATGCTCGCGGCGATGGGCATCGTGAAGGGTTAACGGCGCGGGATGAGAGCGCGGACTTCCTTGAACGCGACAGCTGATTCCTGGTTCCCGTCATTCTCACGGATATAGTGGCCCGTCTTGAAATACGCAGTGACTTCTGTTCCAATCGTGAGGCCGCTCTGAGGGTAATCGACATTGCCTAGCGGGTAATCGTATGAGAGGAAATCATTACTCTCACAGCGCACAGACACGAAATCACGGTAGCCCCTTCGATCAAACCTATATCTGCCGTGATCCGTGACGCGGCACGTGTCAGTCACGAGACCGGCGTCGTACACCTTCACGTTCTGCGGACCGAGATCGCCGCAGCCGAGCGCGGACGCGAGCAGAAGAGCGGTGGCGAGGCGTTTCATCAGCTTCTCCTGATCCACGGGAAGTCATACTCGATCATGGGAAGCTTCATCGCTTCCGCCATGCGCGCTTCTGTGCGCGCTTGCTTGCCGCCACCCACACGAACCAGCGAATGAATCATACTCACAAACGTCTTGCTCTCGTCGCCCCATTGTCCTGGAACGAACTCTCTCCAATCACAAGGATAGAGCGGGTGCTCGTGCGCGAGCTCGCACGCGACGCCACCGGTGCCGTACCCGAGATTTTCCGCTACGCGATAGGCGACCTTGTTTGTACCAAGATCCGTCAAACCGGCGACGATCTCGATCTTTCGACCCGGGATGCTCGTCTCGATGATACCGAACGCGTTACGCAGGAGCTCTTCAACCACCGTATCATCGATGTTCTTGATGTAGCCGACGACGCCGATGCGGAAGGGAGGTTGTGAGCTCATGAGGTCACGCCCACGATTCAATATTCCAATCGATCGACGATGCTCTGCACAGCGAGGCATTTCTCCGCCGTGAATCCGTTTGTGAGAACATCGACAGGCGTTTTGTAGTCCCGGGACTCCTCGAGCTTGGCCATCATCGAAAGATAAGGCCAGCCAGACGCAGCAGGATCTATCTGCGCGCAGCCGGATTCCTGTGTGTCAAGGTCCTGCCAAAGGAAATATATGAGTGGAGGCACCCCATATGCTGACTGTTGTCCGACCACCGACCGCACGACAACGCGCTTCGGGGCAGCCGGGCGCTCCACAACCGGAGCTGCATGGTTACAACCCATCACGAGCGCACAGATCGTTGCGGGAATCATGAATTTCTTGGTAAGGGACATAAGCATTCACCTTTGTTTCTTTGCGAACGGAGTATCCGCGCACGGCACGAAGTATTCGAACGTACCTTTCGCCGTAGGCTTGTACACCGTCTCGCCGCATGGCGCGGCTGGGTTCAAGCGCTGGAGGTATTCCTCAACCGGCACTCCATCGATCGCTATGAAAACACGCTTGGCTGGAGAGATGTGATACCACGTATCAGGTTCCGGGCCCGCGATAACGTTCGATGTGATCGGCGTGAGGCGTTGCTCAAGCTGTTTGACACTGTCACGCGCGGCATACGCAGTGATCCAAGCATCCACGAGCACGAGGCCCGTAAGCAGGGTAAAAAAACAACCAGGGCCGCTCTTACCACTCATACAACATCACTCCGAAGATGATGAAAATCAGTACCCGTACGCGCCGCCTAACCGGGTGCGCGTCGGGAACTGCGATGCGGTCGCGCGGGGGTAACCGTTACCGCCAGTCCAGCACGGCCAGCCACAGACGGGCTGGTAGAAGTTCGTGTAGTGGACTGGAGGAACGTTCGACCACACCGGCGTGCGGAGTCCGGTGATGAACTCGGTGCCCTGGCCGTACCAGCCGCCTGCGCGAGCCGGGTATGCGTAGTCGTAGTAGCCGCCGCCGTAGCCGTACGAGTACGACACGGTGCGCGACTGCTGGTAGTATGTGCCGATGCGGTTGACGCCATCATACGGATCAGCAGTATATGCGCTCACCGAGAATGCTGCGAAGAGGAACGCGAACGCGGTCGCGATCAGCATCTTGAACGTGGTCTTCATAGTGGAATCCCCCAATGTTACCACTGGAAAGGAGTCTTTGATATATAAGAGTGTCGGTGGAGCACTTCTCAGACGAGAGCGAAATATCTATATATACATCTATACATACAATCGTTATGACGAAAATCATCTCCCTCTCCGACGAAGCGTACGCGCGACTCAAAGCGCTCAAAGGCACCGACAAGTCCTTCACGAAAGTCGTGATCGAACTGACCGAGCCGAAAAAACCGAAATTACTCTCCGATTACGCAGGGATCTGGAAAGACCGACCTGATCTCCACAAGATATTCGATGATATCGCAAAAGAGCGACGTAAGCCGTACACCAGAGAGATCCCCTCGTGGTAATGCTCGACACGGATTTCATTATCGCTGTGCTTCGCGGCAATGAGACTGCGAAAAAGCAATTTCTCGACTATGTCGCAGCAAAAGAATCTCTCTGTATGAGCACAATCACCGTCTTTGAGCTTTTGCGTGGCGTGCAGCGCGGAAACAATCCTCAAAAAGATCGTGAAGCGTACGCGGATGCGACAAGCATCATCTATCCTATCGACATCACCTACATCGAAGCAGATCTCGCAGCCAAAATAGACGCGCACTTAGGAAAGATGGGAACGCCTATTGGTTTGCCAGACATGCTCATCGCTGCGACCTGCATCTCCACAGACCAAACACTCATCACCCGTAACGCGAAGCATTTCGAGAAGATCCCGGGACTGAAAGTGGAGACGTGGTGAGGAGTAATTCTCGACGACGTTTGTGAAAACACTCTATTTCCATTCTATATAGTAATATAACAACATAAAAAAAAAGATCTACACAAGATCCTCTTCCGCAACGACGACGAAGTCGCCGAGTGCCATCACAGCCGTGAAGGGGATGAGCGCTTGGCCCTCCTTGTTCTTCTCGAGCTCGAGGCGATCAGCGAACGGTGTCGGATTGCGTAACACGACGTGAATCAACTCACCCGTCGATGCTTCGAAGATGATATCACCGACTTCACCGAATCGCTTGCCCGTCTTTGAGACGACCGTACGACCGATGATGTTCTTGGAGAATTTCTTGTCACTTGGCTCTTGAGCGTTTCCTTGTAGCTGTGGACCGGGCATGTATACACCACCTATGATTTCCCTCACCACGCGCGAGGAGTATATAAAACTTTGGTCCGGGTTTTCAGACGAGAAAGAGAAAGGCAGACGAGAAAATGAAGGAGAAAAACAGGAAATTTCTGATGTTAGCGCGCGATCATCCCAGTGACGTAGCCGACACCGTAGCCGACAAGCGTCTGGATACCGCCGCCGATCGCGCCACCAGCCGCGCCTAACAGCGAACCGCCGACACCACCCAGCGCGCCACCCGCGGCAGCTGAACCAAGCGACCCGCGCGTGCCTGCACCGATCGCAGTGCCAGCGATACCGCCGACGAGGAAGCCGCCGATGCCGCCCAGCGTTGCGCGCACCGCCATCGGACCGTACGTGAGCATCGCCTCAAGATTCGCAGGCTCAAGCGGAATGCCTTGCGCGTCATGGTAGCCGTGATACGCACCCGCACTGAGTGAAGCAAGACTGAGGAAAAGGCCGGTCGCGGAAGGACCGGACGAGGATGTTTGAGTTGATTGAGATCGTTGCTGTGCCATAATGAAGTTCTCCATCGCCTCTAGCGACAAGAGCTTTTTTGGCATGCGGCATATTTGAATGAATTTACTCTATTTTTGTATTTTACCGTATTTGTAAATACTCTAAATCGGCATTTATGGATCGTCACGCGCTAACAACACGCACAACCCGACGAAAACGTTTAAATACCCTCGACGTCAAGACAACAGGAAAACAAGAGGTGTGTAATTCCCTATGGCCGCTGACCTATCCGCAGTCATTCTCGCAATCATCGTCGGCACGCTCGCGGCCATCGTCTATTCGCTGCGCGTGCTTGTCCTCATGGAGCGCCGCGTCGAACGCATCGACCACCACCTCGAGATGATGGTGGAGAAGGTCGTGCTCGAAGAGCGCAAGATCGAAGGAATGGTCGGCAAGCGCAGGAAGTAATTCCCACGATCAGTTTTTTGGTATTTTCATATCCAATTCGTATTGGATAGCTAAGAGCGCGTACGTCTGCATCAGAACAGCAAGGTATCCTGCGCGATCCTCAGCTGACGATGCCGGAAGCGCCAGCATCGCGAAGAACAGCTGCGGATTCTCCCGCTCCAAACGATCCACAAGCGTGAACCCGTACTGACGATCCTCATTGCGCTTGACGTATTCATCAAGAGCTTCTTCGCTCACGATCGGCAGACCGAACGCCAGGTCATCTTCTCCCATGCGGCAATCCATGAGATGATGAGGAGAAAAACCTATCGCACCAATTCCTCAAATGTCAATCCGCGCGCTTCCGCTTCATCCAGTCGTACCGCATGGCTCGCCTCCGTCACCCGCAGATCTTCCGGGTTCAAAAAACGCCAGCCCTTACGCGAGAACTTCACCGCGAGCCAGCATTCGCAACCGAACCGGTTGCAAAAAGCGATCAACGACGCCACTTCGGCTTTCGTGAAATACTGCACGCCTTTCGTCGTGAGTTTCGCCTCGATCCCCAGTTTCCGAGAGCCATGACCCGCGATCACGTCGGGCAGGTCGTGCTGCATGGAGCCCGACGCGGGCGCGCGGAACGCAGCCCATCCCGCATCCCAGAACTTGTGCACGAGCTCACGCTCCGACGCAGAACCGCGCGCCTTGGTCTGTCCTTGCCACACCATGACGATGCTACCACCGTGCGGACTTATAAGGATACGGGCGGGGGATGGCCAGTGCTATTGCAGCCCTGCGGCAGCTTTCTTCCAACCGATAACACGTTCGACCTGCTCGCGTGGATAGTAGCACGCCAGCGCCTCCGTCGTCGATGGCTCCGCAAGTGCTCGCAAGAGGGGAGCGACAGCAGTCTTGGACAATTCCTTCGTCTGCGATATGATCGTGCGCTCAACCGATGCGAGCTCCTGCGCACGTGTCAACGTCCCATAGAACGCATTCAATTTCGATGGCACATATCCAGTCACAATATGACCGAGCATCGATGCGCGCAAAGTGAAGTAATAGTCGGCGGCGAACCCGCTCAAATCCGCATTCGCGGTCTCTTGCGTCATATCCATGACCAACTGACGATACTGCGGATGTTTCGTATTGAGGATGGAGAACCCAGACGTGCTCTCCCCGAAATGCGCATACGCGGGCGTCACTCCTTTGGGCGCATGAGCCGCGCGTAAACGATCGCCAACGCACAACGAATGCGCCATTTCGTCGATCGCGCGCAAATCACTCGCTTCTGTATGGACGCCAAGCACCACAGGCACATCTCGCGAGCCAATACCAATAAGCGCCCCTTCCGTCATCACGCGAGTAGCGAGGTTAAGCGCAGCATCCAGACGACGGCCGCTATTGATCGGGAACTGATCCATATCCAGGTTCAGGATCGCATCCGCCTCTGTTTTCGGCGAGAGGTATGCGGGGTTGCAAAATATCTGGCGGAAACTCGTACCAGACCCCAAGTCCATCGGATCTTCCTGCACAAACACGTCGATCATATCGAGCTGACTTCGACATTGGAACGCGTCGGAGAGCACCTTCTTCCCTTCCGGAGTTCCCCGAAGCTTCTCGCGGGGGATTGCCAGCTTCAAGCCGAGACGCACCGGCAGTGCTTTTTCCCTGATAAGGTCAGCGGCAATCAAGAGCCCATCGGTTCCTCGCGCGAACTCGAGCACCGTATTCTCATCAGCTACGAAGTGCCGTTGAATCAAGTAATGCATGGCCGATGGGAGCCGAACCTTGGTTAAAAAAGAACCGTTCAGAAATCAAGACCTTGTTCCACCCCGCTATAGTGTCCCTCATCACCACGGCGCCTTATAACTAGAAGCGGTCAGCGAAACGCCCGCCCGAACGCATATAAACCCCAACTATGTGATACGCAGTCATGCCAACCCCGGTCCGTAACGGTCACCTGCCCCTTGCAGCGCTCGAAAAGCTCCTGAAGGAAGCAGGAGCCGATCGTGTCGGTGAAGACGCGAAAGCGGAACTGCAGAGAGTCCTCGAAGAGCACGCGATGAAAATCGGCAAGCACGCCTCCGAGCTCGCGTCGCATGCGAACCGCAAGACCGTACGGGCGAGCGATATCCGATTAGCCGCAAAGCGATAACTCATGTGAATAGCGATATGTCCACCCTCATCCTTGTACGCCATGCCGAAAGCGAAAAGAACGCGTTACGTATCGTCAATCATGATTTCACCAAACCCTATTCTCTGACGGAGAAAGGCCGTGGACAGGCGCAAGAAGCAGGCGCCGCCCTCAAAGACATCTCCTTCACCCACGTCATCACGAGCCGGTATGCGCGTACACAGGAGACGGCGAAACTCATCCTCGGACAACACGAGATGCATGTAGATATCGACCCGCGCCTCGACGAGATACACAACGGCGTGCTCGAAGGCGAGACCATCGCCGCCTACCGCGCGCACGTGCACGACCGGGTGCTGCAAACCCCCGAAGGCGGCGAGACCTGGAGCGCCCTCAAGAGCCGGTTACAGTCGTTTCTGGACGACGCGAAAAAAATGGATGGCACCATTCTCGTCGTGTCGCACGGCCATCCGGTCGCCGTCATGCGCGGTCTCATCGGCGGTTGGGATGACCACACCATGGATGTCGCCATCCCCAAGCACAGCGAATTCTTCCGATACGAGTTCCCCGACGGGTAGGATTAAGAAGCGCGACAACACCCCAAACCACTATGCTCGGCCTCAAAATCCCGCTCGCGCACGCGCAGCAGGTCAAGGAATACCTCTTGAAGTATGACCTTCTCGATAAGCGCTATCGCATGATTCGTGACGGGACGAACGCGGTGTTCCCCGTGATTCGAGAGTTCTCTCCGCCGTTCGATTTCGACGCGGAATTCACAGAAGCCGAAGCACCGGAGAACGAGTCAACGCCTTCTGTGCGCGAAGCCCTCAGCGGCGTGCTCACCCCCGCAGAGCTCGCGCGCTTACGCACTGCCTTTGACGCGGTCGGCGCCATCGGGATTATCGACATCCCGCCAGAGCTCATCCTCAAAGAGCAAATCATCGGTGAGACCATTCTCAAACGCAATCGCAACCTCAAGACCGTCCTCGCGAAAGCGGGCGGCCACGAAGGAGTGTACCGCACGCAGCGCATGCGCACCATTGCGGGCGAGGATACGCGCGAGACGACCGTCATCGAGAACGGCGTGCGCCTGAAAGTGAATGTCGAGGAAGCGTACTACAGCGTCCGTATGTCGACCGAACGCAAGCGCATCCTTGAGCAGATCAAACCCGGCGAGCGTATCTTGTGCTTGTTTAGCGGTATCGGACCGTATCCGATCACGTTCGCGAAGCACACGCAAGCCTCCACGATCGTCGGCATCGAGATCAATCCGAAAGCGCACGAATTAGCGCTCGAGAACGCCGCGCTCAATCGCGCGCATAATGTGCGATTATTATGCGGCGATGCGCACGAGGTCATTGAGAAATTCGTCGAGCAAGGCGAGGTGTTCGATCGCATCACCATGCCTTTACCGCACACGGCCGCCGACTTCATCGGCGACGCGCTCAAAGTATCACACGTCGGCACGATAATCCACTATTACGCATTCTTCCCGGACGGGCAATTGACGAGCGTCTTGCCGCAATTAGAAGAACTGTTCGCGCGCAACGGCCGAAAGCTCGCGCACTGGCACATCACGCGTGTGGGACAGCAAGCGCCGCGCATCTGGCGCATTTGCGTAGACGCGATCGTCGGATAAGCATTACGGGAAGTTGGAGCCGTTCGAGGCGCCGCCGAAGCCGCGGTTTCCCATGCTGCCGTCTGATGGGAATCCGGATCCCATTACGGAACTCGTTTCGGTGCCTGAACACGCAGCACCGCAGAACCCGTCGACCATCTTCACCGGTTTCCCGTTCGCTTTCGCGAGCTCGACATTCGTCTCATCCCAGCTCGTTAAGACGCGCTTTTTCACGCCGTCGAACGTGCAAAGGACGACAGTGTCGTTGGGCAAATAATGGCGACCTTCGCTATCGGTAGAATACGGCAAAAACACTTCACAATAGAGCGGCTGCTTCCCTCGCATTTGGAACGCGAAGTTCGCACGGGCTGCCGGACTGCCCAACTGATCCGATCGGCGGTCGAAGTACATCCCTTCCTTAATCGCGCCGAGCGGCTGCTCTAATACGAGAGCGTATATCTGCTGAATAGGGCTTTCCGGTTTTGGTAACGGGGTGTCGAGGCGGAACGGACGCAAATAGCCCTCCAAGTCGATACCTTGACGCAGACCGATGGAACGCATCCTTTCAAGATTCTCCTCATGCGTTTCAATGGCATTTTCCGCAAGCGACGTGATATAGAATCGATTCGACGTGTCGAAATCCTCGCCGAACGGCGGAGTGATGACACCCAAGGGATTGGCATACTGAGGATACGTTTTCTTCTCGATACCCGTGAACTCCCCTTTCTTGTTGAACTTGGCGAAGCGGAATTCCGAACTCGCGTCCTTTGGCATCTTATCGAGTAATGGAGCTACAACCGTGAGCACATCCCGAAATCCGATCGAGAGGTACTGGTTGACTTCCGCATCGTTACGGGTCGTGAGCATCGCATTGATCTGCTCATCGGATACGGAGGATGATCGCCTCAAGATATTCTGAGCATACACCGCACCGGCCAACAGCGCGGTGAGCGTGGCGCAAGCGGCCGCGCGCGTCAGTGTTTTCGTCATCCCCATCATTCTTCTGAACCCTGTCTTTTCTGCGATACGCAGATTCCCTGTGATAGAACGGACCGGAAATCGCTTTTTAAGGGTTCTTGCGGGAAACGAGAAGAATGCCCGTCGGAAAGCACCAGTTCTTGTCAGAAAATGGAATTGCGCTCGGCAGTTACATCCGATGGTCACCGCCTTTTGAGGGGCTCGCCGGGTGTTCACCTCGTCATCGCGCAAAGCGAAGGAGGGTGAGATCGGTTAAAATCCTATGGGTTTATGTGTGCACATACGCTCCACTCGGAAATGAAGCTATCGGACCTCCTCACCGATCCGGAAACCCGCCACATCCCTCTCATCGGTTTGACCGATGCCAAAGGGACGCTGATAT
>CAZIKW010000006.1:33641-34768 GCA_964540015.1 uncultured Methanosarcinales archaeon | reverse complement strand
GCGAGGGTCGTTGTATGGCAAAAACGCGCCTTGAGAGCTGCGCGACCTGGATAAGCGAATTACTAAACAGGTGCGAACCCACGAGCAATAATCCCGCACCGAGCACGAACGTCGCTGGTCCCGCACGCAACTTCCCAAACTGCATGCCGATAGCGTTGAGTTCGACCATCGCGGTCTGGAAATCTTTCTCACGTGATTCGGGCGCTTTCAGTTTCTCATCTTCCCAAACGGTGATGATGTAGGGCAAGAAGAGCAAGAAGAGCGCCACGCCTTCAAAGCGCGTGAGTAATCCGTCGTACGCGAGCGCCATCACGACAACCGCGAACACGACCGCGAAGACGCCATCGCGCACGACACTCGATCGGTCGACACGCAATGGCTTGCGGATGGCGGCAACACCCGTCATCAGGCCGATATTGCAGATGATCGAACCGATAACGACACCGATGCCGATAATCGGGTGACCGAGCGTCGCGGCAATGACCGCGACGAGGATCTCCGGCAAGGAAACGAGCGCACTCACGAGGATGAGGCCGACGGCCGTGTGACTCGTCCCTAAATGACGGGCGATAGGTATGATGCCGTCGGTGAGCCAATCGCTTCCCTTGGAGAGCGCGATCAGTCCGACGGCGCCCAGAAGGAGTGCTATAATGAGCTCAAGCATAGATGAATTCCGCCCCTCGCCCTACTTAAAGCTTGTCGTGGAGATTGCCGACGGCACTTTTTTAAAGCCCCGGCACGCTCCGACGAAAACGTAAACCCTGTGGGTGTAGCTCAGCCTGGTTAGAGCGCAAGACTCATAATCTTGAGGTCGTGGGTTCAAAGCCCGCCACCCACACCTCCTTTTTCCAACATCCTTACGTTCACAGTTGCCTAGGTCGCATACACGGAAAATTCGTTTTCCGAAATGCTCCCAAGGCGTCCTCGGTTTCAAAAGTTGCCTAGGTCGCATGGCACGGTGTGCTCACCGTGATGCAACCTAGATCCTCATTTCCAAAAAAGTGCCTAGGTCGCATAACCCGGTAGTGCGCAAGCCTGGAAAGCTTGTCCCGCAAGGGATTCCCGGTTCAAATCCGGGCCTAGGCGTAGCAACAGCGGAGCCTATGCCCCATGCCAGAACGAAAGTG
>CAZIKW010000006.1:15265-33631 GCA_964540015.1 uncultured Methanosarcinales archaeon | reverse complement strand
TCCGGGCCTAGGCGTTTTCTTACTCCTTAGAGATACGCCCTTCTCCCACCACATACCGACAACCAGTAGGACCGACGATCGCACTGTGCATTACACCTGCAGGAATATCGACACGTTCACCAACAGCATAGTTTCGTTCAACACCGTTCACGATCAAAAGAACAGATCCTCGCACAAGAACGAGCGCCGTGTCGTACTCGTGCGCATGCGAGTCGTACACGAAATCAGGCTCTTCATCCCACACGTAGACGTCGGGAAAGCCTTCGCGGCTTAACTGGTGAGCGATATGCTGCTCATCCATCAATGGACTCGCCGGGATTTGAACCCGGGGCCTCGCCGTTGCGAACGGCGCGCTCTACCGAGCTGAGCTACAAGCCCTTTGTGCGCTCGTGGGACCGACCGGGGTTTAAAAAACTACGGGTCGGTAAAACAAGAATCACAAAAGCCCTTCACATCCACGGTTCGTCTGCGCTCGGGCCGTAGATGGACGGCACTTTCGCATCCGCGACACGCAAGTAGACACTGAACTGCCCACGGTGGTGGATCATATCCAAAAGCAGCATCCATGCGAGGCGGATCTTCGGGATATCACCAGGCGTCTTCGGACCGACGAAGAATGGTGCGGTCTCATCCAACTCTTCATCCGACATCTCTTCGACCATCGCTACCGTTTCCGCGTGCGCAGTTTCATAGTCGCTGATGATCTCGGCGAACGTCGCTGGGTGCGGTGCACCCATGCCAAGCTTCTCGTTACGCAGGAGTGCTTGGATAAGGCGCTCTTCGGTAACGAAGATCCATGCGAGCTCGATGGCCGTTTTGCTCTTTGGTCCTGGCTTCACGTCACGATGCGCTTCGGGCATCGAACGTAAGACCTTAAGTGTGGTAGGATATTCTCGCTTCTTGAGCGTGAGATAGGATTCTTTGTTCATCGATACACCTCGTTTTTTGGCCGGGAGAAGATCTCCTTGTTCCGGCTGTTTTGAATGGACGCTGCGAGAATCGAACTCGCTGCCTCACGCATGCCATGCGCGCGTTCTACCAGTGAACTAAGCGCCCGTATTGGAGAATGCGACTCCACAGACGCTTTTAAACCTTTGCGAGAGAGAAAAAAAAGAAGGAGGGAAAAAGAGCCTTACTTCCCGACTGCGTACGCACCAGGACCTGCTGCGAAGACCTGGAACAACCCAGCGACCGCGAGGATGTGCAAGAGCAATCCTGACGGATTCGCGCTCGCTCCCGGTGCGGCAACCGTCACTATAGCGACGAGCATCACGATCGCGAGCGGTATTGCTGCCCAGCGTACCTGCCAGCCCACGATGAGCGCGAGACCGCCAAGCACTTCAGCGGCGATCAGGAGCCATACGGCGACTGCTGCGAGCGGAATGCCAAGCGAACCGAGGAAACCCGCGGTGCCGCTCACATTCATCAATTTCCCGATGCCGGGAATCAAAAAGAGCAGTCCGAGCACGACACGCAAGACGAATTGACTATATTTGTTCTTGATATCCGGTAAACCCATTGTTAGACCCCCTGACGGCGCTGTGCCATCTGTCTGAAGAGTCCAATAGACGTTCGCGTATGTAAGCCTTGCCGCTGGGTTTAAAAACGAAGCCGCGGCCCATTCCCTCATGTCGGATCTGATGACGCGTATCGAGGCCCAAGCGCTTGCGAACGCGCTCAAGTACGAAGGGAAAGCGAACCCGAATAACGTGCTGCCGAAGATCCTGGGTGAGTTCCCCGATCAAAAAGCCCGCATCAAGGAGTTGCGTGGAGAGATCGATACGATCGTCGCAGCCGTGAACGCGATGTCGATTGACGCCATCCACGCGCGCTTGGTCGCGATTGCGCCTGAACTGCTTGAGAAGAAGGTGGAGAAGGAGAAGAATCTTCCGCCGCTCGCGAACGCAGTGATGGGTAAGGTCGTCACGCGCATCCCGCCAGAGCCAAGCAAGTACAACCATCTCGGCCACGCGTTGACGTTTTTGCTCAACGCCATCTACGCTGAGCGCTATGAAGGCAAAGTCGTGCTGCGCTTTGAGGATTGCAACCCGGAGAAGGTCAACCAGGAGTACGTGGACGCGATGCTCTACGATATCACGCAGTACCTCGGGATTACGCCAAGTGAAGTGCGGTTCGTATCTGATGATATGCCAGAGCTCCTGCGCCAGGCAACTCTGCTCATTGAGCGCAGCGGCGCGTACATGTGCTTTTGCGACCAGGAAACCATGCGCGCGAACCGCGAGAGTATGACGGAGTGCGCGTGCCGCAGCAAGCCGATCGCCGAACACCTGGTCTTGTGGAATGAGTTCGTCGCCGGTAAGCACCCGAAAGGAACGTGCGTCTTGCGCTTCGTTGGCGACATGGCAAGCCAGAACACCGTGCTACGTGACCCCGTCTTGTGGCGCGCGGTTGATGCCCCACACTTCCGCGTCGGTTCAACGTATAAGATCTGGCCCACCTACGATTTCTACAGCCCGATCGAAGAGCACCTGTGCGGTGTGACGCATGTGCTTCGCTCAAACGAGTTCGACCTGCGCGTGCCCTTGCAGGAACGCATCAAGGAGCTCTTGGGATTGCCGAGCCAAGAAGTATTGCAGTATGGGCGCTTCAACATCGGCGGCGCGTTGACGCAAGGCCGTGAGATCCGCGCGGTTATCGAAAGCGGCGAGTACAATGGTTGGGACGACCCGCGTTTGGTGACCTTGAAAGCCTTGCGCCGCCGCGGCATCCAAGCGGGTGCGTATCGGGAGTTGGTAAAGAAGCTCGGGCTCTCACCGTACCCCATCACGCTCGATTTCTCCATGCTCGCGGCCGCGAACCGCCAGATTGTGGACCCGGTCGCGCATCGGTACGCATTCATTTGGGACCCTGTTGAGGTTGAGGTTGTGGGCGCACCGCACGCGGATGTGACGCTTCATCTCCACCCGGACAAGAAGAACGGCGGTCGTACGCTCAAAGCGATGGGCAAGCTCTTCGTGCGTCCGGACGACCACGCGACGTTCGCGCACTTCAAGGAGCAGGATGTCGTGCGCTTCAACGGCCTGTCTATCGCGAAACCGGCAGGAACGCACACTCTCGAGTGGCTTGGCGATTCGGCGCCCGCGAAAGGCCACACCTACACGCTCAAGACCGCAAGCTGGCTGCCTGCGGATGAAGGCCAGACGGTTCTCGTTGAAGTCATGATGCCGGATGCGACTGTCAAGAGCGGGGTTGCAGAAGCAGGTTTGAAGCACGCGAAGGTGGATGAGATCGTGCAACTCGAACGCTTCGGGTTCTGCCGCGTGGATGAGCACGGTGACGATGGCGTCATCCGGCTCTGGTACGCGCACGATTAGTTCGTGATAAGACGGCCGAGGATACCGCTGGTATCTGCACCGGAAAACTGCTCGAGGGGTTCATTGAAGTACTCGCTTGCAGCGCATCGCGCGACGTCCATGTGCGCACGCAAGTTCCTAAGGATAGCTGTCCAATCACGACCGTAGAAATGCTGCCGGCGTTTGACATCTGCGTAGGCACCATACGCACGAGCGAGTGCGTTGTCACGTTCCGATGCATCAGTCGCGAATTCTAGATCGAACACCTGCTGGCCGACACCAGGCTCTTCTACGACCCGTTTTTCGAGTTCTCGAACTTCGAGCGCTTCGGTGTGCTTGAGTGCAGCCTTCCCATCCCAGGAACGCCCCCGGCGCATATCTTTGTAGGAGCCTCTGACATCGATGACCGCATTTCGGGTGAGCGCGTCATGTTGCGCATACACGCACAACGCGTCAGCCGCTTCCTGGAAGGTGATCCCAATCACCGTGAATGCCCGCTCTTCCATCTGTGCATAGGTTTCGTTCTGGCGTGCGCGTAGCAGCGATTCGCGCTCCCACCAGGGTCGCCACGACAACCAAAACAGCAATGTTTCTCCGATACCTGCGTACACAGCGTCTTTCGTGGTTTTCTCGAAACTAAAACTGGCATAACCGTATTGCATGATCTGTTGCGTAAGGGTGAAATTGATGCGTTCAGTGCCTGGGAATCCTTCGCGATGGCGTAGGCAATTGATGACGAGATGCATCTCGTAGTCAATCGCTAAACGCTGGGTCGCCTCATTTCCGAGAAGTGCTTGCGCTTTACGAAACGACGTGATGACGTTCGGGCTTTCTACCATATGAGGAGTATGAACCGCGTTCGAACGTTTTTAAAGCCGATGCCGGGTTTTTGCCATCCAACGTCCTAATCACAAGAAAACAGGCACGGTACGGCCTATCTCCTTATCTTTTTAAACGTCAGGCACAATCTTTAAATAACGCGGCGGCCAGAAGCGACCTATCAAACTATTGAGGTAACGCACTATGTCTCTCGTGGTAAAAGCGAAAATCAAGGAGTATACGGGCGAGTACAACGTCGCCGGCGATTTCGCCGACGCGCTCCACGCCAAGGCTGAGACGCTGATCCGCGATGCGGTCAAGCGCGCAGAAGCAAACGGTCGCAAGACCGTAATGGCGAAGGACTTGTAAGGGTCCTGTCTCCTTCTTTTTTTCCGTTCTTTCTAGGAGAATTTGATACTCGTGATAGTACGCTTGAGCGACGCGGTATCGACCGCTTGGCGTAAGAGCTCTTCATCTCGCTCTTGGGCGACAGAGCCGTCTAGTTGATCCAGACGCCTGTGGATGCGAGCGTGCGTGGCAAGATGGACGAAGAGTTCCGTTGCTGGCGTGCGTGTAAGCATCAGCTTCACCGGAACGCTGGCGGCGGCGGTGGGACGTCCATCTCGGGAACCGGACGCTGGCTGCGCGATGGCGGCGGGATTTCCGCGAACGGGTTCGCACCGCGGTCGAGCTCGGCTGAAAGCGAATCAGCGTGGAAGGAGACGGAATTGCTTTGGGATGCTTGTTGCGGTGCTTGCGTACGCATCTCGAGCACTTGATCGAGTTTAGGAAGCAATGCGCCTTGGCGCTGCTCAAGGTCTTTTACCAGTTGAGCCACTGCGACGATGCCGTGCGCGATCTTCGCGTTCTCTGCGCGCACTTTACGTAATTCATCCTGCGCGCTCGTGTCCTGGTATGCCTTGAGCATATCGTCGTTCGCGCCTTGGAGAATGCTCGTGAGCTTCGCGACGTTCGCGTTCAGAGAAGTTAAAGCGTCCATGAGCGACTGCTGCGTGGCGCCAACGCCGAGCGGATTGCGTTTGAGCCGTTCGACTTCCGCACGCAAGAGTTCCAGCTCCTTATGCGGGAGCAATTCGTAATCGTCGTCAGCCAATGACTCACCCACCTCTATTTAGGTGAAGAACCGCCGACGGGACTATTTAAGTATTTCGACGGGGCTTAGTATTGTTCAAAAACGCCCTCGTCGTTGCGATAGACGATCTCGGCGCGGAACTGATCTCCTTCCTTGTACAGATGCGTGTTATAGACTTGGTTCATTGTGCCGCCCAGTTCATCTGCCACCGCACGACCAGGTTGGTTGAGTGCAGTCATTTTGACAAAGTACGGAAGTTTCGCGTCTTTGGCCATTTGGGAATACTGTTGCGCATCAGGTTCCAGGAGATCACTGATATCGCTTACACGAGCATCGTGAACGTCGATAGTCACATCAGGCAACTGACCAGTCATAGTCCACGCATCGGTAACGGTTTCTGAGATATCTTTCACATCGTTAGATTGGCAGTCAAAAAACGCGTATGCGGTACCGGGAGTCATAGCTCTTTACTGAGAGAAACCACTATTTAAATGTATCTACTAATTAGTAGTACTACTCGCCAAACATCCCGCCTGGAGGGCCATTCACCGCTTCAGAACGCCCCCCTTGAATCACATCATCAATACGCAAAATCAAGGTAGCTACCTCGACCGCGCTGGACAACGCCCGGGTCTTCACAGCTAATGGCTCCAAAACACCCTGCTCCCAGGCATCCATGACCTCACCGGTAGAAACATCCACGCCCGCCCAGATGCGTCCTTTCTCGTGTGCGCTCTTGAGCTGCGCCAAGACATCGATCGGATCCAATCCCGCGTTCTCGGCCAAGGTCTTTGGGATAACTTCCATCGCATCCGCGAACGCACGAACGGCCAACTGCTCGCGGCCGGTCAAGGTCGCGGCGAACGCGTTCAGGTCGCGCGACACTTCAAGCTCCGGCGCACCAGCACCCGCGACCACGCGGCCGGACTCGATAGCTGCACTCACATCACCAATCGCATCCTCAAGCGCGCGCTGCGCTTCAGCGACCACATGCTCAGTTGACCCACGCACGATCACGGTCACCGCGCGTTCCTTCGGGCAATCGCGAATCGCCGTCATCGGTGTGCCGCCAACCAGCACTTCCTCGACCGCGCCCGCAGTCCCTAAAACGCTCGCGTCCAGGTCTGTCAAGTCGGCGACGATCCGCGCGCCAGTACCCGTCGCCACACGATCCATGTCAGACTTGCGTACGCGGCGTAAAGCGAAAATACCGCGCTTCGCAAGCAAGTGACCGGCGAGATCATCGATCCCTTTCTGGCACAACAACACCGTCGCGCCGCTCGCGACGACGCGCTCGACCATGCCGCGCAGCATCTGCTCTTCCATATCGAGGAAGCCTTGGAGATTGCGCGGGTCAGTGATGCTGATCTTCGCATCGATCTCCGGGTTGCGGATCTCAAGAGGTGTGTCCACAAGCGCGATCTTCGCATTCGTGACAAGCGTTGGTGAACCTTGGTGCGCGCGATCCTTATCGAGAAGCAAGCCGTCCACGAGATCGCTCTCGCCGAGCTCCCCACCCTGTGCGCGCTCGACTTTCACCGCGCTGCGCGCAGCATATGAGCGAGATCCGTCCCGCGTCGCGACCCGCGACAGCGCACGCACCACGAGCTCAGCCAGGTGATCTTTCGCTTGCTCCACACCCTTGCCTGTCATAGCAGTTGATGCTATCTGGATGAGCAGCGCGTGATCCTCGATACGTACCGGTCGCGCGATTTTCGTGAGCAAGGCTGCCGCGCGCTCACCTGCCAACCGATAGCCGCGCGAGATGACGGTCGGGTGGATATTGCGGTCTAAGAGCGCTTCCGCATTCCCTAAGAGCTCGCCAGCAAGCACGACAGCCGTCGTCGTCCCGTCCCCGACCTCACGCTCTTGCGTCGCTGCTATCTCCACGAGCATCTTCGCGCATGGTTGCTCGATGCGCATCTCTTTCAAAATCGTCACACCGTCGTTTGTCACAGTCACTGTGCCAAGCGAATCGACGATCATCTTGTCCATGCCCTTTGGACCAAGCGTGGTACGTACGGCATCGGCCACAGCGCGCGCCGCAGCGATATTGAGCCGTTGTGCGTCCCGACCAGCGGTGCGCGTGCTATCTTGCGGAAGGATAAACACGGGCTGGTACGGCGGTTGCGCAGACATCGACGGGAGGGAACGTCGGGGAGTTTTTGAGGGTTTCGGACCGAAAAGGAAAAGAAGACGTCGCGGACCCTGGGGGAGATTATGGGCATCCATGAAGAGCCGCCTTCGTTGGAGACACTTGCGCAAGCGCTCATGGGCGTCGACCGCAACTCCACCTCGTACGTCGAGGGTCTCACCGAGCAAGACTACCTGCGCTACCAGATGATCCTCGAATATGCGCCGGACGTGGTAGGTATCAACCTGTATGGCCACAGCGAGCTGCAGCAACGACAGATCGGCGTGAAAGCGATACGGATCCTCCAGCGTTACCAGCGACGCGGCGGTGCGCCTGCGGAGTTCACCACGTTTGCAGCCGCATTCGAACGTGGAGCGGACCTGCACCGCCGCGCACGTGCTTCCCGACTGATGGAAAGCCCTGAGGAGTTTCAACGGGAATTGACGGATATCCTGCGGCAGGTGGCAGCGGAAGAAGGTCGGACGATGACGGATGATGATGTCCGTCAAGTGATGGAGATGGTAATGGAAAAACTCGACGACGATGAGAATACGCTGAAAACCCGACGTTCGCTCAACTAGTCGCCTGGTAGAAAACTTCAAAAACCCCCTGCGTTCCAAACAGGCATGGTGCGGGGGCTTATCGTCACGATTGGAGGCTTACCTGGTTCTGGGAAGAGCACCCTTGGGAAACTTCTCGCTGCACGCATGGGCGTGCCGTTCTTTAGCATGGGCGACGTGCGCCGCGCGTACGCGAACGATCGCGGATGGTCTATCGAGCAGCTGAATGCGTATGCGGAGAAGGACCCGGAATCCGACCACCTCGTGGACCGCTTCCAAGAGCGCTTGCCGGCGACGACGCCCTCGTTCGTTATCGACAGCCGGTTAGGATATCATTTCATCCCGGGAGCGTTCCGTATCTTCTTGCGCGCACCGGTACGCGTATGCGCTGAGCGCATTTTCGCGCAGCGTCGATCGTCGGAAACATGGCAGAACGTCGAAGAGGGTGTCGCTGCGCTCAATGAACGGGTCGCATGCGACAAGCGCCGCTACCAAGCGCTCTACGGCGTTGATCCCGGAGACGAATCCCAATACGACTTGGTGCTTGATGCGGGAGATGCGGACCAGCTCACGCTCTTACGTCAGACGATTGAAGCGCTCAAACAGAAAGGACACGCGATCCCCGCGCAAACTATTTAAACGGGTGACGGCCACTCGTCGGTATTCTTCGAAGGTCTCGTCGCTGCGAGCTTCTTCGGGGGCCAATATGAAGGGCGATACCTGATGATCAAGAACGGCGATTTCATCAAACTCCACTACACCGGCAAGCTCCCTGATGGGCGCGTGTTCGACACGACGAACGAAGCGGTCGCGAAAGCAAGCGGCCTCGCGGGAACCCGAAAACAGTTCCACCCCATCGCGGTCGTCGTCGGCGAGCGTATGCTCCTCCCTGGCCTCGATGAGTCGCTGGTCGGCAAGTCTCCGGGCAAGTACACAGTGACGCTCCCAAGCGAAAAGGCCTTTGGCAAGAAGGATCCTGCGCTCCAACGCATTGTTCCAGAGCAAGAGTTGCGCAAGCAAGGCATCATCGCGAAACCAGGATTGCAACTCAACATCGACGGTGAATACGGTGTTGTTCGTACGGCAGGCGCAGGCCGTGTCGTCGTGGATTTCAACCACCCGCTCGCGGACCACGACGTGTCCTACGAAGTCGAGATCCTCGGCACCGTGACGGACGTAAAAGAGCGTGTCGAAGCGGTCCTCGATGCCGCAGGCATCCCGCACACGAACGTGACAGCGACCGCGACGTCGACGACCATCCGCTTGCCCGCGATGCCGCCCCAGCCCGTGCTTGACGCCATCCACCAGCGCGTCACGAAATTGACGGGCATTCACGTCGTTACCTTCGAGCAGGGCACAAAGCCCGCATAGCTTTTATACCACCACGACCCGGAACCGAAACAACGAGGAATCACACCATGATGGACAAGATCATCCAGAACGCGAAGGGGTCAGCGAACCAGCAGCGCAAAGCGAACGCGCTCGACGCTGAACTTGAGATGATGATCTCCGCGCAACGCGCGAAAATCAAGGTGATCGGTTGCGGTGGCGGCGGTAATAACACGATCAACCGCATCGCGGAAGTCGGTGTGGAAGGCGCGGAGACGATCGCGATCAACACGGACGCGCAGGATTTGTTGTATACAACTGCGGATAAGAAAATCCTGATTGGAAAAGATCTGACCCGAGGCTTAGGTGCGGGTGCGATCCCGAAGATCGGTGAAGATAGCGCACGCGAGAGCGAACACGAGATCAAGGCCGCGATCGCAGGCTCTGATTTGGTCTTCATTACGTGTGGTCTTGGCGGTGGAACGGGTACCGGTTCGGCGCCTGTCGTCGCGGAGATCGCGAAGAAGCAAGGCGCATTGACTATTGGCGTCGTGACGATGCCGTTTTCGATGGAAGGCAATCGCCGCTACGAGAACGCGGCGCACGGCCTGCACCAAATGGAGCAGAACGTCGACACGCTCATCGTTAGCCCGAATGATAAGTTGCTCGAGATCGCACCGGACTTACCGATGCACACCGCATTCAAGGTCGCGGATGAGATCTTGACAAATAGTGTCAAGGGAATCGCTGAATTGGTTACGAAAACCGGATTGGTGAATCTCGATTTCGCCGATATCCGCACCGTTATGGGCAACGGCGGCGTCGCGTTGATCGGTGTCGGTGAATCGGATTCCGATAACCGCGCAGTCGAAGCGGTGCAAAAAGCGCTCAACAACCCGCTGCTCGATGTCGACATCTCCGGCGCGACCGGGGCGCTGATTAACGTTGCCGGCGGCAACGATATGACGCTCGAAGAAGCACGCCGTGTCGTCGAGACTATCAGCGTGAAATTGGACGAGGATGCGCGCATCATCTGGGGCGCGCAGATCAGTCCGGACCTCGAAGGCACGATCCGCGTGATGCTGATCGTGACCGGCGTGAAGTCCAAGCAGATCATCGGCCGCAATGCCGAAGACCAATCCCAGGCGCACAAGAGCAAGCAGATCGAAGATGAGCTCGGAATCGATTTCATCTCGTAGAGGAGGAATGACGATGGACATGACGATGCAGCAGGAGAACGGAACGTTCGCACAGCGTGCTCGACGCTTCTTTAGCCAATGCGCTCGCGTGTTACGCATCACGCGCAAGCCTGACCGCGCTGAATTCACGATGCTCGTGAAGGTCAGCGGTCTTGGCATCACCGTCATCGGCATGATCGGCTTTTTGCTGCACGTGGCGTCGACCTTCCTGCGCTGGAAGCCCGTTTAATATTCACCCTACCACCCACCTATAGAGGATGATTCACCATGGCTACCGAAACCCACAATCACGATGCTCCCGCTGCGGCGGCTGAGCCCACCACGCGCATCTTCGCGCTGCGCACGACCGCGAACCGTGAGGACCAGGTCCTCGCGTTCGTGTACTCGAACGCTGCGCGTAAGAAGATCCCGATCCGCTCGGTGATCGCGCCGCACGGCATGCGCGGCTACATCTTCATTGAAGCCGAGGATGCGAACTCTGCTGAGCTCGCTGCACAAGGCGTCCCGTATGCAAAGGGCATCTTGGGCAAGGAGATCGCTTACAAAGAAATCGAGCACATGCTCGAGATGGTCAAGAAGGATGTCAATATCCAAAAGAACGACATCGTCGAGATCATCAGCGGACCCTTCAAGCGCGAACAGGCGAAGATCGCGCGCGTCGACAAGACCAAGGGCGAAGTCGTCGTTGAGCTGTTGGAAGCGGCAGTGCCGATTCCGATTACGCTTGACATCGACTCCGTCAAGGTTATCCGACGTGAGGAGTAGATCTTTTCTTTTTTCCTACTGTTTTTTATCTTCTCTCCCAACTCTCTTCTTGATGAAGGAGATGATTGCGGATTTGCCGCACGATGTACGCTCGCGCGTCGAGAGTTTACTCGCCGATCCGACGCTGGGGTATAGGAGATTCACGCCCGCAAACCCGCGCAGCGACACGACGTTGTCGAACTGCTTCGGCACAGCGATATTCTGTTTGAATCTCGAAGACACCATTCTCGCCGCCCTTCAGGCGAATCATGTGCTGTCGCGTGCAGGGAAGAGGATGCGCGCGGAATGGACGCCTGCGAAGAGCGCTGACCGACCCGGCTATATCGACGGCAGGCTTCTTGAAATGGCGCTTGAGGACACGAGTCGATTACTGGTAACGGCGACAATCCTTCCCGGCGATCTTATCGTACTCCACGACAGCCGCCCCGAACACGCGGGTATCGCACTCGGCACATACGATCAAAAAGGGTATATCTTTCACCAACAAGAGTACGGGGGGCTGTTTGGGATCTCGACCATCGACGAGCACGCGAAATACTGTGGGTGGCTGACTCCCTACCTGTGCACAGCGTATCGCGTGCTGGAGCGGAAGGTAGAAATACCCCTCGCTCTCGAGCGCTAGGATATGGCGAAGAAGAATGAGATCTCTACGACGCTTTGGTTCTTGGCGCGTATGCGTTGAATAGTTTTGGCGTGTTGAGCGCAACCGATGCGATCTATCAACTGATGAATCTTATCGGGGTCATCTTCGTCGGATATATCGTTTGGCGACGACGCGCATACCAATCACTTGCACTGCAGATCGCGTGGGGCGTTGTTGCAATTGTGGCGCTGATTGGGATGTTAGTGAGATAGATTGCGCTCAACAAATGTGATAATATGCTATTCCTCAAAAAAACCAGGGAATACACCATAAAGGCAAAAGACATGCCAAACAATGAAAAAATTCGTAATTGGGGGAGAAACCCTGCAAAACAATTAGAGTGGTCCTGCAACCTCAAAGAAGATGAGAAAGGACAAACCTTCACAATTAAATTCACAGACCGGGAGGCCAAAGCTTTTGAGATGTGGGCCACATCGGTAAGTGAAGCAGATCAAGTGCCTCTGTACACGTTCAGATGCTTCAAATGTAAGAACATTTTCCCTTTACCTCTGACAGGCAAGTCATATTATACCAAATTGGGTCTACGAGAAAGCTGCAAAATTTGCGAAAGCACCATAAAATAAGTCCCACAGCAACCTTTAAAAACCCTTTACGATTCGCCGTTGCATATGGCTACTGAGACCGTCGAAGCATTGGTTGAGGGCGGAAAAGCATCCGCAGCACCTCCGCTCGGTCCAGCGCTCGGTCCGATGGGCGTCCCGATCCAGGCAGTGATCGCGGAGATCAACAAGAAGACCGAGTCCTTCAAGGGCATGCAGGTCCCGATCAAGATCATCATCGATAAGGACACGAAGGCGTTCGAGATCACGATCGGTACGCCGCCTGCGTCCGCGCTCATCAAGAAGGAAGCGGGCATCGAGAAGGGTTCGGGCAAGGCGAAGTCGGAACTCGTCGCGGATCTCGCCATTGAGCAGGTCATCAAGGTCTCCAAGATGAAGGAAGACGACCTGCACGGCAAGACCCCGAAGGACCGCGTCAAGGAAGTCATCGGCACGTGCGTGAGCATGGGCGTCATGGTCGAAGGCAAGCGCGGCACGGAAACGATGCGCGATGTCGAAGCGGGTATGTTCGATGCCGAGATCACGGCAGGAAAGACCGAGCTCTCCGAAGCCGAGCGCAAGAAGCTCGAAGCAGAGCGCAAGATCCTCCAGGAGGAGCTCGCGAAGAAGCACGCCGAGATGGAAGCGAAGGCGAAGACCATCATCGACGCTGGAAAGGCCGCGAACCACACGGACAACGCGATCCGCTCCCAGCTCTTCCTCGCGGGCCTCCCAGAAGACTACGTCGACAAGGTCATGCCCAAGACGAAGTCCGCAACTGGCGATGCGAAGGGCGCGAAGCCTGCAGCCAAACCGGCCGGCAAGAAGTAATCCTGTTTTCTTTCTCTCAATTCATTCCTTCAGAAATAGCGTGAGCGCTTGAAGGCGAAACGCATTTCAACGCAGGCACATTCCCAAAAAGCATGGATTTCCAAAACATAGGTACCGCATACCGTATGTTGCGCGACGCGACCGCGTTCGGGGAAGAGGTCCGCGCGTTGCAGGTGACGAGAGAGAATATCGACCAATACCCAGAGCTCCTCGCCCAGCGTCAAGAGATGGAAGAGAGAGGGAAGCAACTCAATGAGGGGATGAGCAAACTGGAACTCATCATAGGAGCCGGTCTCGCATTCGCGCGATCTCCCAGAGCCACGGGCAGGGCACAACAGTACATCAACGCGTATGTCCGTTCTACACCGCCGACCTGCCCGCTATAATCTTGAGACGGAACCTTTAAAAACCAAAGCCAGTTCGCCACCTCTTGAAGCAGGATCCGCGCAAGCGGCTATCCGCCTCAACATTAGGAGGAAACCCAATGGTAGCTATCTCTGACGTCGACCCACGCGCGTTTAACCGCGAGGTCGCTCGTGAATTGAAGGAACGCAAGATCTCACAACCCCCTGTTTGGGCTGCATTCGCGAAGACGGGTTCGCACCGTGAGCGCCCGCCCGCAAGCCCGGACTGGTGGCACCACCGCGCAGCAGCAGTGCTCCGCGTCGTCGCTGTGAAGGGCCCGATCGGCACCGCGAAGCTGACGGTCCGTTTCGGCGGCCGCAAGAACCGCGGTGTGAAGCCGGATCAGTACCGTGAAGCGGGAGGCAACAACATCCGTAAGTGCCTCCAGCAGCTCGAGAAGGGCGGCCTGATCAAGCAGGTCGAGAAGGCAGGCCACAAGGGACGCGCGCTCACGAAGGCAGGCGCAGAATTCCTCAACGGCGCTGCGTCCCGTACGCGCAAGGCAGGCGCAATCAAGCCGCACGCGCACAAGGAAGAAGCGACGGAAGATGAGGTGGAAGCATGACGCGCGCGATCCACCCGAGCAAGAAGAAGCGCCTCCAGAAGCGCGCATCCCAGACTCGCTGGGCGCCAATCTGGACCGTAGCGAAGATCTACGGCAAGACGCGCAAGGTCCACCCGGGCCGCCACACCGTCAAGAAGCGCAACTGGCGCCGTAATAAGATGCAGCTGTAGGTGACATGACAATGGCAACACTTGAACGAACCTACACAGTCCCACTGCGCGCCGGCTTCCAAAAGAGCCCCGCGTACTACCGCACGAACCGCGCCGTCAAGACGCTTCGTGAGTTCATGGTCCGCCACATGAAGGCGTCCAAGGACAACATCCTGATTGGGCAGGAACTCAACGACCACTTGTGGCGCAACGGCATCAAGAACCCGCCTGCGCGCGTGACGGTCCTCGCGAAAAAGCTCGACAATGGCACGGTCCAAGTCGAACTCGTCGGCAAGGAATACAAGGGCACCGTGAAGCCCGCTGCGCGCTCGGAAGAGCCAAAGGGACTCAAGGAGCGCCTCCAGGCAGCTGTCGGTAAGAAGGGCGAGAAAGCAGACTCCGACGAAGAGACCGCAGAAGCCCCGAAGAAAGTAGCGGCGAAGAAAGCGCCTGCGAAGAAGGCAGCAGCAAAGAGCGAGTAGATTTCCTGATTTTCCTTCTTTTCTTCTTCAAAATCACCTTCTGAGCCCGAAATTTTATATAACGCAACCCCTAATGGCAACCATAAGGGCAACAGGGACCGGGTGGTAACAGTGACAGTGGAGTTAGGCGGTAATATCGCCCTCGACGGGTTTTCGGAGCGCGAATTCACCGAAATGATCGTGGTGAAGAAGATCGTTGGCCAGTACGCTCGGCGCTGGAACGATACGCTCGGCGCGAATGAAGCGGTGAAAATCCGTTTGACGAAGGAAGGGCATGGCACGTTCCATATCCACGTGGCCGTCCGCACCGGTACGCACGAATCAGCAGGGGATTCTTCTGACCACAATCTGTTCGTTGCGCTCGATACGGCATTGAAACGCGCGGAAGAGGGTTTACGCAAGCATCACGACCGGGAACGGGAACATCGACAGTAAAGTTACCGTGTTTTAGCCGTCGGCTTCTTGAAGCGTGAAACGATTGCTTCTGAGATGTTCCGAGCAGTGTTCATGCTGGCGAGCTTGCTGAGCACCACGGCGCCTTGTGCGCCACAAGAGCAGGTGCGCCTGGTACGGACACAAGATCTCTCGGGCGATGGCCTCGCTGACCGCGTTCGATTACTGCAGACAGGGGATGAGATAACGCTCGATGTGAAACTCTCCTACCAAGCCACACCGAGAACCCTGCAGAGAGTTGCGTCTGGCCAAGGTCGTGCGGTAGGGCTTGTGTTGCAAGATATCGATCATGATGGCGATCTCGATCTTGTGCTTTCTCTTGAGCGAGCGATTCCCCCGAAAGATGGTCCGCAGCACACCGTTATTCGCACACCGTTGTACCGTATCTGGGAGAATGCCTATGGCAACTTCTTGCCATCTGATCGATATTACCCAAGCGAATTCTCTGCGTCGATGTTTCGCAATTACCCGATCAACGACAACGTGTAAGAGAAAAAGAAAGGAAAGAAAGGATTCTATCGCATACGCGAGCTCGGACGCACCTTTTCAGCACCCGTTCCCTTGCGGCGTAAACCACGCGACTTGCGGCCAGCGCTCGTGAGACCGCGCTGCGTACGGCCGCCCTGGAACGCGACGCCCAAGAGGCGGTCGTCCGCGAGGACGGACGGGTGGACGCGGTCAACGAGGATGACCTCGAACCACGCGTGCTGGCCGTCCTGGCCTGCCTGGTAGCTGCCCAAGACCGCGCAGTTCACGTGCGCGCGGGATGCGCGCTCTTCAGCGATCCATTGGTAGTTCTTGTCCAGGTTCTTCGTCTGGTGGAAACGGCTCGGACGTCGACCGCCCTTGATGTCGGGGCGGACGTGACCACCGCGTAACACGCGCTGGCGCACGACGATGACGCCGGGCTTGGGCTTGTAGCCAAGCGTACGGGCGCGGTCGATGCGCGTGGGGCGCTCGATGCGCAACGTCGCAGGTTCTGCGCGCCATTCGATCATGCGTTGCTTGAGAAGGGCCTTCTGCTCATCAGACGGCTTATTGAATAATTGCTTGACGTACTTGAGATATCCCATCGTGTGTGCCTCCGTTGTTGTGTCCGAGCGTTCCTCGGCCGCGATTCAGCGAAGCTAGCGCCACATCTCGCGGTTGTTGACGGTGCGAACCGCCGTCGGTTTATAAAGACATCGGAACAGGAAATCCTTATATCATGAAGCAAGCTCCTGACGAGCTATGATGAAGCTCTCTCGTACCTCATTGTACATCGGCACCATCGTTGGTGCACTCGCTTTGGGCGGTTGCTCAACAAAGATCGCTGGCGGTGTGAACGACAACGCCAAATTCACATGCCACATACAGCCGTTTGAGTTTCGGAGTTATCGCTGCGAAGAGACTAGAACAACCGGAGAGGAGATAACGTACCAATTCAATCTCAATGACACGCGTTTGCAGTCCATGTTGCAAACAAGAGACTTTGAAGCAAACGGACAACCCGAACTTGTCGAGGACCTTGTCGTCATGATAGAAGCTCCCAGTCAATGGACCTCGAGATATATTTTCGAGAAAACCAAACCTCGTGCGTTTCGCGCGGCTCAAGAGCGCGTCCTGCCATATGCCAAAGAGATCGTGAAAGCATACCTCGTAACAGATCAAGCGAACGCGGATCGAATTCGTGGTCAGTGAAAAAAAACACCCTAGAAGCCAAGAAGCTCTACGCAGCCACAGGCGCAAAAACACGGACCTGATGTGCTCGTTCTTGCTCTAAGAGGTATTTGAGCCGATGCGCAATCTTGCGTAAGTAGCGCGTGCGCGAGAGGTGATCGCTCAGTTTATGCGCGAGCAAGTCATCGTGGATGACGTCGCGGATCCAGACGGCGAAATCGTTCTTGTGATGGTCCTGATTCACGTGATAGAGAAAATCGCTGTCGGAACAGGTCGCGAGGTAGGTCTTGAGCTCTTGGAGGTTGTGGAGGATCGTACCACGATGCGTCCAGAATTCATGGCCGACTGGCACGTCGCTCAGTACGATTGGCGCCGGTGACATCACAGCATCCTAGTAGGTACAGCATAAAGACTTTGCGCCGTCCGATACTCAGAAGCGGCGGTGTCCGCCAAAACCGACATTATCGCGGCGCGGAGGACCACGGCGGTGCGCCAAGTCCTCATCGCTTGGCGGCAACGCGACGAACAGGAAGTGCTTCTCGTTGCCGCGGATCTCTTCCATGATGCGATTCACGATGAGCTTCTCCGGATCTGCCGTCAGCTTCACGCGCTTGCGGATATCGTCAAAGCTCTCGAAGGGCGCATCACGGCGCGCTTCCAAAAGCTCCTGCATGTGTTTCTTTCCGACGCCAGGCAGGAGTTCCAACGAGTGCGTTCGCAAGCTGAGCGGCTGCGCGCTGTTGTAGAACGCGACGAAGCGTTCTGGGTTCTCGGCGACGAGCTGCGCTACGACCGATGCTAATTGGCTTTGCGCGGTCGCGGTGAGCTTGTCGAAGCGGATCTTTCCGTTGACGTGGTGGATCTCATCGCGGTGCTGGTCACCGATGTAGACTTTCTGCAACGGCTGGAGCTGTGGGATCTCCTTCTTTGGGATGAGCTCGAGAAGCGTAAAGCGGCTGGTGCCGAGCGCTTGTGCGATCGGGTCCTTCAGATGCAGCGGGCGCGGGTCGGCGGTGTAGCCGTTTTGCAAGAAGTCGAGTACGATTGCCTCTTCCTCTCGCTTGACCTGCACTGGTTGCATACTGACATTCCCCCTTTCACGATACATCAGTCGAGAGCCGGTGATATTTAAGGGTTGCGCCATTCGAAACGATATAATAGCCATATAAACAATATTCTCAAGAAGAGATTTTATTATAAACACGGTTGAGCTCACGTCAACCACCACAGAAGAAAAGGTGAAACAAATGAATGAAAGAAAACTGGAATATCTCATTTGATACTGATGTAATATAATTAGACACCATCTGATTGCAAGATTCTGCCATAAATCCAGCACGAGCCAAAGTGAAATACAAGTTTACTCCTGCAGGGTCTTCGCGTAAATGTCTTGTTTCTTTATCGCC
>CAZIKW010000006.1:0-15255 GCA_964540015.1 uncultured Methanosarcinales archaeon | reverse complement strand
AACCCGGTTGAGCTCACGTCAACACCCACAGAAGAAAAGGTCAAACGAATGAATGAAAGAAAACTGCAATATACCCCACTCGGGCACCGGCTCGACACCCACCGTCGCATCGCACAAACAGTCAGAGACCTAGCAAGCGACAACCCGTACGGCGCACTGCACGTGATCGAATCGCTTGATGCGAACGAACGCACCCCGTCATTGTACGGCATCGTGTTTGAACACGTGACGAGAGGAGAGGCAGAATTCGCAGCGGAAGATCCGGACAGATTTGAAAAAATCAAGACAACGGACGCCTACAAACAGCACCAAAAACTCAGCGCGTACTGCCTCTCGAAGATGCCCTATTTCAATGAGGGCGAGAAGAAACCGCACGACAACGCACCAGCAACTCCTTAATTTTCTCCCAAACAGGGTTTTTAGAAACTTATCGCTTCGCGACGTGGTCCTGGAAGACTTCCGTGATCTTCTTGATCAATTCACCCGACACCGTCAGGTGGTAGGAGTTCAGCACGACCTTCACGCTCTTCTCGCTTTGCGGCATGAGATCCACAAGCTTTGCGATGTGAGAATCCTTCAATCGCGGCACTTCAAGCGCCTGGATCGCAGAGAAGATTTCCTTCGCTTCCTTCGGCTTGATACGCGCGAAATCCTCGCCGTACTCGACTGCTTTCAAAGCGCGGAAGTTCAATTCGAGTCCTTCTTCGCTCTCCTTGATCTTATCGAGCGCTTCCTTGACCGCAACGACCGTCATCGGCGTCTTCTCGAGGATGTGCAGGGAGCTACTCATAGGGATCTCACTTCATCTGTCGCAAGTGGACAGGGTGGACGATCAGGCGCTTCACTTTATTGAAATCCTTGATCGTGACTTCGTAGCAGGTGCCGAGGCGCTTGGTGACCGTGCCGGCCTTACCGTGGAAGCGGCGGAAGTACATGCCGCGCTGGATCGAGGTCTCAGCGACAAGCGCGACCTTCGTGCCCGTCGGAAGTTCCTGGAGATACCGGCGCAGGCTGATCTTGCCGCGCTCGCTGTAGTGCTTGGAGAATTTCTGGCGCGTCTTTCTACGCGCGCCTCCGATACGCATTGCCATAGTGCTCCGCGAACAGCCACTCCTTTATAAACGTTTGCGTGGGGTCGTCGAGCTGATTTCTAGAACGCCCAACCGAACGCGTGCAAGAGTAGCACGATGATTAAGCCAATCAAACCACCGATAGCGACGAACAAAACACTCCAGAAATTGATGACGAGCGTCGGGATCATGAACGCTTGCACCGCATACAGGGCGAAAAACCCAAGCACACTATTGACTGCGAGCGCAATCGCGTGTTTGAGGCCCCAGAAGAAGAACCCCACCACAGCGACGATAATCAATGCGATGATGAAGAGCGTGATGAGACCGAGTTCGAACATACGCCCTGCACGCACAGTAGGCTATTTAATACGCACGGCGTAAATGAAGTCCCTATAAAGTAGTGATTTCTAGAAATGTATTTAAACCTCCACAGTATCCGAAACGGCATGGCATCAGAAGACATCGCACGCACAATTCAAGAAGAGATAGCGTTGCTTGAAGGGCCGCTCCCGTACGCGCTCGCGCAACAGGCGCACTATCTCGAAGTGATTACCGCGGAAACCTTCGTCTCCGGCCCGAGATCGGAACGCAAATTCGAGATTGAGAGCCTCACCGAAAGCCAAAAGACCGCACTCTACAACACCGCGTGCGATACGCTCGGACGAGAATTGAAAAAGCGCGTGATGGATCGCAACGACGCACGACGCATCGCCGATTTGCCGACGATGAATATCCTCGCGGATTGGATACGCACGCGACAGGAGTTCGTTCTCGAGCAGCACGGCGATATAGAAGATCAGGCACCTATGTATGGGGTCGGGCTACGTATGCGCGTCCAAGCAGTAGGATACCAAGTACCGACAATCGAGCCGCGCAAGGTAGGCGGTTTCAGCCGGCAGTGAGTGCGGCCCACGCGGGCACCTCCTCATGGCGCACCTGCTTCCACAGCGCTGGAAGCACCAGCTCCATGAGCGGCGCGAGATTGAGGACATCGGCCGCGTTGTAATCGACGAGTTTCTCAAGCGCATCGCGGTCACCCAAGATATGGCGATGCCAAAGCAAGATAGCATCCGTCCCATCGACGTCACGGAGTGCATCAGCCCGGCGGATGGCGAGCTGTTCTTCGATAGCTTTCAAACCTCCACGCAGTCCTGCTTGTGCGCAGATATGGCGTAAGTCTAAGTGCGGGACATCGGGGATCGCGCCGGGAAAGCGCCGTTCAAGAATCGGCAAGTCGAAACTCGAGCCGTTAAACGTAATGATGCACGATGCACCACTCAGCAATCGGCTCAGGGAAGCACTGTCGAGCGTTCGTCCCTTGATGAGCGCCGCATAGCATTCGCCGTCACTCACACCAACGACCGTGACGTCATTGCGATACTCCGTCGTCTCGATATCGAGAAATCGCGGTTCGTGCAGGATCTCACGAGCCGCGCGCCATGCGTGACGTGTGCCGAGTTGCCGCACGAGCGCGTACATGCCTTCAGGCGTCATGCGATGCACCAGCATCTGTCGGATGCGCAATTTCCAGAACGATAAGCGCTCACGACTCACACCAGGGATCGCGGTCGCTTCAAGCAAGTGATCCCACGTCGTGATGCCGCTGCGCCACAGGTGGCGTTCGGTCTTCTCACTGACACCGGGCAGAAAGATGAAGGTTTCCGCAAGCATACCGTCGATCTCAGTTCACTCGTTCTTAAGCGCTGTGCGTGCATGTCCAGTGGTCGTGGCAGTCTTCGACGAGCGTCCGGAAACGAATGCGGGATTCCGGAAATCTTCCGGTTGGCGTCGGAACCTTTGCGGAAAATCTGTGCGAGTACACAAAGCGTGACGGTGCGTACATTGCACACATGGAGTACGAGCTCGGCAAAACAATAGCGAAACGCTTCGGCATCACACTGGTCTGCTTGCTCGCCGCGCGCGGATGCGCACGCGAATTGCGTGAATGGGTGCAGCCAGATGCGCACGCACAGCACCCTGTCGACACCTATCGGCCCTCGTCACCCGACGATATCGCACGCACGCTTGAGAGGGAACGCTATGCGCGGTAGTATCGGCCGCTTGGTTCGCGCGGGCGCTCTCACGATCTCGATGGCGCTTGCAGGGGTTGCTGTTGCCAAAGGATCGATCCCAAAGAGTTCAACACTCGAGACGCGCGCCACCCAAACGAGCGCATGCACACGCGACACACCAGTACCGATCCTGATGTATCATCACATCGGAGAGAAAGAAGACCGCTTCACCATATCCCCCACACGATTACGCGCACAGATCGACACGTTACGAACATCAGGCTATGAGCTGCAGACGTTCGATGAATATTCCTGTTGCGCACCAACAACCAGCGGCAAACCCCCTGCAGTCCTCACGTTCGACGACAGCACCGAGGATCAATACCGCATCTTGCCCAGTGGAAAAGTAGACGAGAACAGCGCGCTTGGCGTGCTTGAGGGCTATCGCGCATCGCATCCGCAATGGCGTATGACAGGGACGTTCTTCGTGAACGCAGTCACACAAAAAGGATTGCCCGCGTTCGAGCAACCAGGATTGGAAGGGAAGAAATTGACACGGCTCCAAGCGCTCGGGTATGAGATCGGTGCGCATGGGTATGAGCATCATGATTTCCGACGATTGAATCCGACGCAAGCACATGAGGATACGCGACAATTCAAACAATGGATCAACACCGTCGCGCCCGACGTGCACGTCACCTCGTTCGCATACCCGTACGGATCCATTCCCCCGTCAACGGTTCGCGCATCGATCGATACGCAGTTCCGCACGACCGCGCACGCATGGGGCGGAACCGCGACGACCGCAACGCATCTCGTGCCACGCATCGAGATCGGCCCAACGACGGTACTCGCGCACTACGCGCCCGTGCGAGTGCAGCCGAGAATACCGATTGCACCACCGATTGACCTCTCCGGCCCCCGTATCGCGTTCCGACAACCCGACGCAAATATTTATAAAGAGATTGGAGTTCGCCAAACCTATCATGAATGGCACAATCCACAACTACCGCCGCAACCGCCACGACTTCACGGGCGACCAGATGATCGTCGTCGTGGATGGCGTGGACTCGCGCGAGAAGGCCCAGACCCTCGTTGGCAAGAAAGTCATCTACTCGACGGGTCAAAAGGAAATCTCTGGCGAGATCCGCTCGGCGCATGGCAACTCTGGCGCCCTCCGCGTCCTCTTCGAGACGGGTATGCCTGGTCAAGCGATTGGCACCCAAGTCAGCATCCAGTAATTCTTCCGTATACTACGAAGAACATACCTTCGCGGAGCGATCTGTTCTCGTATCCGCTGGGGCCCGTGCAAAAACCAGCGGCCGTTACTCGTTCTCCTGCGAAACCAGTTCCCTGGTATGACAGGGAGCTTTCGCGCAGCGACGTGAATGCTGTGCTTGAAGCTCGTCAGAAATTGCCGTGGTGGCGTTGAGAAAAGAAGGAAAAAACTATTCAGTGTTCCGTCAGGCCACCGATGATCAAGAGTATTCCTTCAATCGTGATCAACGCGTGGTAGAGGATCAGATTGTCCAGGAACCCGAAGCTCAATCCTAAGACGCCAAACGCGTGCAGGATCGGCAAGAGGCCGATGACGAACAGCAGGATGCCCGCGATAATCAAAAACCAGTGGAGGTTGTGCGCGGGCGGTTCGATGAACCCGTCGATAACGATGTAGAGACCTGCGACCGCGATCACCCAGACCGCGATCGTGAAGGGTAGTTTGCTGAGCGCAGCAGGCAGCGTGAACGGCAACCAACCGAATTTCGCTAAGAGTGGGATAATGCCGAAGGCAGCGATGAAAAGACCCGCGAAGAAACTCACCGTGTCTCGCGGCCGTGTGAAAACGATTCCTTGTTTGTCCATAACCATGAGTATCACCTATTGTGCCCGTACGAAGATATTGAAGAGGATACGGGCCTCCTTCGTCTCTTCCGCAAGCCACGTTTCCAGGCGGTTCTGCACGGTCTCGATGAAGACCGCATCCGCTTTCGCCCACACAGCCGGATAGTTCTCCTTATTGACTTCTGACTCGAGGATCGAGCGGCGCGTACGCATATCCGTCTGCGCATCCTGGAGGAAAAGGAATACATCCTGGATACCTGTGGAGAGTCGTGAGAGCTCAGAACATAACGCAGTAGATGCGTCCTTGTAGGCCTTGAGTTCCGCATCGAGATTGCGCGCTTCCCCGCTTCGCTCCGCTTTCGCCTCGCTCCTGAACCATGCGTTCAATTCACGTATGGGGCCGCGCATCTCTTCCGCTTGATAGTAGAGTTCGCGCGCACGAGAGGAACGGTCGAGGAGCTTCTTGAGCGTGAAGTTCGTGTTCTGGAAGCTCGTGAGGCTTTGGAAGAATTGCTTGAAGGCCGCGAGGATATCCCGCTCCATGTCGCCCAGGATCTTGAGCAGCTCATCCTTGTGCGACTCGTGGGCGTTCATCTTGATATCCTGCTCGAGCCCTTCGATATTCTCGACAGCGCGTCGCAGGAGGATCTTGTACCCGACGATGAAATCCTGCAGGGACTCGATCTCGTCCGTCATGATGAGGCGATACGTGCTGAACGCCTTGAGGATCTCGTCCTTGTTGCCGTGCTCGAACGCGCTATCGATCTTCTCGATCGCCGCCTGCTCTTTGGCAAGGAGCCGACCCACGCGTCGCGCGTCGCGTCGATCCTTGCGAGCGATACCGACATCGCTGCGTACACTGCGCGTCCGTAACCAATTCTTGAGTGCGGTGAACATAGGTTTCCTCGTTTATGCGGCTGCCGCCGGGTGTGCAGTGATTGCGCTCGACGTGCGTTGGAGCGTCGCTTCGATGCGTGCGAGGCGCTCCTGGAAGTCATGCGTCCAGCGCGCATCGCGGTTCAAGTCCGCGCGCTTATCTTTTGATTTCACTTTCTTGAGCGCTTCGTCGATCGCATGGAGCACACGCTGCAGATCGCTACGCAGACGCATATTGAGCTCGCTGACCAGTGCTGTCGCGAGCGCTGGCGCTTCCGGCGTCCATTGCTCGACGAGCGTCGCGAGCGCGTTAAGGTGCTTGCCATACGTCTCTTGGACGCGCGTATCGCGTTCTTTTTTTGTCTTCGCCGGGTACGCGTAATAGGAGAGGAGTTTATGGTTCAAGAGTGCACGGTAATCGCCAAGGATGGTGCGCGCATCGTCTTGCGTCATCGGACCTTGCTTGTTGATATCATGCTCGAGACCACTGAGATCATTGTCCATCTGTGTGATGGTGCTTGGCGGCGGCGACACCGGCGGTAAGATTGTCGCGATATATTCACCGCTGATACAGGATTCGACATCGCGAATGGCCATGGCGATCTCTTCTTCGCTTGGCGTGAACAGAACGGATTGCTTACGCAGGCCGTCGACGAACATTCCCTTACCGACGCCTCCTGGATGTGCTGCGAACGTTTCTGCTACCCAGCGAATAAGCGTCGTGCGACGGAAGTCCTCTTGCGCGACCAAGCCATTGAGGTCATCGCTCCATAGCAGCATCCATGAACGGGAGCGCGCGTTCGCTTCTGTCGCGAGCATGCGCACGGCAGGCAATTGATCGTCAGGTAAACGCAGCACTGCACCAAATACTTGCGGTACCGTTTGCGGTAATTGGAGATTCATATTGTGGAGGGCTTCTGGGCAGGTTTCTCCGAGGAGCTTACAGAAGTGTTCATACGCTTCACGTCGCTTCACGAGTGCGACGCGTACGTGTTCGAGCGTTTTGAATTCTGCGCTGTCAGATCCTTTCGTGTGCATGGTCGCCGCGAGGTTCGCCTCGACATCGACGAGCGTTTCCATAACAATGCGCTCAAGATGCATTTGCAGTGTTGCAACCGCTACCACGACTTGGCGGAACATAGTGACATCGGCAGGATTGCCAGCACAATATGCGGCGATGGCGTTGAGCGCACTATCCGTTGCATTGCGGAATCCTACCGCTTGGCGCGGATCACGTCTGAGGAACGTATTGTGTTGTAAGAGCGCATCGCGGTACTGTTTCGCTTTCGTCGCGTACTGTTGGAGCGCTGCGCGTACGTTCGGATCCTGCCATTTCGCTGGCGTGTCGGGAGTGATGCCGCTTTGTGTCGCGCCCTTGATCACGCCAGTACCCTCGTCTTCAAGGCCGCCGAGGTTGTTGCCATCGGTTTCCGCTTGGCCTGCGGTTTCTGGTGTGACGGCCGATCCTTCTGGTGCCGAAGGGATATTCGGTGCCGGTGGCGGCGTTTGCGTTTCATCTGCACCAGCAGGAGGAGCGATGATATCATCGCCCGTCGGAGCACCGTTCGGGTTTTGTGCGTGGGGGCGCGGTGTTCGTGCAGCGTCGTCGGCAGCAGCTATTTGGTTCTCCCGTTCAAGTTCGGGATTAACAGGTTGCTCCCGTTGCAACTCCGCATTTTCGTTTCCGTTCAGCGGGCGAGAGAATTCTGGTGCGGGAGCGCGTACTTCGCTGTAGCACCATTCGCCCCAACCACCAACCGTGTGGCGGCCGCTGGCGCACACACGGAACTGCATGGCGCGAGTGACTTGCAGAGGTGCGTTCTCAATAGAACTCACGACCAGTTCGTGCGGTTCGTGATTGGGACGGTTTTTCTCGATGGTGTTCCAGCCTATCCACACATCACCGTAGCGGTGCTGGATCCAATAGCGTTCTACGGTTTCACCGGTCAACGGTCCTTCCCATTTGAGGGCGACGCTTGCGGGATCTTTGAGCTTGAACGTCACTTCGCGCGGTCGACTCGGCGGCGCAGCGATAACAGGTGTGTCGAGCACTTCTCGCGTGTTCTTGATCGCGTTCTTGATGCCGTCAGCAGTCATTCCTTTCCCGATCGTGAAGATCGCCGCGAGCAGTTTCCACACGAAGACGACAATCGTGATGAGGATGAGGAGGTCCATCACGGTCTGCGTGAACGGATACATTTTCCCCACAGCGATGTTGCCGCGCGTGTAGACGCTCTCTTGCAGGAACTGGAGCAAGAGGAAAAGAATGAAGAGGATGAATGCGGCAGCCCACGGATTCGTCGGCTTGTCACCAGTCTTTCCCGTGCTAAACACCCATACGAATGCGAGAACGGTAAAGAGCACCGGCACGAGCAACAAGATGATGGAGCTGAAGATGAAGACGTTTGGCGTGAAGATAACCGTTACTGCAGCGACGACAAAACCGATGATGTTCGCGGTTTTTGGATCGAAATAGGGTGTGCTGCCTGCAGCTTTCCCCGTCATTTTCCCGAGCGCCCAGCCGACAACGCGCAAAAGCATGATGAAGATGAGGAACTTCAGAATCCCTTCTTGGATCGCCGGACTTCCGGAAACGTATTGGAAGCTAAAGAGCGAACCAATCGCGTTCCAGACGGTGCCCATCGCTTTACTGATGTTATCGAAGGGCGCAGCGAAGACGGACGGAATCGAGAGAATGAAGGCAAACAGCGTCGCGACAAGAAGCGAGATGCGATCTCCGTAACGAGTAGCCCCTACCACCGTTTCAGAAACTCAGCAAGTCGGTTTATAAATATTGTGGTCGGGCGCTCGAGGAGAAACTATCGCAGTATCGACTTACAACTGATCCGCAGGGCTCACCACGCGCCGTTTCTCCTCTGTGGAGACATGCGTGTAGATCTCGGTCGTCGCGATCGAACTGTGGCCTAAGAGCTCCTGAATCAGTCGGAGATCATGTCCTGATTCGCGTAAGTGCGTCGCAAAACTGTGGCGCAATTTGTGCGGCGTCACGGGTTTGTGGATGTGCGCAACCAATGCTGCGTGCTTGATGATCTTCTGTGCGTTGCGCGCCGTCATCGCTTGGCCACCGTAGCCTAAGAAGACAGGGCCAGTCGCGATGCGTTGTCGTCGGAGGTAATCGCGCACTTCGATCGTGACCGCGTCGCCCAACAGAATCATACGATCCTTTCCGCCTTTGCCGCCGCGCACCCACCCGATCTTCTGATCGAGCTCGAGATCCTCGACGGTTAAGCGCAATGCTTCGCTCACGCGAAGTCCAGATGCATAGAGGAGGGTGATAAGTAATCGGCTCTTCTCATGCGTGACCGCTTCAATCAATTTTCGCACTTCGTCGCGTGAGAGCACGATCGGCAACTTCTTCGCCTGCTTTGGCGTCTTAATGCCGGCGATATTCTTCTTACGCACTTCGTTCTGATAGAAAAGAATGGCGCTGCGTGCTAACGCAACCGTGCTTTTCTGCTGCCCAGAGGAAAGCAAATGGCCCAAGAATCGTTTGATATCCTCTTCCGTCGCTGCACGTGGGTGCGTGCCGAGGAAGTCCGCAAAGCGCGCATTATGGCGTACGTACGTACGTACCGTTAGCTCAGAAGCTCCTCGCAGGAGGAGTTCGCCTGATAGGTCATCAAGAGCAGTCACCAATGTCGCACAAGCCGTTTTCTGGAAAACCCTCTTTAAAAAGGTTCGGTTGTGTGAGTTTTGACTGAAAACTTTAAGCAAAAACTATATTTTTAATTGTCTAAAGAATATAAGCAAAAACTATAATTTAAACACAAGAAAATCTTTAAAAACCCAAACGCGCAACATATGATTCAACGGTGGTGGTTTTAACCATCGTATAGGGGGATACAGCATGGCAAAGAACATGATGGCAAAAGTAGGTGTTTGGTCGTACACGATCGGCATGATCGTCGCGCTCGCAGCCGGACTCGTTCCGCTCCTGCTTGGCAAGGCACTGCCGAACTGGACCGTTGGTCTGCTCGTCGTTTTGGGTCTGCTCGTCGGATTCCTGAACGTCTCGGACAGCGAAGTGCAGGCATTCCTGCTCGCGACCGTTGCGTTCGTGGTAGCGGCAAGCGCGCTGTCGGTCGTCTTCACGACGTACGGCATGACGTGGCTCGCAGACATCGCGCAGGCGTTCGTGCTCTTCACGGCTCCGGGCGCGTTCGTCGTGTCGTTCAAGGCGCTGTTCAACGCAGCCCGCGACAACTAAGGTGCGAACACGACTTCCTTCTTTTTCCTTTATAAATCAAACTCACCGTTTCTTCTTCAAAAACTGTTGAATTTGAGCTTCAATCTCGTCGTGAAATTCTCCTTTATGAAGCATCTTATGGTGGTTGGGGCATAGAGGAACAAGGTTATCCACGGAGTTGTTGGTACGATTGTGGTCGAGGTGGTGAAGATCAACCACTTTGTCGAAACCACAAATCAAACATGCCCGAGTCAGCGACCGGTACTGTTCAAGACCGAGATTAAAGCCGCGCTGCGCATTACGGTCCAATATTTTGTCGTAGTGGTAAACAAATCCGTGGCACGAAGCACAGTAACCGAAGGCGTGATGAGGCCGAGATCGTTGACATCGCTTACAAACGACGACTTTCGTGTTCTTCCACTGTTTCTTGTAGCAAGAATAGCACAAACCCTTAGCGTGCTTCTCATCCTCCTTCCCGCACGTAGAACAATTGATTTTCATAAGGGAAAGAAGAGGGTTCGCGTATAAAAATTTTGCGAACGTCGGGAAATGCGTATTCTGCGAAGGTTTATTTATAAAGAAACGATGTTTGGATGCGTTTGTAGGTTTTGGGCAGGGGTAAGAAGGGTAAAGTTCGGCGCTTGCTTCTGGAACTGAGGGATGCGGTTGCCAAAAAGTGCAGGAGATCTGCGATGGAACGGGTACGAACCACAAAAACAGATACTAACGAAAAAGAAACAATTCTGATGCGTGCCCTTTCGAGGCGAGGACCCGGGTTTGAACCCCGGACGGAGCACGTTTGATGTTGAAAGAGATCTACGACGACTGCGACGGGAAAAAGGCAGGTAGAATTTCGTACCAGGGGACCGGCCCACACAGAACAACGGAAGCATCTATATAGTTTAAGCAAAAATTGAAAAAATAGGAATTATAGATATCTACATATTTTAAGCAAAAACTGAAGAAAGAGAAATAATAACTATCTAAATATTATAAGCAAATACTGTAGTTTTTATTCAAATCTATCATAAATAACTAAAATATTTAGCTACGAATTATTCTAAATAATTTAAGCAAACATCAAATAATGAATACTAATATTCATCTAAATGTTCTAAGCAAAAATATAATTTATTATACAATTATTAAACTAAATATTATAATCATTTCTTAAAAGAAAAACTATCACTTTTTTCGGCCCGGAACCCTTCTTCCAATGCATACGTATGCGCACCGCGCTCCACCCGAACCACCAACGGCACCCCCTTATGCACTAAACGCGACAAGACCTGCCCTGCCAGCTCCGGAGTGAGGCCTGCACGCGATCCGATGATTGCAGCAGCCAAAGGCGCATCCGCGTCCGCAAGCGCGCGTACGACAGATTCCTCATTTGCCGTAAGACGAACAGGACGGGTGCGTGCGTCGACGGGCGGATGTGCTGGGATACGCTCACGCGTCTGCGCTAAGACGAGCGCTTGGAGCGCGTCAACACGTTCAGCGAGTTTCGCGAGGCGCGCTTCGAGCTCACCCACTTCTTCATGGACGGAAGCGACCTCTGCGGTGTTCTCATTGATCGCTGCGAGGTGCTCATCGAGCTCGTCACGGACATCGCGCGATGCTTGCGCCGATTCGCGACTCGTGCCAACACGTCCCCCCATGTGAACGCGAACTTGAAACGCGTATTTAACGATTGCGGATTGCGCGCGACGGCGGCTTTATAAGAGATGCTGCACCTCTCGTCGCTATGTCGTTCGTCAGCAAGAAGCAGCTCGCGGTGTTTCTCTCGAAGCTTGCCGGGTTCGATCACCCGACAGCAGAACTCGAGCAGTACCCGACGGATAGCGAGATAGCGGCGGAGATCCTCTGGAACGCGCAATTATCTGGCGAATTGACGGAGAAACGGGTCGCGGATCTCGGGTGCGGCACCGGTATCCTCGGTATCGGCGCGCTCGCGCTAGGCGCATCGCATGTGACATTCCTTGAGATCGATGTGCGCGTGTTCCCGACATTGATGGCGAATATCGCGAAACTCGAAGACGCGACGGGTGAAGAGTTCGGCAACTACGAGATCATCGAAGGCGATGTCGCGCGCTTTGAGACTGAGGCGGATCTCGTCGTGCAGAACCCGCCCTTCGGTACGCGCGACAAGGGCGCAGACACAGAGTTCTTACGCGTCGCGATGAAGACAGCACCGCTGGTGTATTCTCTGCACAAGACGTCGACGGAAGAGCACTTGCGCCGTATCGTCGCGGATGCGGGCCGGCGGGTGCTCGGCGTGACGCGGTACGCGTTCCCGCTCAAGCAGACGATGGCGCAGCACACGAAAAAGCTCGAACGCATCGAAGTATCATGCCTTAAGGTTTCGCGCTAAGCGAGATCTTCATTTTGCCGTTCTGTATCTCTACAATCGCACCCGCGTACGGTCCGAAACCTGTGTTGAGCGCAATCGTCTTCCCCATCTTGTGCGTCTTGTGGTGCTCGTGCATGTGGCCGCCGATGCACAGCATCGGCTGATGCGTGCGGATAAGGTCTCGTGCGATGAGCGAACCGTAATGGCGGCCGTTGCGCGGTGATGCTTTGTTCACGATCTTGTCGAGTGGCGTATTGTACGGCACGTTGTGGCATAAGAGCACGAACGGTCCGTTGTTGGCTTTGAACAGCTTGCCAAAGCGTGCCAGTGTTGCGTTGTAGGCGGCCTGTTTCTTTCGCAGTTGCGCGGCCGTGAAACGCGATCGGTCGTCAGGATATTGTGGCAGCTCGGGGCCGTAGCACTTGCCGTACCCGATGATAGAGAACGCACCGGCATCCATGCATTTCCCGTCGATATCATGCACGTTACGCAATCCGCGGAGCATGCTTGGCCACAATGCTTTTCGCTCAACAGCAAGATCGGCATTCGGGTATCCTGTCCAATCCCAATTCCCCGGCACCACATAGACCGGCACACCGAACGTGTTCAGGTACGCCAGTACGTTGCGGCCGTTTTTTGCCGACGCACGGATCATGCGTGTCGCTTCTCGTCGACCGATGAGATCGTACCACTCGATATGCTCAAAACCCGGTTCGCGACGTTTGTACATCGCGGCAAACATATGCTTTCCCGCTTCATCTGATCCGACATCACCTGGGCAAATGATGGCATCGAAAGTGCCGCGCGGTTTTTTGGGCATCTTGCCATGCAGGTCGCCCGTGATCCAGATTCGCATGCAATAACCGCCGCAACCGCATTTATGAATCTTTCTTCGATGCAAGTAATGCGTTCAACTGATCGCGCAGCAGAATTGCGCGTTCGAAATCGAGGTTCGCTGCCGCCGTCTTCATCTCTTTCTCGACAATCTTGATACGTTCTGTGCGATCCTTCCCTTCGAGCTTCTCAAGCGCCGCAGCATCTTCCGCCGGTGGTACGGCCTTGTTGATGGTTTTCGGTGTAATGTCGTGTTTCTTGTTGTGCGCAATCTGTGTTGCTCGACGAGCGGCAGTCGTGTCGATCGCGATCTTCATCGCCGGTGTTATGCGGTCCGCGTACAGGATCGCGCGACCATTCTCGTTACGCGCAGCACGCCCAAGTGTCTGGATGAGTGAGCGTTCTGTGCGCAAGAATCCTTCTTTGTCCGCGTCAAGAATAGCGACGAGCTCCACTTCTGGAATGTCAAGGCCTTCACGTAGGAGGTTCACGCCGACGAGCACATCGTACGTGCCGGCGCGGAGTTGACGGATGGTTTCTGTGCGTTCGAGCGTCTGGATTTCGCTGTGGAGATAGCGCACTTTCACGCCAGCCTTTTCGAAATGCTCGGTGAGTTCTTCCGACATACGCTTCGTGAGTGTGGTGACGAGGACACGGTTGCCGTTCTTCACCGTCACTCTGATTTCGCTCAACAGGTCATCGACTTGTCCCGTGATCGGGCGCACTTCGATCGTGGGATCGAGCAATCCTGTCGGACGGATAATCTGCTCGATGATTTGGCCTGAGTTCGCCTTCTCATAATCGCCCGGCGTCGCGCTCACGAACAGCACGTGCTTGAAGTACCGCTCGAACTCTTCAAACTTCAGCGGTCGATTATCGTGCGCAGTGGGGAGACGGAACCCGTGCTCAACAAGCGCTGCTTTGCGCGACCAATCGCCATGGAACATACCGCGAGATTGCGGAATCGTCGCGTGCGACTCATCGATAATCATCAGGAAATCATCAGGGAAGAAATCGAGCAGGCAATACGGCGGTTGCCCGCTCGTGCGTCCATCGAAATAGAGCGAATAATTCTCGATACCACTGCAATATCCGAGTTGCCCGATCATTTCGAGATCGTAGGTGGTGCGCTGTTTCAAGCGATGCGCCGCGAGAATATTTCCGGCCGCGTCAAGTTCTGCGACGCGGACGTTGAGATCCTCTTTGATCTTCTCCATCGCCGCTTGCTGCTTTTCTGGCGAAATAACGTAGTGCTTCGCGGGGAAAACGGTCGTGTCCTCGAGCTCGTTGATGATATGGAGATTCATCGCATCGAGTTCTTGCATCGTCTCGATCTCATCGCCAAAGAACGCGACACGCAACACCGTATCCTCGTAGCCGAGACGGATATCGACTGTGTCGCCGCGCACGCGGAATTCTCCTTGTACCGGTGCATCGTCGTTGCGCTTGTATTGGATATCGACCATTTTCGAGAGGAAATCATTGCGGGATATCTTCATGCCGCGCGTAAGTTGCACACTCATATCGAAATAGGATTTCGGATCGCCAAGACCGTAGATGCAGCTGATGGATGCGACGACGATCACATCTGATCGACTCAGAAGCGATGCAGTCGCTTTCAAGCGCATCTTATCGATACGCTCATTCACTTGCGCATCCTTCTCGATGTATGTGTCGGAAGACGGCAGGTACGATTCCGGTTGGTAATAATCGTAATAGCTCACGAAATATTCGACGCGATTCTTCGGGAACAATTCTTTGAGCTCGTAGTAGAGCTGCGCCGCGAGCGTCTTGTTGTGCGCGAGAACGAGGGTCGGTTTCTTATGCGCCTCGATGACGTTCGCCATGGTGAACGTATTGTGCACGAAAACATTTCCGCCTCCAACGGCGAATGTTTCGTTATCCTCGACGGCGATGTCATAGACGTATCCGTTCGTGGATTCGATCTCTTCAATGTTGACAATGCTTCTGAAGTTGAAATAGGAGAGATTACGAAGTTCTGGCCTCGTATACTGGGTTTCGTACAGCCCCTGAGACCCGTTGCCCATCAACTCCTGCGAG
>CAZIKW010000005.1:19960-35328 GCA_964540015.1 uncultured Methanosarcinales archaeon | reverse complement strand
GCTCAATCCGGATGACCAACCCCATCCTTCCCCATCCATCCCTTTCCCAAGCGATCATCCTGCGCGCACCCGTTTAAAAAAACAACAACTCACCCACTCGCACCAGTCGTACACGTACCTCCTCAAAGATGCGCATCCCCAAGCGGCTAATCCCGTAACCCTTTCGACTTTCGCCACTCATCAAATTTCTGATACCGCGCGAACGCGTCGGCGGGTTTTGCCACGTGTGCGGTCTCTTTCTCGTACTGTTCCTTCTCACGCATGAACCGACGTGCCAAGTCATCACGTTCGGCACGTGTCAATTCTTTCGTCTTTTTGCCTTTTGCCGATGCGATGATGGCGTCAAGTTCTCGTTTATAGTGCTGGTACAGGTCGCGGCGCACTACTTCACGCACGTACTCTTGCACGCTCAGGAACCCCTGTGCGGTAGCCACCACGCGCACCTGGCTCAGGAATTCTGGCTGCATCCGCACCGCCACGAGATCCGTCATACGAGGGGGGGAAGAAAAGACGATATATATAGATATCGATAGATATCAGAACTCTTCTGGTTTCCCAACGGGAATATCGGTGAATGGGAAGTCCCGTACATTGCGCGTCACGAGAGCGTCAGCGTGTCGCCGAGCGAGCACGTAATGCACTGCGTCGGCGAGATGCGTCGGTAGTGCACGCGCAGCCACAACCTCTTCGGGAGTGTAATCGACGAAGATAATCTTGTTCTTCCGTAAGACCCACTGGAGGACATTGGTGCTCTCTAAAGAGTGCCCGATATTCGTCAACTCCCGCACCAGCAAAGAAGACAGCACGAGCTCATGCTCGCACGCGAACGCACGAAGCACCAGATCGGCTGAACGCGCATCACGATCCTCGATAATATCCACGATGACGTTCGTGTCCAGGTATAAACGCATAGAACACGCGAGTACCGATCGCTTCAAATGCGTTCAGAGAGAAAATCCGGAAGAGTTCCGGACCAAGCCGGAAAAAACCTATCTAATGTGCCTGCATCGGATATCTCAAAATAGCCGCAATCTTCCCCATCTCGCGCAACTGCACGCCTTCGCGCGTCTGGTCGGAAACCAACGTGATCTTCGCTCCAGTCGTCGCGGCAGCCGCCTCAAACTCTTCAATCACCTTCTCGTCGAGATCTTCAGACACCAACACCGTATCCACCGCGCCGTATCCGATGTAGGTCAGCACATCCTTCTTTCCGTACGCAGCCAGCCCCGTATCCTTCGACAGTTCATAGAAGAACTTCTGCATCAGTTTCTTCTCCTCAGCGACTTCTTCCGCAGCAAGCAGATCCTCAGACTTCTCCAAGAGCTCCTGCAACCCAAATTCTCCAGTATACGACAGATCCTTCGTGCCGAGGATCTTGCGCTGCACTTCGCCAGTCACATACTCGGTCGCAAAGAACTGATTCACCGTCACGCCAGGTCCGCCGAGAATAATGCCTTTCAAATCATTCCCCATCGGTAAGAACTGCTCTTTCATGTACTCGGCGATCTTCTTGAAGTGCTCGACGATCGCCCCTTCACGCAAGCGTTCAAAGCGAACAGCGGACTGACCTCCGCTCTTGTGCTTCCCAGGAACTTCGCTGTGCGTCTGCACCAGCGGAATAATCGTTTTCCCCTTGAGCAATGCAATCATCGCATCCCGACGGTCCAAAACAACCAGTCCGTACGTATTCTCCTGATCGACCACATCGCGGATAGGATCCAAAATGAATTCCTTATCGCAACGGTACAATCGCTGCGTGGACGGGATCGGCATCTCCATCGACCACACGCGCACATCCGACTGCCCTTCGCGCTCAGACACGTTGCCAGAGAATGCAGCCAATCCATTCGGCGGCGTCTTCCCAACACCACGCAAGTGCACGATCATGCGCTCCAACGCATCCACTACATTCGTGCGCGTCTGTTTGGACTTGATATTATCCGCAGTCCCCTGCTCATTTTGCAGCTGGTTGATGATCGCGTTTAGATCGTACCCGGCAGGGACGTACACTGTCACGAGTTCCGTCCCTCGGCCGCGATACGTAGAGAGCTCTTTTACAAAGTGTTTGAGCTTGTGGCGCATAGCCGAATCGATCTTGTGCGTGTCGGAACCGATGACTCCCATTGGGGCATTCCCTCGACGATGAGGGACCGGAAGGGATATTTAAAGCCGACGGTGGGAGAACAGATCAATCACTCTCGACGTTTTAAGACCACAATCACTGCCCATCCTCGCGTGGCGTATTTGAAGGGGTGACGAGCCCAGTCGCGGATGCCACTCCTCTATCTCGACACGAATGTGATTATGGATCATATCCTCGACCGCGACTTCACCTCGACCGCGCTATTGAGATCGGCTCTTGAGTGTCATCACGACCTTCTCATATCAGCGCACACAATGCAAGAGCTCGAGCATCAAGGACTCAGGGACGGCTCACAATGGCTCGTGGAGATCTTTCGGGGTTTTGGAAAACTCCACTATTGTGCAGAAACGCCACCAGACCTTGCGCATGCTCAGGATATCGTTCGAACACACCAGACGCACTTCGCCGATGCACTCCATAAAACGATCGCGAAACGACATGGCGCAGATATACTCGTGACGAAGAATATCAAGGATTTCCGGTGTTTCACCGATATTCCTATTATGAGGCCTGATGAGACATGATATCAGATGACAACACATATAAACGTGCCAGACTCGCCACCAGCATGCCAGGAATACTCATTAACACACGGGTGCCAAAGGAGTTACACGACAGTATCAAGGGGTTCGCCAAAGAAGCCGGATATGGCGGTGTCCAGGAGTTCGCACGTGAAGCGCTCCGTGAACACCTTCGCCGACAACGCCTCGAGTGGGGCTTGCAAGAGCTCGAGAAGTTACGTGGTTCCGTCAAAGAAGAAGACATCCGTATCCTGACGCCAAAAGAACGTGATGCGCTCGCGATGCGGGGGCCTCACTCCTCTTCGCTTGACACGTTCGTGAAGGATCTCCTCAAGAAACAACGTACAGTGCAAACGCGCACCACCAAGCAAACAAAGAAGTCTCCCGTCACTAAACGTCGAAAGTAACGCAACGCTCCTGCTGTTTTCCCCGTACGAGCGCAGTACTCGCGTTCGCTTAAATACTACTGCTACTTTCTCACAGTACTGTTATAGGTGATACCTCCCATGCGCACCCCCCTCATACTCATCATCACACTCCTCCTCCTGCCGTACGCGGCGGCCGAACTACGCCTGGATGATATCCAATTCGACCCGGCGATCATCGCAAGCGGCGACACGGTTGATATCGTCGCGCAATTCCATGATGAAAGTACTACAATGAATGACCAACGCCTCGGCAACCCCGCATACACGTTCAAAGTCACCTTACGCGCAGACGACACCCTCACGGAAAACCACATCCTCATCACGGACGCGAATGGTGATGACCTGCAAGGCATCATCACCCGTGGCGGCGTGTACAACAAACGATTCCGCGTCAAAGTACTTGACACCGCGCCAGCCGGCGACTACGAGTTCAAACTCATCGGACAATGGTACCGTGACGGCATCGCGCAAGAAGGCGAACAGTACCTCCGATTCATCATGCCGGTGAAACGCGAAGGCATTCAACTTGCGATAGCGAACACCATCTCCGAACCGCGCCGCGTACGCTCGGGCGATAAAGACATCCTCATCCACGCGTCTGTCGCGAACAGCGGCGAAAAACTGGCCAAAGATGTACGAATCACTCTCACGTACCCGCAGGGCATCTCAAGCGCGTACGCGGACGGGAACGCACGCCACATAGGCGTTGTCGACGCCGGTGCGACGCAAGACGTGGAGTTCGTGCTTGACACCGACCGCGGACTGAAAGAAGGGTCGTACACGATTCCCTACACCCTCACGTATCGAGACATGGACGGTAATCAGCACGAAACAGAAGGGTCATTCCCCTTTGTCGTGAAGAAACGACCAGACATCATCGTCATAGCCACTGAAGCCCGCGGTCGCGCTGGTGAAGAGATCGAAGCACGCGTCACGTTCAAGAATGTCGGTGAAGAGACTGCTGACACCGTTGACGCACGCATCCTCAAAGGTGCGAGTCAACCTTTCGCAATGGATGTACGCTCCGACTATATCGGTGAACTCACGCCAGGGGAAGAGGGCACAGCAGTCTTTCACATTCTCGTCGACCGTGATGCGGAAATCAAAACACACGACCTCACCATCCTCGTCCGTGCAACGGGCGACAGCGAAGAAGGTGATACGAGCGTGTACACGTACACGACCGCGATGCCATTGACCGTAACCGACACGGCAAGTAACCGCTGGCCGTGGTACGCGGGCGTCCTTGCCGTCATCATCATCGTTGGCGCCGTCATCACACTCAGGCGAAAACGAAAGGCGTGAGAGTACAAACGACATACAAGGAGTACACACCATGACCGGACGATTACGCGATGTGGAACGACCAAGCCGGTACAAGGACCTCCTTCGTCGCATCGCAGGCGTGCAAGTACGCCACCCACTCCTGACGCTCGGCGCCATCCTCGTCCTCACGGTCGTGCTCATCGGCGGTATCGCGCAAGTGCGCACGGTTGCGTCACTAGAGCAGATGATGCCGCGTGATGTGGAGGAGATCGCGGCGTTTAACGACCTACGTGATGCTGGGCTCGGGCAAGATATGCTCGCCATTGTTCTTACCATCGACCCCGACGCGCGCGCAGTACCAGGAAAAGACGTCCTCTCGTACGACACGTACCAATTCGTTCGTGATCTCAAAACACGTATCGCAGCCGAAGACCTCGTACTCGCGAGTGACGCGTACAGCGATATCGTCGACGGGGCCGCGCGACAGCAAGGCATCACGACCATCGACGAACAAACGTACATTGCCATCATCGCCAACCCGCGTGTGCGCGCACAACTCGAGCAGTTCGTGAACGAAGACCGCACCGTCACGACGATTCTCATCTCCGCAGATGTCAGCGCCGATGACTTACGCATGAACCTCCTCGCGGACACGATAGCGCAAGACGTTGATGCTGCCGGCAGACCTGCAGGCGTACGCATCGACATCACGGGCACCCCTGTCATCCAACAACGCCTGGGTGAAGTCATCAAGCACGACCGTGAACTCACCGAACGCTTAAGCGCGTTATTCGTCTTTATCGTCGTCGCTATCGTCTTTGGGAGCATCATCGCCGCATTCGTCCCGATGGCGAGCATCCTCCTCTCTATCGTGTGGCTCTATGGGATGATGGGGTATCTCGATCTGCCCATCAGCACGCTTGCGGGCGGAGTCGCCGCGATGGTCATCGGCATCGGCGTGGATTACAGCATCCACTTACGCAACAAGTTCGAATACGAACGAAAGAAAGGCGAAACACTCGAGTACGCAGTAGAGGAAACGATGGCGAACACGGGCTACGTCCTCACGACCGTCACCATCGTCACAGGTCTCGCATTCCTCGCATTCACCCTAGGGCAAATGCCCGAAATGGGACGCTTCGGCTTGCTCATGGCAATGGGCACGACACTCGCGTTCATTCTGAGCGTCATCGGTCTGCCCGCACTCTTCATCATCGAAGAGAAAGCCATCTACTGGGTCACGGGACACGTCCGTTTTGGCGTCGAGCAAGAACTTTCCCTCGCCCCGAATAAAAAAGCAGCGAGCACGAAGCGCGAACTCGAGCGCTTAGGGAGGCGATGACGATGACGTTACGCGATATCGGGTATCGCATCGGCAAGGCGCAGTCACAACGGCCCTGGATATTCCTTATCGCCGCACTCATCCTCACCGTCCTACTCGTACCAGGCATTCCGTTGCTGCTCAAGAACGTCGAGCCGAGTCTGGAGAAAGTCCTCCCGCAGGACCTCGAAGAGGTTCGGGTGATGAATGATATGCGATCACAGTTCGGCGCGGACATGCTCTATGTTGTCCTTACCGCCGACGGTACAGCAAGCGATCTCATGGACCCACAGAGTGTGAAGTACATCACGGAACTCTCCGCAGCACTCAGCACAGTTGAGGATGTGCGCCAAGTCATGAGCATCGCGGACGTGGTCGCGCCCGACGGCGTGGTGCGTGAGCGCACGACACTCGTACGCGTCGCACACGATGATCCGCGCGGGGCGCGCTACGTGAGCGCCGACATGCGTACCGGTGTCATCATGATTCGCGCAGATACGGGTGCGAGCGCCGACACGGTCGGTGAAGTACTCGCGGGCATCCACACAACCATCGCCGCGCTTGAAGAGCAGAATCCCGGGTTGACCGTGCGCGTCACAGGATTTGGAGCAATCGATCAAGCGACGTTCAAAGTCATCATCGCTGATTTCCTACGCATCACCGGCATCAGTTTCGCGCTCATGATTGGGTTTTTGCTCATCCACTACCGCGGGAGCCTCAAGAAAACCCTCTACAGCATGGCGATCATGGTGTTCGCGCTCGTGTGGGCGCTTGGGGTCACGGGATATCTGGGCATCGAGCTGAATGTCGTGACGATGGTCGCAGCAGCGATGATCATGGCGCTGGGCAGCTCGTACGGCATCAACAGCGTCTATCACTACTACGATGATTTCCTGTTGCAATACCCACGGGACGAAGCAATCGCGAAATTCCAGGAATTCCTCATCGTCGGGCTCTCAGGAAGCGCGCTTGCGGAAGTCGGCGGCTTTCTCGCGCTTTTGTTTGGTATGATGCCAAGCATGCGTAGCCTGGGCATCATCCTCGCCATCGGCATCTTGTTCGCGCTTGCAGCAAGCGTCCTCGTCTTGCCAGCATTATTCGCGTTACTTGAGTCGGGGCCACAACTAAAAAAGAAACACAACCACGGAGGGAAGAAGTATGCAACAAGTACGTAAAGAGAAAGCATTTCGCATCATCGTCGGAAGTATGGTGTTCACCACCAGCCTCCTCGGCTACACACACCACCCATATTGGCTTTTCGCCACGATGTTCATCGGCGTAAACCTCGCGCAAAGCGCCATCACAGGGTTCTGCCCGCTAGAGCGGATCTTGGATCGCCTGTAAGCACTCGAGAACGCACATGATAAAAACCCGAACGTACGGTAGGAGACTCATATGATTGATTTTGCGTGCAAACAGCTCGATGTTCGTGAAGTCATCAAGTGCGGCCTTGGTTTAACGCGCGCAGATCTCCAAGTGCTCGAAGCGATGCTCGCCCGTCGAGAGTGGCGTACCTCAAGTGAGATCGCCGCAATCGCGAAACTCGACTTGAGCACCGTGCAACGGTCTATGAAGCGATTACGAGAGAAAAAGGCCGTGGAGCGCCGGCAGCACAATCTAAACGGTGGCGGGTATGAGTATTCGTATCGTATCGGTGAGCGCGGTGAGTTGCGAGCGCAAGTCCTCACAACCGTCAAGGAGTGGGCGGGTAGGGTTGAGGGAGAGCTTGATCGATGGTGTGGCGCGAAGACCGCGAAACGGTAACCCTCCGCAACCCACTTAAAGTGCTCCCCATCCGAAAACCGCATATGCACCCCGAAGCGCGCCAAGCGTTCGTCGAATTGTACGGTCGCGAGCCATCCCACGACTTGCGTATCCGTTATCACGCTGCCTTCAAAGGCTACAACGCGAACGTGCGCAAGCGCGGTGGCGTGATCGAGTTCGCATTATCGCGTTCGTTCGAAGAGACGGAGACGGAAGTGCGCATCGGCGTGATGCAACTCCTCTTCAATCGCCTGAATAAAACCAAAATCAAAAGCCCGCATATCGATTTCTACAATTCATTCCTCAAGAAGATGAGCGATTACGCACCCGTCATCCACACGGATCCGCAACTCGAAGCGTCTTACCATCGCATCAACGACCGTTACTTCAATGGTATGATGACGCGTCCGAATCTCGTGTGGGGAAACGATAATGTCCATCTCCTGGGCACGTACACGTACGCGACCGACACTATCATGATCAGCCGATCGCTGGAATCAGCTCCGCAAGAAGTGCTCGACAGCGTCGTGTACCACGAGATGCTCCACAAGAAGCACAAATTCAATTGCACGAGCGGTCGGACGCACAGCCACACGAAAGCGTTCCGGGATGAGGAGAAACTCTTCGAACCGAAAGATGTCGAACAACGCCTCCACACATGGTTACGATCGTACCGACGAGCGCGAACGCACCAACCACGAGCGAAAGCACGCTTTGAGAAACAACGCCCTGAGCCCAACATCATTCAGCGCGTCTTGGATTGGTTCTGAATCGTCGGCAGTTGATTGCGCTCAACAGAATAATACAGTCTTCTCTTACACCGTGCAGAGATAGAGGGAAAAGGGCGTGTCCGAATGGTTGTCCGACGGACGTTTTGGGGGTTGTGAAGAAGAGAATTCTTCTCCTACTCCACCCGGACACGCAGTGTGTGAAGGATGATTCCACCCACCATTCACTCACCGTCGTCGTGAGGGCGCGAACCGGATATAAAGATTGTGTTCCTACACACGCGAGAAAAAATTCATGACCACCAATTTTCTCGACGACAAAAACGAGATTTGCGCACAAAGCGAGCGCGCTGTGCGCAAGTTTTAAGCAAGGATGCGGGTGGCACGGAAACCGCCCACCATCTTTATAAGCGAAATGTGCGCTTCCGGAGGCTGATGGAGCACCTTCTCGCCACCGGGAACAGCGTCGAGAGCGCAGTCGCGCACGGCAAGCAGCTGCTCACGCGCGTATCGACGACGCATACCGATGGCATCCTCGATGCGCTCGCGAAATTCCACGATACGGAGCACGCGCGACAACTCTTGCGCGAAGCGAATATCGCGATCACGAAAGAGCAGATCCGCGAAAGCGTGAAACCAGACGCGCACTTGATCCATGCGATCACGGCAGTGGAAGAACTCGACCGCGTCGCGAACACACTCGCCAAACGCGTGCGCGATTGGTACGCGCTCTACGATCCAGAAACGGAACGCCGCATAACGGATCACCCGACATTCATCGAAGCCGTGCTCCAAGCACCCGCGCAACAGCCCAACTCTATGGGCGGCGAGATCAATGAACAGGATCTCTCAACAATACTCATGCAGGCGGCATCTGTCCACGCGCTCTATATCCAGCGCGCGGCGCTCGTCGCATATCTCGAGGACGCGATGTCACGCGAGACGCCGAACCTCAAGCGCGTCGCCGGCGCCACGATCGGCGCCAAACTCTTAGGCATGGCGGGATCGCTCACGCGGCTCGCGTCGATGCCTGCAGGCACGATCCAACTCCTCGGTGCGGAGACCGCGCTATTCCGCCACTTGCGCAATCGCGCAGCACGGCCCCCCAAGCACGGCGTGATCTTCAATCACCAAGTCATCCAGCACGCGCGTCCCGAGGACCGCGGTCGCATCGCACGCGCGCTCGCGGACACCATCGCCATCGCCGCGCGCGTCGACCGCTTCAAAGGCGAATACATCGGTGACGCGCTCGCGATCAAAGTCGAGCAGCGCGCGCAGGAAGTCCGCCTCATCAATCGAGTCAAGCCGGCACATTCCTACGAGGACCGCGCGCCACCGCGTCAAGAGCAGCGCAGCTATGCGCGTGCGCCGCAACGCAAACCCGCGTATGGTAAGAACAGCTCGAACCGAGGTGGAAGACGATGACGGACCTCCTACCCAACACGATGATCATCGAGGGACGCTCTCCCCGCATCGTCACGCGCAACCTCACGCCGGGGAAGACGTTCTTCGACCGTGAGAAGACGATGTTTGTGCAAGGCGTCGAATGCCGCGAGCTCGATCCGCGTCGCAGCAAACTCGCTGCAGCGCTCGCGCGCGGTTGCCAGCAGTTCGGACTGAAAGATGGTTCGGTCGTGCTGTACCTCGGCGCATCGCACGGCTACACGCCATCATTCGTGAGCGATATGGTCGGTCCCGCGGGTCTCGTGCAGTGCCTAGAGATCGCGCCGACCGTCACGCGCGACCTCGTGTTCCTGAGTGAGCAACGTCCGAACATGATTCCCATCTTAGCGAACGCATCGCTCCCGGAGAGCTACGCATGGCGTGTGCTCGCGGCCGATGTCGTCTTTCAAGATATCGCGCAAAAAGACCAGCTCGATATTTTCTTACGCAACTGCCGCGCGTTCCTGAAAGTCGGCGGTATGGGACTCCTCGCGCTCAAAGCGAGATCCATCGACGTGACAAGAGCGCCCGGCGAGATCTTCAAGGAAGTACGCCAGAAACTCGAGAACACCCCGGGTTTCGCGATCGTGGATTACCGCGAGCTCGCGCCGTTCGAAAAGGATCATGCATTCTTCGCTGTGAAGCGCCGGGCGTGATATTGCATGACAGCAGTCCTTGAGGAACTGCTTGCGGAACACGCGCTACGCACCGCGCCAGAAGCGATGATCACCGCGTTATGCCCTACCTTTTCCGATCGCTACTACAACACGCAAACCGTCATCGATATTCTTCAGCGCTATGAAGACATACGATCGCCTTGCTCGCTGAACATTCATAACAGCATCGAACTCGCAGCGCATAAGAGCATCATCCACGCGATAGGTCTTGCCCACTATGCTCGCGCATCCCGCGTCGCAAGCGACTTTCCGTACCGTTGGTGCGGTCGCGCGAGCCACAATGTCCTCCTCTCGCTCTGGCAGCACAACTACCCGATGGCCTCAGCAGCAAGGTCGCAGACCCATGATCACACGTACATCACCCTACCTTTCGTCATGCCGGAACGCACCGGGGTCCTCATCCTCGATCCTACCGCGGCGCAGACGAACGATGGTTGGCCGCTCGTGACGCTTGAAGAGCGGGAAGGTTCCGTCTGGGAATACCGGACGCCGCACTGGGAAGAGAGCGCTGATCTCTATCCTGAGCGCATTTTGGATCTGTGCAAATGCCGTCAAGTGGTCGGCGTGTACGAAAAGAGCCAAGCGGATTCCCTCAGGCTCGGCCAAGGCGAACAGCGGTCAGCTCGCGAGTTCTACGAAGAAGCGTTCCGGCATCCGATCGATGCCCAGACCACATCGCATATCGGCGAAATCCTTAAGAACCTCGTCACGGGATGATGAGGTAATGGCAATTCCCGCGATAGCGACCCCGTTCGAGTATGTTGTCTTCGTGCTCGCGGTTACATTGACGACGCTCGGATTATTGTTCGTCGGTGGAATCGGAAAGTGGTTCTTCGGCCGCCATAAGCAGCAGCCCACGTTCCGCAAGAAATTCTGGTTCTTCCCCATCTTCATCATCGGCATCTTCGTGATGGGTTGGGTGAGCGCGCAGGTGCAGAACCTGATGTTTGCGTACCTGAAACAGAACGTGGCGACGAGCGTTTCCGGTTTCGTCATCGCACTCGTTGTCGCTTGGGTTTTGTATGATTGGGCTATTTGGAGGCGTTAGATGAACGTCACGAAGCTTGGCCATTGCTGCTTGTTACTTGAAGAATCAGGTGTGCGCATCCTCACCGATCCGGGAATACTCTCAACTGCGCAAAACGATCTCAAAAATATCGATATCGTCCTCATCACGCACGAGCACAGCGATCATCTCCACGTCGAATCGCTCGTCGAAGTTCTCTCGCACAATCCACACGCGACGGTCATAACGAATACTGCCGTTCACAAAATACTCCATGAAAAGCAGATTGCCGCGAAAATCATCACTGAAGGCATGCACACGCAAATCAAAGGCATATCGTTTGAAGGATTCGGCACGCAGCACGCGGAAATGCATCACAGCATGCCTCGCGTCGAGAATACGGGATACCTTATTCACAATCATCTGTTCTATCCAGGTGACGCATTTACCGTACCGACAAAACCTGTGCGCGTACTCGCATTACCTGTCGCCGGACCGTGGATGAAAATATCTGAAGCGATTGAATACGCGCTCACCGTCAAACCGCACGTTTGTTTCCCAGTCCATGATGGTGTACTGGCTGCGCAGATCCGCTCACGTATGGGGATGTTCCCAGCAAGCGTGCTCGGTACCTCAGGCATCAAGATGGTCCCGCTTGATGACGGGCATAGTATAGATGTCTAACGTATCTTTCTCGTGAACGTCAAGAATGCTGTATGCCCTATCCCTTCGGAATCCGGTCGCACCGCGTCACCGCGCACTTTCCACTGGCGCTCGATCACTTCGATGGTGCGCTCGTGCAAGAGCTCTTTGGGCAAGGTGTTCGTGAACTTCGCCGCTTGGATGATGGAAGGCGTATATGCAACAACATACCCGCCGAGCTTCACCGCGCGAATGGCGTTCTCGACACCGCGCCAAGGTTCGGGTAAGTCCAAGAGCACCACATCCGCTTCGTGCGTCGGGATGGCTTCAGGCGCATAGAAATCCGCGTGCGTCACAGTGACGTTCGAGAGTCCCACGCGCGCGACGTTCTCGCGCACGAGCGTTACCGATTCTTGCTCGATCTCGTAGCTATACACATGGCGCACAAGCGCGCCAAAGAGCACTGTGCTCCCGCCAGATCCAGCACCACTCTCCACCACGATCGAATCCTTCGTCAAGCCGCAGTGGCCCGTAATGCAACCCACATCCTTGCGCGTGATGATCTGCGCCTTACGCTTGATGCTCTTCGCGCGATCCGCGTACAGCGCAGGCAAGATGAGGAATTCAACGCCGTTGATCGTGACCGCGCCAGGTTTCAGTTTATCTTTCGGGATGACGCCGATCTGGCAATGGAAGTCGCGCGACGCGTCCGGCAAGTACCATTGCTCGTGGTCCGCAAGCGTGCGCATGACGCCGTCGACGAGGACCGTCTTCGCGGGCTTGATGAGGAGGAGGCCGTGCATGGTATACAGGAGTCAATTGGCGTTTATAAATCATCTCAACGTGTACGCTTGTGTGATCGCCTGCGCAGCTCCACGTCCTGCACGGTACGCATCGTCAAATTGCTGTTGGAGCAACGGAGTAATCTCTTTTGCCTTATCGTAAAACAACGGATACGCGCCGATTTTCTCCCCGGCGCCGGGAACGGCAAACAAGGCTTGTTTCATACCGCCTTCCACGACATCTACATGTCCGTCTCCATCAAGGTCAATGAGCTGACACCAATCGTACTCCGTTTCGTTCCAGGCGCAGCGTACAGGCACACGAGATTCCCTTGCGAGAGCCTGAGTGATTTGGGCAGGCGTCTGTTCGATATTGCAGCCGATAAGCGAAACGCTCGTGAGCAGCGTTGCGAGGGTCTTCTTCAAGGGAGTTTTGGTCATTGGATTTCACCTCTTGTGCCCGGTAGAGAGGCGAACGCAAATATAATAAACAGTTCTCCTAAAAAAGAGAATATAATGGAAATAGCACTGCTTGAAGACGTCGGCCTTACGGCTGCAGAGGCAGCAGTCTATCTCGCCCTCCTCGAGCTCGATAAGACGAAATCGGGAGCGGTCATTGAGAAGACAGGACTCCAACCGTCCGTCGTCTTCCACGCATTCCATAGCCTCCGAGCGAAAGGCCTCCTCACGTCAGTCAAAATCGGCAAGCACAATCGCTATGCCGCGACAAGCCCGACCGCGCTGCGCGATCTGCTCGAGCAACGCAAAGCGCGTTTCGAGAAGGCATTGCCTCAGTTGCTCGCGAGAAAAACATTGTCTGTACAGGAAGGCGCCGAGATCTACGAAGGCATTGCAGGCATCCAAGCTATGTTCTTTGATATGATCGAGGACGCCAGACGAGGAGAGGAATTCCTCTATTTCGATGCTGAAGAGCATGACCAGGAGCAACGTGCGAAACTCGTCTATCTGCCATTGCACGCGCGATTCAAAGCGAAAGGAATCATCGCGAAAGGCATTCAGCAAACAACCTCCAAAACAAAGAGGATCTACGGCAAAACCATCAACTTGCGCACGACGACGAACACGATACCGCCTGATACAAGCATTTTCCGCGACAAGCTCGCGATCGTCACATGGACGAAGACACCAAAGGCCGTGCTCATAACCTCAGAACAACTCGCACAGCAATACCGCCGTTGCTGGCAGGAGTTCTGGGAAGGCGCGAAATAGCAAGGAAAAGAGTATACTGCACATTTATAAATCGCCGGAGCGACAGCATCACCATGAAAGTCATCATTCCCGTCGCAGGCAAGGGTACGCGCATGCGCCCCTTCACGCACACGACGCCCAAATCGATGCTACCGGTCGCGGGAAAACCCGTCATCGATCACATTCTCGAAAAAGTAGCGCCGCTCAAACCGACGGAAATCGTGTTCGTCACAGGCCATCTCAAGGGGCGCTTCGAGGAGTACATCAAGAAACGCTATCCGAAACTCAAATGTTCGTTCGTTGAGCAGAAGACTCAACTCGGCACTGCCGACGCTATCTGGTCCGCGAAACGCGCGCTCGATTCTGATGTCTTGATTATCTTCAGCGACACGATCTTCGATACCGATCTCTCCGTTATCAAAAAGACGAACGACGATGGTATCATCTGGGCGAAAGAAGTCCCCGATCCGGAACGCTTCGGCGTTTGCGTCACGGATAAGAGCGGTCACTTGACGAAAATCGTCGAGAAACCGAAAACCTTCGTCTCCAAGCTCGCGAATATCGGTGTCTATTACATCAAGGATAACAAGGCGCTTATCGAAGGCATCAAGTACGCGTACAAGACGACTCCGAAGACAAGCGAGATCTATCTCACGACCGCGTTCGCGCGCATGATTGAGCGCGGCGCGAAACTCAAAGTGTTGCCTGTGAACGGATGGTACGACACCGGTACGACCGAAGAGACGCTCATGACGAACCGCGTCTTGTTGCGTAAAACTGGTGGAGAGAAACCGAAAGCAAGAATTGGAGTGAAAATCATTCCCCCAGTCGCCATCCACTCCACCGCAATCATCACCGACAGTGTCATCGGCCCTGATGTTTCCATCGGTCCGAATGTCCGTATCGAGAACAGCGCGTTAAAAGACGCGATTGTCGATGAGGGCAGCAAGATCATAAAATCCAAGCTCGCGCACGCGATCATCGGCCAGCACGTCGAAGTGCTCGAAGTCGAAGGATCTCTGCTCTTAGGCGATCATAGCCGCATCGGGAAGAATTAACCCAGACGATCTTGCAGGAGCTGCTTCGCGATCTTCACGATCATCGGCGCAGCAATACCCATCACATCGAGCGTCTGCTCGTGGCTGACAAGTGTTTCTTTGCTCAATCCTTCCGCGTAATTCACGTTCGAGCATAATGCCGCGAAAGGGATACCCATCTGCGCGCACAACTGCGCTTCAGGGACAGTCGTCATACCGACGAGGCGGGGGAACGGCGCATAGCTGTAGAACTTGTCAATAGCTGCAATTTCATGCGGCGTCTCGAATGCGTCGCCGCCGTTGTAGATGTACAGGCCGTCGATACCGTTCAAACCCACCATGCGGGGGGGAGTCTGATACCCGGAGCGGCCTCTGCCGCCGAAATCGAGCGTCGGCTGGCA
>CAZIKW010000005.1:0-19950 GCA_964540015.1 uncultured Methanosarcinales archaeon | reverse complement strand
CGTCTTATCGCCTTGACAAGTGCCTTGCAGGATTCTTCGTTGAAAGGTTTCGACATGTTCGGATGGACGTTCTTCGCCCACTTACCAAACGAGTGCTGCGACGCTGCGAACCCTCGGCCGTAGCTCACAGGGACGACAAACACCCCGTCGCTCGCAAGCGGCAGATCGCGATCGAGTGAACCGACAGCGCTAAAACCGTATACTTCAGTAACCTCATCTATACACAACTGCCAAATGTTCGCTTCGTAGCCGCGCGTGTGCACGAGCTCAGCGGGCGAGCGCTGTGGATTTCCATCTTTTGTCTCGCCGTGGCGTGGAAGGATGAAAACTTTGTTTCCATTAAACGTACCCCAGTAGATTTTCGAAACAGTACCGAACTTGTTTTTCAGATTCTCGACGCTATTGAAATCCTCAAGCACAGTTTCAAGGCCCTTTGCGAGTCCGCTGCCGGCGATGAGGGCGATAGTTCGGGGTTCAGCCATATGGGTGAGGGGAGTCCCAATGCGCTCTTAAGTTTTCCTCCGTACGACCGTAACGCTTATGTGCCTCCCCAACACCGAAACGATTCTATGCGCATCCTCTGCGTCTGCAATCAAGGCCGCCATCGCAGCCGCACTGCCGCAGAGCTTCTCGAAACAAATCATGAGACGCGCTATCGCGGCATCTACGGCAATCTCATGACCGTCGAGGATATCGCGTGGGCAGAAGTAGTTCTCGTCATGGAAGACGCGCAAAGAAAAGAGATCGCGCGACTCTTCCCAACAGAGTATTTACGAAAACGCATCCTGAATCTTGATATTCCCGACATCTATTCGTATGCGCAACCGCAACTCATCGCCACGCTCCGAGATCGTTTCGCCGCGCTTCCCGCAACCAAGATTTCAAGCGGCGCATCGCGGAAGTCCGCGAGCGGTACACGCGCGTCTCCGCGATCGAAAGCTCCGGCACCCGTCGTGTGACCTTGTAGAAGATACCGCGATCGTCTTCGAGTGTGACGATACTGATATCCCACGGCATCCTCATATCGTCGAGCAGTCTTAGAAATGCGTTCTTGGCACAATTCCGGAAATCTTCCGGTTCGAGCCGGAAAAAGACCATTATATGGCCCGAAACCTTTTATACGGCGAAGCCATCCATAGTATCAGGTGATTTCCCTATGACGCATACGCTTCCTAAACTCCCATACGCATACGACGCGCTCGAGCCATTCATCGACGCGAAGACGATGGAGATCCATCACACGAAGCACCACCAGACGTACGTGGACAAGCTCAACGCGGCGCTCGAGAAGCATCCGGAACTCAAAACGAAAAAGGTCGAGGAATTGCTCCACGACCTCTCAAAGATTCCCGATGATATCCGCACTGCAGTACGCAATCATGGCGGCGGCCACTGGAACCACTCGTTCTTCTGGCAGCTGTTGAAGAAAGACACGCACGCGCACGGCACGCTCAAAGACGCGATCATCAAGCAGTGGGACAGCATGGAGAAGTTCCAAGAAGAGTTCACGGCCGCAGCCATTGGCGTATTTGGAAGCGGCTGGGCGTGGCTCGTGAAAGACGGTGAGAAACTCGCGATCGTCACGACGCCGAACCAGGATTGCCCGCTGAGCAAGGGACAAACGCCGGTGATCGGATTGGATCTGTGGGAACACGCGATGTACTTGTCATATTTAAATCGTAAAGCAGATTACGTGAAAAATTGGTGGAATGTCCTCAACTGGGATCAAGCAGAGAAGAACTACACTCACGAGTGATAGACGCGTGCGAGTCACTGAACACATAGTCAACGGCATTGTACGGCTCATCGCGTGGCGAGATGGTCTTGGCAAACATTCTGTCTACGAGTATCGAAACGGAGACAAAGTCATCCTCTGCCGAAAAGGGACATCCGATCAGTACGTAAGCGAGGAGATGTTCTCACGCACAGATATTCCGTGGCCAAAAACGAAATCACCCATCATCGTTGATATCGGCGCGCATATCGGATCGTTTAGCATCCGTGCCGCACGCGAATGTCCTGGCGCGAAACTCATCGCCATCGAACCAGAACCGTCGAACTATCACCAACTCATCGAGAATCTCAAGCGTAATCATATCAGAGCAATCGCTGAAAGCACAGCGATTGCGAAAACACCGGGCATGTTGATCCTCCATCGCAACAGCACGAATCCAGGAGCGACGTCAGGTATCGCGCAAGCTCCTGGCGACCTCATCTCTGTGCACAGCACCCCACTTCCTGATCTTTTACGTCGAAAGAACATCACTCGCATTGACCTGCTGAAAATAGATGTGGAAGGAATGGAATACGAAATACTCCTTTCGCTCGAAAAAAAGATACTCAAGAGCATCCAGAATCTGCATCTCGAATACCATGATTATTTCCCAGGAACACATCGAAAAGAAGAACTGATTGCACTTTTGAAAAACGCAGGATTCACAGTGAAAATCGAAAAGACCATTCTCTCATCCATCACGAAAAATGGAACGATTATCGCTACAAGATGAGGGCCTTCTCAGAATGTCGAACATATCCCTTCCAGAATTCTCCCGTCGACAACCGACCTGAAAGCTTTTAACCGGGAACGGACTCCCAAGACCTAAAATGGTACCCACCTTCGCGCAAGCCCCAAGCATCATCGCACTCCCGAACTCCTACCGCATCACCGTCATCCCTGGTGACGGCATCGGAAGAGAGATCGTGCCGCAGATGCAGCGTGCGGTGGAAGCGACCGGTGTGCGTATAGAATGGGATCAGCAGGAAGCGGGCGAGTACGCACTCGCGAAGTTCGGCAAACCATTGCCTGACGCAACGCTCGAAAGCCTTCGAAAGAATTTCGTCGGCATCAAGGGCCCTACCGGCACGCCCATCGGCAAAGGGTACCGCAGCGTGAATGTCGCGATGCGTCAAATCCTGAATATGTACGCGTGTGTCCGTCCAATCAAACGATACATCGGCGTCCCTTCCCCATTGCGCAGAGTGGAAGGAATCGATTATGTCATCATCCGTGAGAACACCGAGGATCTCTATGCGGGTATTGAGTTCGCATCGGGTTCCGAGGATGCAAAGCACCTGCGCGCATTCATCAATGGTAACCGAGTACAACCGCTCGACAAGGACGTGGCATTCGCGATCAAACCCATCACCCCCGCTGCGAGCAAGCGCATCATCGAGTACGCGTGCAGACACGCGCTCGAGAACGGCCGTACCAAAGTCACCGCCGTCACGAAAGCGAACATCATGAAGCACACGGACGGACTCTTCCTCGAACAGTTCCGCCACGTGCTACTCTCATATCCGAGCCTTCAACCTGAAGAGATGCTCGTCGATAATTTCAATCAGCAAATCGTACTCAATCCGCAGCGGTTCGATGTCGCAGTGATGCCGAACCTGTACGGCGACATCATGTCGGACGGTGCAGCAGCGACAGTCGGCGGTCTCGGCATGGTTCCGGGCGCGAACATCGGCGAAGAATGTTCGCTCTTTGAAGCAGTGCACGGCACCGCACCTGACATCGCAGGCCAGAACAAAGCGAACCCGACCGCGATGTTCCTTTCCGCAGCGATGATGTTGCGCCACATGGGCAAGAAGAATCAGGGCAATGCGCTCGAAGAAGCAGTGGCCTTGGTTCTCCACGAGCGGGAAGTGCGCACGGGAGATCTCCTCACGCCGGAAGAACGTGGAAACGTCGAACCCTCGACCACGACGGAATTCACCGACGCCGTTATCGCGAGATTGTGAGAAGGAAAAAAGAAATCGTAAAAAATCCTAAATTTTCTGATTCCCGTCCGGATCAAACACGTGGATGACCGTCACCGGGCACACGCCTGCGGCATCCATCTGCTTTTGCACGTCCGCCTCGGCAATTTCCAGCGTCCAGACTTTCTTGTCGGGATTGTATGATGCGGATTTCAACGTCGCTTTCCCGTCTTGATCGATACTCCACCATTCCGCGTTCGTCGCGACGCAAGCGCCAGCGCCAATGCAGTTCTCGCGGTCATATTCAACTTTCCAAGGAGTCATATGTGAGTCACCATTCCTTGATCCTGTTCCAGAAGGATCGTTTCTTTATCTCGAGCGCATCCGGCCGCTCGCCTACCGTTACTGCAACCATCGCGCGTGCAGTTTCCGCGAACGCAGGCAAATCCGTAAACGCGCTGCGCGCGTTGTCGGACAGCTCGCGTGCTTCCCGCGAGAGCGGCAATGAGCCTAAAAACGGCACATCGAGTTCGGTCGCGAGCTGTGCGCCGGCCCCGGTGCCGAACACATCGCCCGCCATATTCTCGACGATACCGAGTACCGGCACACCGAGGTCTTTTGCCATCAGCGCGCTCTTGCGCGCGTCCATGATCGATTCTTTGGACGGGGTCGTGACGACGATCACGCCATCGAGTCCCGTGAGGAGCATCGCGCTCATCGGTACATCGGCCGTGCCGGGCGGCAAGTCGAGGATGAGCGCATCGAGCGCGCCCCATTCGACATTGCCCAAAAGCTCAGCGAGTACCTTGTGCTTGATCGGTCCGCGCACGATCATCGGCGCTTTCGGGTCGTCCGTCAGAAAGTGCGTGCTCACGATGCGTAAGCCACGGTGCTCGAGCGGGTCGATACGCCCTTCGGCCGAGCCGCTGAGCGCCAAATCGCGCAAGTTCAGGAATCGCGCCACGTTCGGGCAATCGACATCAGCATCGAGGATACCTGCCTTTTTCCCGGCGGCCGCGAGCGCGAGCGCGAGATTGACGGAAACGAACGTCTTGCCGACGCCACCTTTTCCAGAAACGATACCGATCTTGCGCTTGACCCGGGCGAGATTGCGGTGTACCTGGTCGCGTTCCTGCTCGTGAGGCACCGCTGTTCCTGGCATCTGGTGCTCAGTCGCAGGCAAGGCAGTTTCCGCGGGCGTGCCGTTGACGATAGGAAGTCCCATTATTGATCCACAACGCACGTCTCGAAGTCAGAGGGCACGTTCAGGAAGGCAACCGTCTGGACCTTTATAAATGTTGCGTGGAATGTCGACGAGGTCACCGACGGGAAAAGAAGAGAAGTTTTATAAAGGCCCAGAACGGTTTTACGAGGAGAAGGGGTGAGTTTCCAGGTGGGTGCGGATGTATCTATCATCTTGCGGGCAGAAGCCGATGCGGATCGTATCCTCAAAGAGGCCCAAGAGCGCGCTCACCAAGCGGTCGCGGATGCCCAAAAAGTACGCGAACTCCGTATGAAGGCTATCACGCCACCGGACGACCGTACGCAGAAATCCAAGCGCCAAAGCGTGAATACTGCGTTTCTTACCGCACTCGCAGCGCGCAACAAAGAGGCGGCGATCAAGCGCATCATGGAGGACTTCGATGCTGCGTCCTGAACGCATGAGCGAGTGTACACTCCTCGTGCCGAAAACGGATGCGCGTCGCGCGGTGCAAGTACTCGCTGATCTCAAAGCGCTCCATATCCAAGACCACGATCCGAAGATCAAAGTGAACACTCACACGATTGATATCGGACTTCCTGACGAAGGAGCAAGCGACCTCGCGACCGATCTCATAAAGACCAGAGCATTGCTCAGCGCGATAGGAGCGGAGGCTGCTTCAGTATCACCCGAGACGAACACACACACCCTTGACGAGAGCGCAGCACGGGTGCGCGCCATCGCAGAGCGCGTCGCTGAGCATGAGCGCGCGATCACGGAGATGAACACGGAATTGACCGTGATGAAAAAGCGAGAGCAGCTCCTGACCATTCTCCCGCCGTTTGACGGCGATATCCACGCGCTCACGGGTTCGAGAACGACAACAGCTATCCTCATCACCAACACAGACCGTCCTGAAGTACGCGCCACGGTCGCGCTCGAACCGACCGCGCTTGAGCGCTACATCGGAAAGCACGCATCGCTCCTTTTCGTCCGACGACAGGACCTCGAAGCGGCATCGAATCATCTGAAATCCTCAGGCGCCGCGATTGCCGACCTTACACCGCTCACAGGCGAGAAAGGAACGCTCAAAGTAGCGCAAGCGAATGTGCATCAGCGGATCACGGCGCTTGAACGCGCGCTCGCGCAAGAGCGCAACGGCATCGCGAGCATCGCCTCGCAAGCGCCGTTTCTTCGCGCAGCGGAACGCGATCTCTCCCTAGCACTCCTCAAAGCGCAAGCGCACCTGCATTTCGGCGCGACGCAACGTGTGGAGATCGTACGCGGTTGGGTGCCGACCAAGGACACACAGAAACTCAGGGCAAAACTCGATGAACAGCATATCCGTTATGTCGCCGACATCGCCGACGCGGGAGAGAACGCGCCTATCCTACTCAAGAATCCCCGCCCAGCACGCGGTTTCGAAGCGCTCCTCTCGATGTACTCGCTCCCGCGCTATGGTGAGATCGATCCGACCTCTATCATGGCCATCACATTCCCCATCTTCTTCGGGTTCATGCTCGGCGATATCGGGTACGGCCTCATCCTGATCACGCTCGCCTTCATCGTCGCACGCACAAAGCCTGCGCTTAAACCGTTTGCAGAGATCGTCGGCATCAGCGCAGCGAGCGCGATCCTCTTTGGCATCGCGTTTGGAGAAGTGTTCGGCCTTGAGCAAATAGCGACGTATCACTTGCCACACCTCCTGCATCGCGGCGCGGACCCACAGACGGTAGGCATCATCGCGCTCGCATTCGGCGCATTGCATGTCAATCTCGGCTTGCTCCTAAGCACCATCACCGCATCGCGCGAGCACGGTATCGTCTTCGGGCTCCTCCACAAGGGGGGCTGGTTTGCAGTCGAAGCGGCAGCGATACTCACCTTCTTCGGTTATGGATGGCCGTGGGGTCTTCTCGCGTTCGGCCTCGGCGTCATCGCTATCGGTTGGGGTGAGGGACTCGTCGGTCTCGTAGAACTACCCACGCTCGTCACGCACATCCTGAGCTACTTGCGTCTCGCCGCTATCGGCCTCGCAAGCGTGTACTTGGCGCTCGTCGTCAATACGATCGGCGGCGGACTTGTCGCTGGGGGCGGCATCGGCATCATCGCCGGCGTCCTCATCTTACTTATTGGGCACACGATCAATCTCGCGCTGGGATTATTGGACCCATTCCTTCACTCGTTGCGACTGCATTACGCCGAGTTTTTCCTGAAATTCTACGAAGGCGGGGGCGTGCCGTACAAACCGTTTGGCACCCCTGAGGCAACCGTATGATATCACAATCACACAACAACACGATACTGGGTGAGACACAATGGTAGACGTAGGAACTGGATTAGTAGGCATTGCCGCGGCGATCGCGATCGCGGGATCGGCAGTGGGAGCAGCGATAGCGCAGAAGTCCATCGGATCGGCCGCAATCGGCGCGATGGCGGAGAAGGAAGAGCTGTTCGTCAAGGGATTGATCTTAACCGTCATCCCCGAAACGCTCGTTATCCTCGGCTTCGTCATCGCATACCTGCTGCTCGCCGGCGGCGGGCTCATCGGAGGATAAGCGAACAATGGATATCACACAGCTCGCAGCATCGATCATCGTGGACGCGCACCGGGAAGCGGAGCGCATCGACAACGAGACGCACCAGAGCGTCACCCTCTTCGAGTCCGAGACGGATCGATTGCTGCGAGACCGCCGAAACAAGCTCGTCGCTGAAGCGCAACGGCGACATGACGAGGAACAACGCAAGGAAGCGGCGCGCGCAGAACGCGATGCGCGACTCGCGGTGCTCACGAAGAAACGAGAGCTCATCGATGAGACGTATGCGGCGGCAAAGGAACGCATCGCGAAGATGGGCATCGCGCAGCGACGAACATTCCTCGTCAAAGCGCTTGAGCGTACAGGAAAACTCATGCGTATCGAAGCGATCACGCCGACAAAAAAAGATGCTGCGATAGTACGGAGTGCGGCCAAACGGCTAGGCGCGAAAGTGCGCGGTGCGATCGAGGGGAACGGTGGCTTCCTCGCGCACGGGAATGGCGGCACCGTCACGGTCGATATGCGCTTTGACGCCATCCTGGATCGCGCACGTGTGGCGAGCGAAGCGGATGTCGCAGAAATCCTGTTCGTGCGAACGAAGGAACCCGTCAAACGCAAAGCAGCGACAAAACGGAGGAAGTCGCGATGACCATCGACGTCGACGACGCATACACGGCAGCGCGCCTCCACGCGATGCGCGGGCGATTGCTCAAATCGGCAGAGTACGAGCGATTGCTGCGCATGAGCGACGCGGAAGTGCTCAGCCATCTCCAAGCGAGCGCGTACCGACAGGACGTCGATGCGCTGGGCGTGCGTAATCTCGACGACCTCGAAGCGCTTGACCGCGTCATCGCACGCAATTCCGACAGGACCCTTGCATCTCTCACCCATATCGCAAGCCCACGATTCGCGCCGCTTATCGATGAACTCCGTCGAGCGAACGATGCCTGGAACGTACGCGTCGCAGCAGAAGGCATCGCTGGGGGCGTCGGAGCAGCGCACGCGCTCGAAACGTTCGCACGACCAGGTATCTACCCAGTAGCGCCGCTCGCGGCAGCGAAAACGCTAGAAGAGCTCAAACGCATCGCAGCGAAACGCTACCCGGCGATCGCGCATGTGGGCGATACGCTTGCGGAAATCCTCGATGCGCTTGAGCGCGCACGAGCACAACATCCGCTGCCAAAAGACGGCTCGGGCGCACTGCTTGCAGACGAGCGCAATATCTCACGCGCGCTGCGCTGCTCACGCGATCATGTGCCCGTCGACCGCGCGCTTGCAGGCATGTCACGTGGTGGAACACTCTCGCGTACAGTGCTGCGTGCGCTCGCAACGGCGAAGGATATGCCGGACGCACTCCGTGTCCTTGGTACGACGCGCTATCGCGAAGCAGCAACGCGCACACTCGCGGCAGGGGCGGATGCGCCGCTGCGTATCGAAGCGGAAGTCAACCGCGCAGTGCTGCGCGCACTCGCGCGCTTGAGCCGCGCAGACCCGCTGGGGCCGGGCATCCTCGCGCGCTATGTCGCCGAGCGCGGCATCGAAGCGGTGAACCTGCGCCTGCTCGTGAAAGCGAAGCGCTTAGGCCTTGATGACGCGTTCGTGCGCGAACGCCTGGTGGTGAACTGATGGAGCTGCTCGCCATCGGCACATCCGCTTTCCTCCCCGGTTTCGCGCTCGCAGGAGTCAAGACCGTGCTCGCGACGAGTGCGCAGTCTGCGCTCTCGCACGCACGAGCAGCTCCGAAAGGAACGCTCCTTATTATCGAAGAATCGCTCGTCAAAGATGTTGCGCCGCAGGATCGCGCGTGGCTTGAGACGAATACGGATCCTATCATCATCACTATCAGCGCTGACGACACAGCGCAGGCCGATCGTATGCGCCGCGCTATCCGCGGAACGCTCGGCGTAGACTTAATGGCAAAGGGTTGACAGAAAAATGGCAAAACGCAAGATCACGAAGAAAACAGCAGTGCGACGCAGCGTTCCCGCGAAGGCGAAAAAGAAGAAGCATGTACCTATGCGTACAGCGACGATGAAAGGACCGATTCCTTCATCGCATACTACATCCGAAGGGACGCTTGTGCGTATCGCAGGTCCTGTTGCCATCGCGACCGGGATCGACGCGAAGATGTACGAAGTCGTCCTCGTCGGAAAAGAGCGCTTACTTGGCGAAGTCATCCAACTCCAAGGGGAAAAGACCGTCATCCAAGTGTACGAGGATACGAGCGGTCTCGCGCCTGGAGCTCCTGTCGTAGGGACACGTCAATCGCTCTCCGTCACGCTCGGCCCTGGGTTGCTCTCCACCATCTACGACGGTATCCAGCGACCGCTGGAATCGTTGCGCGCAACATCCGGCGATTTCATCACGCGTGGAGCTCGACTTCCCGGTTTGGACTTGAAAAGGAAATGGAAGTTCATTCCGACGATGAAAGACGGCACGAAAGTAACTGGCGGAGAAATCATCGGCACGGTGCAGGAGTTCGAAGGCTTCCAGCACCGCATCCTCATCCCACCCAACACCGTTGGCACGATCTCCGGATTGCGCGCAGGCGAGTACACCGTCACGGATGAGATCGGATCGGTCGTCGGAAAAACAAAAACTCCGCTCCGCCTCGCTCACGATTGGCCCGTACGCATCCCACGTCCGGTAGCAAGCAAACTCGCTCCCGACACGCCACTCATCACCGGCCAGCGCATCATCGACACGCTCTTCCCCGTCGCGAAAGGGGGAACGGCGATTATCCCCGGGCCGTTCGGCTCAGGGAAGACCGTCACGCAGCAAGCGCTCGCGAAATGGTGCGATGCGGACATCATCATCTATGTCGGTTGCGGTGAACGTGGCAACGAGATGACAGAAGTCCTCGTCACATTCCCTGAACTCAAAGATCCGAAAACAGGCCATCCCCTCATGCAGCGCACGGTCTTGATCGCGAATACGAGTAACATGCCCGTCGCCGCTCGTGAGGCGTCGATCTATACGGGCGTCACGATCGCTGAATACTTCCGCGACCAGGGATACGATGTGGCTTTGATGGCGGATTCCACTTCGCGCTGGGCAGAAGCGTTGCGCGAAATCGGTGCGCGCCTCGAGGAGATGCCGGGTGAAGAAGGGTATCCCGCGTATCTCGCTGCGCGCGTCGCGGAATTCTATGAGCGTGCATGCGTCGCGCATCCGTTCGCATACCCCGACAAACGCGCGTCGCTCACCATCATCGGCGCGGTATCGCCGCCAGGCGGAGATATCTTCGAGCCCGTCTCGCAAGCATCGCTACGTGTCGCAAAAGCATTCTGGGCGCTCGACGCGAAACTCGCGCAGCAACGCCATTTCCCGAGCATCAATTGGCTTGACAGCTACTCGCTCGCGCATGAAGCGCTCCTCAAGTGGTTCGCGGCGAACGTGTCTCCTGATTGGCCCGATATGGTGCGCCGTATCAGCGCCATCTTGCAGGAGGAATCGCAGTTGCTTGAGATCGTGCAGCTCGTCGGTTCTGACGCATTGCCTGAATCGCAGCAAGTGACGCTCCATATCGCGCGCTTGATCCGTGAAGCATTATTGCAGCAGAGCGCATATGACGATCGCGAAGCGTTCGCGCCTCCCTCAAAGACGCTCGGGCTCGTGCGCTCGATTCTCGCCTATCAGGACGAGGCGCAAGGGGCCATCACGCGCGGAGCGCGCTTCACGCAAGTGGACGCTGTGGGGTTCTGGCCACGTATCTACGCGCTCAAATTCTCTGTCGATGAGGCGGAAGGTCTGATGCGGGAGATGCGCGAACGCTTTGGCATTTTGGGCAAGGAGGTGACCCAATGACTCCCGCCGTTGCGCCAAAAGAATATTCCACCATCACCCGTGTCGCAGGACCGCTCGTGTTCGTCGAGAAGACGGACCCTGTCGGCTACGGTGAGCTCGTGCGCATCCGACTTGAAGACGGAACAGAGCGCTTAGGTCAAGTGCTCGATACCTCAACGCACGAAGTGGTCGTACAGGTGTTCGAAGCGACGCGCGGCATCGACCGCGGCACGCGCGTGACCTTCCTCGGTGATATCGTGCGCTTAGGCGTCGGCGAGGATCTGCTCGGCCGCGTGCTCAACGGCCGTGGTGTTCCTATTGATGGCGGACCGCAGATCATTCCGGAAAAGAAAGTCTCCATCACCGGGAACGCGATCAACCCAGTCGCGCGCGGACCGCCGGAGAATTTCATCCAGACAGGTATTTCGACACTTGATGTCGCGAACACACTGGTACGTGGACAGAAGCTCCCTATTTTCTCCGGTGCAGGACTGCCGCACAACCGCATCGCGCTACAGATCACGCGACAAGCAACAGTGACTGGTCAAGGAGAGTCATTCGCCGTCGTATTCGCCGGTGTCGGCATCACGCAAGAGGAAGCGCAATCGTTCATCAAGGAGTTCGATGAGACCGGCGCGCTCGCGCGTAGCGTCGTGTTCCTGAATCTGGCGTCCGATCCTGCCGTCGAGCGATTGCTCACACCGCGTATGGCGCTCACAGCCGCCGAGTATTTGGCGTACGAGAAAGGGATGCACGTGCTCGTCATCATCACCGACATGACGAACTATTGCGAAGCGTTGCGCGAAATCGGTGCTGCAAGGCAGGAGATCCCCGGCCGTCGTGGATATCCAGGTTACATGTACACGGATCTCGCATCCATCTATGAACGCGCGGGAATGGTCAAGGGGCGAAAGGGCAGCATCACGCAGATCCCGATCCTCACGATGATCGGCGATGATATCACACACCCCATTCCGGATCTCACAGGATACATCACGGAAGGGCAGATCGTGCTGTCGCGCGAGCTGCACCGTAAGGGCGTCTATCCTCCCGTCGATATCCTGCCATGCTTGTCGCGTTTGATGAACAACGGCATCGGCAAGGGAAAGACCCGTGAAGACCACCGCAAGGTCGCGGATCAATTGTTCGCGCTCTACGCGCGCGGCCGTGATGTACGTAACCTCGTCGCGATCATCGGCGAGGAATCGCTCTCTGATGCCGACCGCCGAACGCTCGCGTTCGCGGACGCGCTCGAGGACCGGTTCGTACGCCAACGCAGCGATGAGAATCGGGCAATCATGGAATCGCTCGATCTCGCATGGGAACTGTTCGCGCCGTTCCCGGCGGCTGAGTTGACGCGACTGACGCCGGAGATGATCAAAGAGCATCGCAAGGAGGGTGGAGGACCGACGTGAGCGACGCGCCAAAGCCGACGAGAAGCGAACTCCTGCGTCTGCGCAAGCGGGTGAAGTTGGCACGCAAGGGCCACGATCTGCTGAAAAAAAAGCAGGACGCGCTCATGATCGAGTTCTTCCGACTGCTGAAGGATTCACAGGCGCGCCATCATGAGCTCCATGCCGCGTACAAGATCGCTGACCGTCGTATGCGTGAGGCGCGCGCTGTTGAGAGTGATGTGCGCATCCGTGCTGCGTCGCTTGCCGTCCAGCAAGGGCATCCAGCGCGCATCTCGATACGCAATGTCGCAGGCGTGCGTATTCCGGAATTGGTGCGTGAGCATGAAGTTGTGGGTTCGTACGCCTCCGATTCCCTGATGTTGGCGTCACTTGGCGATTCATACCGTGACGTCGTCAACCATACGCTCGATGTGGCTGCTCGGGAGACCGCGCTCCGTCGCGTTTTGGCCGAGATAAAGAAAGTGAAGCGCCGTTCCTTGGCATTGGAGAAGATTTTGTTGCCCCGTTTGCTTGCACAGGAATCTCACATCCGTCTGGAGCTTGAAGAAAGGGCACGTGAAGAGTTCGTGCGGTTGAAAAAGAGGAAGCGGAATTGATATAGATACGTGCGTGCACCGGGCAAAAACGATGAGCTATCTGTATCACGGCAGCGGCGTCAATATACGAGGAAAGTACCTTCGTCCGTTCAAACCGAGAGATATTTCTCATAAGGACAATGGGCTATTTGCCGTGTACGCGACCGACCGCAAACGTATCGCTATAGGGATGTCGCTCACTGGCGATGATGGCACGAAAAGCATGGCGAATTACGATGAGAAAAGATTCCAAGTCAGCTTCATCAAGGGAGAACCGTGTCGAAAGAAAAGATACGTCTACACAATAGCCCGCGCAGGATTCATTCAGACACCGGCAGGTGGACGGCAATGGACCTCTTCGAAGCCCGCGAAAATACTCAAGAAGCAAGTCTACGACACTGCCGAGATGGGTCGATACTGGCGCAAGGCCACGAAGCGAGATCGTGCGCGATATGCGAAAACGAAGAAATTGGAAGCTTGAAGAAAGGGCACGTGAAGAGTTCGTGCGGTTGAAAAAGAGGAAGCGGAATTGAGTATTCTAAAGCACGCTTATTATCCGGAAAAATGCCGCTGCAGAGGGCCTGCGATCGAGAGAGGAGTGTCGGATCCAGCAGGTTATTTAAATTACAAGAAGGTCCCGAATCGCATATGGATGCGCATATCGATCTGACGCCCTTGCAGGATCTTGAACGGAAATCCTTAGACGATCTTATCGCCGAGCACGGGCCCCTACGCAAGACGCAAGACCTCTTGAAGGCGGTGAAAGGCCAGCACACCGCTGCGCTCGATATCGTACTGGCACAAGTCCCCGATGGTTATCCGGCCGCTATTGCGCCGCATACCGTACGCATAGGGGATGCGGAGTGCCGCATTCACGGCGTAGCGCACACATTATCGACATACATGAATCCCGATGACGAGTATCGAAAAAGCGTCGTGAACGCTCTGCATAAAGAGGATACGGGGAAGACGGTGTTCGAGCAACACCTTACGGAATTTTTCCGTGGCACGGCGCCGCTTGAGAGCGATATCGAAATGCTTGATCACACCCTCGCCACTCCAACAGGGATGTACAGGTTCGGTGGCACCGTCCTACCTGTGTTCATACCGCTCGCAATCGTGGCGCTATTGAGCTCAAAAGCAATGGGATTCATGAAGGTAAAGAGCGACAAAATGCGGATCGAGCAGGAAACAACCCAGGTAGAGGAATATCTGAAGCACCATCGCCTGCCCCCTGAGCTTCGCTTCAATGCCCGGCATCTCTTCAACCGATCGATCCTCGAGCTCAAGCGTCGGGAGTATATCGAATTGGATGCTGTCGAGAAAAGATCTGCCTACATGGCGGAATTTGTGAAAGCGCTCGCACCCAAGAGCCTTGATCTAGTGGTGGGAGGAGCTCATGTAAACCAGATAAGATATTTCCTCGAACATCCTATTTACGAAAGCGTGGACGGCACGACGCCCAAACGCATCCGGAAAGCGGCGAAACAGATCGTTGATCTCGCGCACACGCATGCCAAGCAAGCCATCGAAGCACCGCATACGTATAGCGAAACACGAGCCAATTGCCGTCGAGATTATCAGAAAAAAGCGCTTCGAGAATTCATCATCGGCGCTGGACCTTGGATCGGGTTCGGCCTGTATGAAGCGTACCAGCTACTCAAGTAACAATGATAATTTTACAACACACTGAGGCGGGCTTACAAGAACATCCAATACACCGCGACGTTCAGTATCGTAAGCGGTATCCCAATACGCGCGAAATCCCAAAACGTCACTCTCACATCGCGCGCTTCTGCGGATTGTATGACGATGATATTGCTCGCCGCACCGAGGATAAGGAGGTTGCCTGCGATCGTGCTCCCTGCCGCGAGCGCCATGAGGCCTGCTGTTCCAACGCCGCCGTTTAGGAGCACCGGCAAGTACAGCGCGACAAGCGGAACATTCGAGATAAGTTGGCTCACCACCACACTCACCGCGAGAATCGTCCCCGTGCCAGTCAAATCATGCCCTAAGAGCAGTGCCTGCACCGTGCTCGTTCTCCACACCGCAGCCATCAAAACAAACATCGCCGCGAAGAACACGAGCGTACGCCAATCGATGTGGCGCATCGCTTCGACACGTCTAGGACTAATGAGCACGGGCACGGCGGCGATCAGGGCGATCCAGGTGAGACGCACTTCGAAGGAAGGAAGGAGAGCGACGAGCGCGATCTTGAGCGCGACAAGGATCACCAAGAGGATGAGCGCCCATTTCGCCGCTTTCGCGAGCGCAGGATCGGTGATCTTTCCTTTTGTATGTGTGAGAGGAATCGCATGGAACTCCTTGCGATACGCGACCCGCAGCACAACCACGAGAATGGCGAGGTTGATGATCGTCGGGAGCAGCAGATGTTGTGCGAACGTCACGAACGGAGTCGCGAGATCGCCTTGGATTGCGATGAGAAGATTCTGCGGATTGCCAATCGGGCTCGCGACGCTGCCGATGGTGACCGCGAACATGAGCGCGAGCAAAAGAAGCGCCGGTTTGATGCGATGCGATCGCGCGAGGAGAAGGGCGACCGGTGCTCCAATAACCGCGAGCGTGTCGTTCATGAGGAATGCGCTCGCGAGAGCTGCAAGCCCGACGAACGCGATAAGCAGTCCAGTCGCGGTCTTCGTATCCTTAAACGCCTGATGCGCAAGCACGCTGAGGTAGCCTGAGCGTTCCAAGGCTGCGCCGATCAGAAACACGCCTGCGAGAAAGAGCATGACGTCCAAATCGATTGCTTGTGCAGCTTCAAACGCCGGGATTGTACCCAGAAGGAACGCTGCGAGCGCGCCGCCGAGCATGATACCCCAGATCGGGAGACGTATAGATCCTATCTGGCGTACTGCTATCAGGATGAAGACGATCGCGAGGATGATGAGGGCCGCATCCATTGGCGGTTCCCGGAGACGTGGACTTCTTAATTCCCACGGATTCATCGGAAAACCGTAAGTTCTTGCCCGATTTCAGGTGTTCTTGGCCAATTCCTTTAAAAGGTTCTCGTGCACCTATCCTCCTTAACAGTGACCGTTGATGATACAGTGAACCAACCGATGTGGCGCACCTTGCGCGTCCCGGATGTACCGCTCGATTTCGATATCACTGACCTTCTGATTTACGAAGAGGAGAAACGCAAAGAGCAGCAACGCCAGGATGAGCAGTTCCGGCAGATCCCCCTCTACGCGCCGCAACCAATACCGTACCGTCGACCGGAACCGCCCAAAGAGAGCGAACGCGGCGTCGTCATCATTCCGATGTACTAGCTTTGGGGTTCAGAGCGCATCTTTGACTTTCTTTTGGAGATCGCGAACGTACCAGGCCGGATCTTTCGCGAGCGTTTCAAGATAATGAGTTCCCCATAGCTCAGCATACCCTGGAGGCTGTGACGTGATTTCTCTTGAAAAATTATCGAGAACAACACGTTTCTCAACAGCGAGCGCCTCAAGCGGCGAGGGGTCTACGATCTCAGCGAGCCGGACCGTCGCTTTCAAGAACGTACCCGGCATCTCGTCCATCCTCCCACCAGGGACGCCTTCGAAGTAGGTCTCGTCGATGGAGACCTCGAAGTGATATCTGCCGCTGATGACGGTCTCGCGTTTGGAATAAGGGCGCATGAGGTACAGGAAACGGTAGGAGAATATAATGATTTCTCGACAGAAAACATCCGTGACGCAGCACGTGCGCGAACCGTATTACAGAAGGGAAAAGAAGGAGTAAAAACAGTATTCATTTCCCGACCAAGAACTCCTCAAGGCTCTCTAACCGCTCACTCACCGCCGACCCTTGCGCGGGGTCGTTGATTGATGGCAAGAGGCCAGTAAGCGTGCCGACTTCGACCCGGAGGTCATCGACAATCACTTTCTTGACCGACGCCTGCGAGCAGTATCGATCGGCGACTGCTGGGTTCTTGCGGTACTGCACGGGGTTCTTCTGCGCGTAGTCTTTCGTGCAGGTCGCTTCACGTTCCACAACCGCACCATACAACCCGAGCAACACGGTCGATGCGCGCGTCAAGTCCGTCAGGGGCGGGCATTTCACCTGCTGCGCAGCGATTGCCTCGGCCTGGAGCTGTGCCTGGCGCTCGAACTGCGCGTTCGCGGTGCGCTGGCGTTCTTGCTCATCCGCTTGCTGCTGTGCAAGCAACGCGCTCTGTTCTTGCTCGTAACGTTTCTGGTTCTCCTGATCGACGAGATAACGGATCGCGGCCTCGACTTGACGACTGTACCCATCGATACCGCGTTTGAAGGCCTCTTTGAGCGGTCTGTCGAGATTATCAAGCGTGTTGCCACGGCAAACGACACGGTCTGCGGCAATGTAGCTACGCACTAACGACTGGCTATCAACCGCGGAGGGAATCGATTCTATGTCAGCCATCATCCGATCGCCAAACGCCAACACCTTGCGTCGGCGCTGCTCGAGGCCGCTCGCATCGGTTCCATAACGATCGAACGTCGCGAACCCATAATCGTTACGTCGGATATCATAATCAGCGCGATTGCTCAAGCCTTCGCTGATTCGCGTGATGGCCGCACGGGCAGAGCTCTCGGCTTTCGCATAGATGTAGCATCCACGTTGCTCCTGCGGGATATTCTCTGGGAACCGGGTATTGGAGAGTGGGGCGACCGTCAGGCTTCGGACACTGCAATCAAGCACCTTATCAGATCGTTCGCAAGTCTCCATGTACTGTGCAGATGCTGCGCCGGTGCTGAGCGCCGCAGTTGCTACGAGCGCAGTGATGAGACGTTTTGACATACATCATACCCCCTCACCCCTTCGATTTCGGGGTCCACACCGAGGATAAAAGCCTTTTTGTTGGAGCGTCGTCTAGAATCAACATATCTTAGCGTATTTATCGTCGACAAACGTGGGCAGAGTTTCGACCCTCTCCGAAACCCTTAAAAACGCCCATGGGCGGCAGGCGTTCATAGGTGGCAGTGAACGTGGCGAAAAAACCTTCTGACGGAGCGGCCCAATCGAAGCTAACTGAGGCTCCGCGGGAGTCTGGTGCTACGGCCGAACAGCTCGCCAAAAAGCAGCGCGAAGTCGGAGTGGCCGAGTTCTTTGCCAGAAACAAGCACATGCTCGGGTTCGATAACCCCCGCAAGGCGCTCCTGACGACCATCAAGGAAGCGGTCGATAATTCATTAGATGCCTGTGAGGAAGCGAGCATCCTCCCTGAGATTCTGGTCGAAGTCATCGAGATGGCTGAGAACCGCTACCGCATCATCGTGGAGGACAACGGCCCCGGGATCGTGAAGCGCAACGTCGGCAAGGTGTTCGCGAAGCTCCTGTACGGCTCCAAATTCCATAGCCGCAAGCAACAGCGTGGCCAGCAAGGCATCGGCATTTCCGCAGCGGTCATGTACGCGCAATTGACGACCGGACGGGCGGCGAAGATCACGTCACGCATCGGGCCGAAGCAATTGGCGACGTACATGGAATTAACGATCGATACAGCGACGAACAGCCCGAAAATTCTCAATGAATCAGAGAAGGAGTGGAAGAAGGATCACGGTACGAGGATCGAGCTCGATATCGAGGCCACCTACCAGAAAGGCGCACAATCAGTTGATGAATATCTCAAGCAGACAGCGGTCGTGAACCCGCACGCGACGATCATCTACGTCAATCCGAAGGCGGAGCAGTATGTCTTCGCTCGCGCGACCGAAATCTTACCGAAGAAAGCGCAGGAGATCCTGCCGCACCCGCACGGGATCGAGATCGGAACGCTCATCAAGATGCTCGCCGAGACCGAAAACCGGACGTTATCTGCGTTCTTGCAGAATTCCTTCAGCCGCGTGAGCGACACGGTCGCAAAGGAGATCTTGGAGCACGCGCGCATCCAAAACAACGCAGACCCGCACGCAGTCACGCGTGACGGCGCTGAGGCGATTATCCGTGGCATCAATAAGACCGCGATCATGGCGCCGCCGACGAATTGCCTGTCGCCGATCGGCGCGGAATTATTGGAGAAGGGCATCAAGAAAGAGGTCCAGGCGGAGTTTTATGCGGCTACAAGTCGCGATCCTATCGTCTACAAGGGCAATCCCTTCCAGGTGGAAGTCGCTTTGGCGTACGGCGGCCAGCAAGACGGCGACAAAGCAGCGCGCCTGATGCGATTCGCGAACCGCGTTCCTTTGCTGTTCCAACAGGGCGCATGTGGAACGACCGCTGCAGTCACTGATACGAACTGGAAAGCGTACAACCTCTCTCAGCCAGGTGGCGGCATGCCGATCGGCGCTCTTACGATCGCCATTCACATCTCAAGCGTCTGGGTACCGTACACGTCTGAATCCAAAGAAGCAATTGCCAATAACGACGACATCGTCAAAGAAATCAAGCTGGGATTGCAGCAGGCGGGCCGTGAGCTCGGGAAGTACTTGGCGAAGAAGCACAAGGCGAACCGGTTGCTCGAGCGCGCCGGCATCTTCGAGAGGTATACGCCGGAAGTCGCGAACGCATTAGCGCGCTTGACGGGCGAAGACGAGAAGAAGATCCTCGCCGGCTTGTCCGCCATGATCGAGAAGGACGCTATCGTGTCGAAGCTCGAGGCGATGAAGGCCGAGAATACCGAGTACGACGAGGAATGGTCCAAGATCGGCAAGGAAGACGAGGTCGAGGAAGAAGAATCGGAAGAAACCGAAGACGCTCCGAAAGACAAGAAAGCGAAGGGCGAGAAGAAGAGTGAAGAGGCTCCCGCGAAGAAGAAAGGG
>CAZIKW010000004.1:628-38157 GCA_964540015.1 uncultured Methanosarcinales archaeon | reverse complement strand
GGTATCTCCTTGGTCTCCAGTTGTTCACGATACGCGCGACGAGCGTCGATTTTACCTAAGAGGTGACGGAATTCATCGACGGTGTACGTCTTGCCAGTCGCGGTTTCGGGTGCGATACTCGACGCCACACGGGTCGCTTCAGACGTACGGGTGTCTTGTGAACGCGAAGGCTGGATGAGCCGCTCAAGCATTGGTGTGTGGAGACAATCGTATTTAAATACCTTCGTATTATTTACTACTTTAAAGGAGTTAATAAACTCATTTCCAAGCCCTTTCCGTCTACACCCCGTCGGAGCCTCCCCGTAAGCTTTAAATAGCGTCTCGGTGCCGGCGTACTTGATAGTATCCTCGTGGTGGCCTCGGTTTGACACGTATCTTACGCATGGAGATGAAGGGCTTCAAGTCCTTCGCGAATAAGACGGAGATCCTCTTCGGGGAGAAATATAACACGATTCTCGGCCCAAACGGTTCCGGCAAGTCCAACGTCCTCGACGCCTTAGTCTTCGTCTTAGGCAAGTCGGGTGCAAAAGGTTTGCGCGCGGAAAAAACAGCCAACCTCATCTACAACGGTGGAAAAACCAAACAGCCCGCGAAAGAGGCGGAAGTGAGCATCGTCTTCGATAACACCAACAAGGAGTTCGGCGAGGAAATCGGCCCTGAACTCGTCATCACGCGCGTCATCAAGGAGACGAAAGAAGGCGCATCAAGCGATTACCTCATCGGCGGCAAGAAGAAGACTCGCCAAGAAGTCGTCGACACCTTAGAGAAAGCCCGTATCAATCCTGACGGCCACAATATCATCCTGCAGGGCGATATCATTCACTTAATCGAGATGTCCGGTATCGAGCGACGCCAGCTCATCGAAGAGATCGCGGGCATCGGCGTGTACGAGGAGAAGAAGGAGAAAGCCCTTCGAGAGCTCGAACGCGTCGACCAAAAACTGAACGAGACCCAGATCATCCTCACGGAGCGGGAAACGTACCTCAAGGAACTCAAATCCGAACGCGATCAAGCGATGAAGTTCCGCGATCTCCAGACCAATCTCAAAAGAAACAAGAAAACTGTCTTGCAAAACAAGATGGCGCGCAACGCGAAAGAGCGCGAGAAGTTCGAAACGGCGGCCGGAAAGAACCAAGAGGAGATTGCAAAACTCACGGGAGAAGTCGAAGAGCATCAGGAAGGCATCAGGCTCGCGAAAGCGGAGATCAAATCCGTCAACGACGAGATCGAGCGCAAGGGAGAGAAAGAACAGGTGCAGCTGCACAAGGAAGTCGAAGCCCTCAAAGTCGAGCGTGCGGTGAAGCAAGGCCGCGTCGAATTCCTCGCGGCCGAGATCGAGAAGGTCACGCAACGACGATCGCAGCTCCTCAAAGACAACGAGGAGCTCTTCAATAAGATCAAATACATCGAGGAGGATAACGTCCGCGTTCGCAAGGATATCGAGGCCGCGAACGAGGAGCTGAAAATCCTCGATGCCAGGATCGCCGAGTTCAAGAAGAAGCATTCCATGACGGACGCGAACCGCCTCGACGATCAGATGGCGGAGATAGACCAGAAAGCGGAGAAGCTCCAGATCGAACTCAACGCCATTGTCGGTCAACGTCAGGAACTCTTACGCGAGAAGGACCGCCTGGATATCCGCATCGAGCAGGCCGACGAGAAAATGGCGAAAGTGCTTGAAGCGCAAAAAGAGAGCAAAGCACAACTCGATGACCTTGCGAAGAAGCGCGATTCCTTCAAACAAGCGACGAAGGAGCTCGCATCAGCGCTCAGCGAAGATGCGACGTTCGCAGGCCAGATCCAAAACGCACGACAGAACGTGAGCCGCATCAGCGAACAGCTCGCGAAGCTCCAAGCGCAGAACGCGGCCTTGAAGGAAGGCGCAGCGGGCGGCGCGGCGATCACGAAAGTCCTTGCCGAAAAGAAGCGCCTGCGCGGCATCATCGGCACCGTCGCTGAACTCGGCAGCGTCAAGCAGGAGCACCAGCTCGCAGTCGAGATAGCGGCAGGCGGTCGCATCACGGGCATCGTCGTCGAGGATGATAAGACCGCATCTGAATGCATCGAGTTCCTGCGCGCGGGCCAGCACGGCGTCGCGACCTTCTTGCCGCTCAACCGACTCAAGGCGCCAGAGCCTGATCAGAAAGTCAAAGCGCTCGTCGGCAAGCCCGGCGTCGTCGGCCTCGCGGTCGAGCTCGTCGAGTACGACGCACGCTACGAGACTGCGTTCCGTTTCGTTTTGGGCAACACGCTCATCGTTGAATCGCTTGAGGTCGCACGAAAGCTCGGTATCGGCACCGCGCGCATGGTCACGCTCTCAGGAGACCTCGTCGAAGGATCTGGTGCGATGCAGGGTGGTTTCCGCGAAAAACGCCGCTCTGGCGGCTTCCAGCAGAAGGAAGTGACAGAGCGTATCAGCAAGCTCGAAAGCGAGCTCGCGGACCAGGAATCGGTCTTGAGCCGCGTCGAGCAAAAACGTCGCGATACGGAAGGGGCTATCGAGCGCCTGCGCGCGCGTAAGGCGGAGCTCGAAGGCGAGATCGCGGCGCTCGAGAAAACCCTGCACCTCGACGGCGATGACACGGATATGAACAAGGGCGAGAAGAAACGCATGCAGGAGGAATCACGCGAGCTTGAGCAGAAGCTCGACGATATCATCTCGCGCTCAAGCGACGCGAACCGCGAGCTTGCGATGCTCAAGACTCGAAAACAGCAATTGCGCGACGAGATCACGCACCTGCGTAGCCCGGCAGTATTGGCGCAGCTCGCCAGTTTCGAGGAGAAACGCACGAGCTCCGTTGCGCATATCACGGAGCTCGAGGCGACGCGCAAGGCGAACGCCGCGCAGGTGCAGAGCGTGCTCGGTCCCGAAGCCGAGCGCACGAAGCAGATCCTCAAGGGCCAGGAGAAGGAAATCAACGACTTCACGAAAGAGCGCCAGGATGCGATGGGCAAGATCACGGCCGTCGAGCGCGAGCTCGCGGTCAAAGAAGAGCAGGAGAAGAAGTTCCTCGCGCAGTTCAAGGATCTCTTCAAGAAGCGCGAAACTGCTGCCCGCCACGCAGATGACCTCGAGAAGCGCATCGGTGTCGCATCGTTACGCGTGCGCGAGCTTGAGGGCAAGAACGCAGGCGCCGGCATGGAACTCGCTCGTATCCGGGCGGAGTTCGCGGGCTACGAAGAGGAGAGCCGGCAGCTTGGCGACGTCGAAGCGTTCACGGACAAGAAAGAGGAGGACTGCCTCGTCGAGATCCGCCAGTTCGAACGCCTGCTCGCCGACATCGGCGCAGTCAACATGCGTGCGCTTGAGATGTACGAGACGGTCGAGCGCGAATACGCCGATCTCGTGCAGAAGAAGGAGCGTCTCGCGCTTGAGCGCCAGGATGTGCTGCTTATGATCAACGAGATCGATAGCCGCAAGAAGGAGATCTTCATGGCGACATTCGATGTCCTCAACCAGAACTTCATCCGCATCTTCACGTCGCTTTCCGCGAAAGGTGAGGCGTCGTTGGAGCTTGAAGACGAGCAGAACCTCTTTGAGACGGGCGTCGCGATCAAGGTGCGATTGTCAGGTAAGAAGTTCATGGATATCCGTTCGCTCTCGGGCGGCGAGAAGACGATGACTGCGCTCGCATTCCTCTTCGCGGTCCAGGAGCACGAACCTGCGCACTTCTACGTGCTCGATGAGGTCGATGCGGCCCTCGATAAGCACAATAGCGAGAAGCTCGCCAAACTCGTGCGCGCATACTGCAAGAACGCGCAGTACGTCGTCATCTCGCACAATGATGCGGTCATCAGCGAAGCAGATACTCTCTACGGCGTCTCGATGAACGAGCACGGCGTCACGAAAGTGACGAGCCTGAAAGTATGAATCGCGCGTTCGTTTCATTATTGCTCATCATGTGCCTCTTTCTTTCCGCTTGCGTACCGCATCCACACGCGCCGGATGACAATCACACGGTTGTTGAGGACGAACACGCAAGTCACACGGGAAACCCGTCGAATGCCACGATCGATGCTATCATCGAGCCTGCAGTGCCACACGTCGGAGAAGAAGCGACGCTCCACATCCTGTCCTCCTCTCCGCTCCTTACGCATCATGAACGTGTGCTGCATATCGTTGCGGTAGGAAATGCGTTCGACGCGTTTGCGCACCTGCACCCTGAGGATTTCGGTACCTTGCAGAGCGCGCAGCATTTCCAAGTACCACTGGCCTTTCCTGCCGCAGGAGAGTATATCCTCCTTCTCGATGGTATGGACAAAGACGGTGCGATCGCTGCTCGTCCTCATGTGACCGTCACGGGTGATGTGCAGGAAACCTCGATCGAGAATATCACGTGCGTGCGCGGAACACCGCTCAGTCCCAACGATACGTTGCCTGGTTTCATTTCTCTCTCCGACCTCAAAGCGGATTGCGATGATGACTATGCAATAGATCTCTTCCGTAACCCCGACGGAGCCATCCGATTCTCCGCGCGCTTCCACGGTGAACTCCTGGAGCCGGAGCAGTACCTGGGCGCGTACGCGCATCTCGCGATCGTGCGCACGGACCTCTCTGCAGCGTACCATGAGCACTCGGATTTCGGCAGCGGCATGTTCTCGGTCACCCCCTATCTCCCGCCTGGGCACTACGTCATCTACCCCCAAGTCAAGCACGATGGAAAACTCGTCGTGACGCGTTTCTTTGTCGATGTGGAATAGAATTTATTTCTTGAGCGCTATACGAAACGCAATGTAGGAATCTGCGTTTCCGAGAAGTTTACGATTATCACGAATCGCCTCTTCGATATTCGCAAGGCACGGTTCCACGATACGCAATGCATAAGCGCCAATCGCCTCTTCAAGCGTCCCAACATGGGAGTCGACGATCGTTCCCCACAAGGAATCACCTGAATATCCCTTGCGCAATTCGACCTCACGACCGGGAACGATATGCTTCTGTGTGTACTGCCGATCGCAACGCCGCACCTCAACCTCTTTTCCGTTATCGCGGAAATCCTCGAACGCGAGCGTGGTCAAAGGAACGAAGAGCCGTTTCATGACGGTGGTGCGTGTCGCCGATTTATGAAGATGCCGTTGACGGTGTTACCTGCCGACACACTCTTAAATCGCCGTGCGCTCCCAAAGGTCATGACTGATGAGCTGCAAGCGCTTCGTTATCGCGCACAAGGTGATGGCGCAGGCTTCCAGGCGTATGCCGCGGGACTCGAGCGCAATCGCAACGAGTGGGACATTTCGGTGGTGGAGCATGAGGCTTCGTTAGAACGATTGTATAAGGAGCGTACCGAGGTTGAGAGCAAGCAACCGACATTCCGTTTCGCGTTCCTGCGCGACCTCTTCTCGCCAAAGAAGATCTTACAGGAGCTTGAGCAGTACCGGAGACAAATAGAAACGCAAGAACTCCTTCTCGTACGTGCGCGGGTCGCGAGAATGACGCTCGATGAGCGTATCGAAAAGGAGCGGATGGCCTTCACGGGTGAGCGACCGAAACTCGTCCCGTACGCCGAGTTCGCAAGCCGGCGCCATCAACATCCTTAGTTGCGCTCGATTTTCCGTTTCGATGCTTCTCGTCGAGCAGGCAATGGTTTCGTTACGATTCTCGTTGATTTCTTCTCGAGTCGTTCCAGCTCCTGTTCGCCCAACGGTCGACCACGCGGTCTGACGCTCGATACGAGTTCCGCTCGGTACTCGCTGTCTTTCTCCGAACGTACGATGGCGGTCACTCCCATCGCGATCAACGCACCAAGGCCCGCAAGTGCCATATCTTTTTGCGCGTCCCACACATCGCCTTGCGAACCGAGGAATGCGATACCAGCGGCAGGATCGACATTCACGGCGACAAGCCACTCAAGAACTTCATAGAGCGCGCTCGCAGCGAGCGTCAATTCAACGGGGAACCACAATCCCCACACCCCGCGCGCGTTGGCGAGGCGTAAGAATATTTCCCGTACAGGATACGCGAGCAGGAGTCCGAAGCTGAAATGCACGACGCGGTCGTAATGGTTGCGCGAGAGATGGAAGAGCTCCTGAATCCAAAACCCGATAGGGGCGTTCGCATACGATGTGTGGCTGCCGATCGTGTGCAGGGCGAGGAAGATCGTGATGAGCGTGTACGAGAGATTCGACAATCGGAATCGCATCCATGACCACGCGATGACGGGAATGGCCGCGAAGATGAGATAGTTCTCAAGGAGCCAGTCGGCGCGGTCGAGGGGGTTAATCGCCGCCCAAATCCAGACGATGAGGTAAATGCTGATGAGGACAAGAGGATATCGCTGTTTCCAAAACGATTCAGACATAGATTGCTTCCGTCGTAGATCCTATAAAAAACTACCTGGTCGCAAGCAGACGATGGGCTTCCCGGCGCATGACTTCCAGCTCGTCCCCGTCCACCACGAACACCGGTACGTCGCCTGTGGAGATCTGCAGTGGTGCGGCATGGGTCCCCGCATGCGTATCAAGCGCGATGCCGAACCCTTCTAGTCCCTGCAGGATCTTGCGTCGCATCACAGGACTTTGCGAAATACCGCCCGCCATCACGACCGCGTCCACGCGCCCGAGCACCGCCCACGCTGCGCCGATCGCCTTTCGCAATTGGTACGCGAGAAGGTCGAGCGCGAGCTTCGCGTTCTGGTCCTTGTGCTCGAGCGCGAGGAGGTCGCGCACATCATGCGAACCGCCGACGCCGAGCATGCCGCTATCGTGCTCGAGGATACGCAAGACCTCCTGCGGCGTCGCGTGGAGCCGCTCGCACAGGTAGGGGATGATCGCGGGATCGATGGAGCCGGAGCGCGTTCCCATCGGGAAGCCCTCAAGCGGCGTGAAGCCCATCGTGGTGTCCAGCGAATGGCGGTCAGCTATCGCGCACGCGCTCACGCCATTTCCTAATTGCAGCGTGATGATGCGCAAGTCATAAGGCCGCCGGCCCATGAGCGCGGCCGCTTCGATGAGCATCGCCTCGTGCGCGAGCCCGTGGTAGCCATAGCGCTTGATGCGGAATTCCTTCGAGAGCGCGCGCGGTATGGCATATTCGCGCGCGACAGCCGGCATATGTGCGTGAAACGCAGTATCGAAGCAACCAATCTGTAGCGCATCCGGGTAGGCCCGCATCGTATCGCGCACGAGCGCGAGTTGCACGCCTTGGTGTAATGGCGCGAGCTCGCTATATCCTGAAAGGTCAGCGAGTGCCTTCGTGTCGATGATTGCGGCACGGTCACGGTCGCCGCCATGCACGATGCGGTGCGCTACCGCGCCGGGGGCTCGTCCTTGCAGCGCTGCTGCGGTGAGTTCCATGATGCGCGCGAGCGCGGCCGGTGGATCGCGAGCATCGAGCGGATATTCCTCGCCGTGCACGCGCATGCGCGCTTGCGGCCCGACACGGTCTACTTGGCCGTCAAGCAAGATACGATCCTTCTCAAAGAGGCGGAACTTGACGCTGGAGCTGCCCGCGTCGATGAGCAAAAGATCCATCGATTCACCGCGTGGTTTTCTCGTGCGCGATGTCGTGCCAGGTCCATTCCGCGATCTCGGGTGGATCGCGTCCGTGCTCGAGGATGTACGCCTGGTGCTCAAGGAGATCCTTCTCGATCCTTGCGATGAGCAGGTGCGCGTGCGGCGCCAGTTCATGGTTGCGGCGCGCGGCATGTTCGATGCATCGACGAGCGAGGTCGTAACGTGAGACATTGTTACGCACGAGCATATCGAACGGTGTCGTCGTCGTCCCTTTCTCGATATAGCCGTACACGTGGAAGCGGCTATTGGCGGGGCGATCGAACAGGAGTTGCTTGACCGCGCCTGGGTAGCCGTGGAAGCTGATAAGTGTCGTGCGGTCGACGGGGAAGAGCTGCTGGAACGCGCCTTCATCCATGCCGTTGGGATAGAACGGTGCTGGACCTAAGACATTCAGCTCACTCACGTTCACGAAGCGCACCTTGACTTCTGGTGCGATGTGGCGTAAGAGCATGATCGCCGCGAGGCATTCTTGCACTTGGTAGTCGCCGATGCCGCACAAGATCACATCAGGGTCGTCGACGCTCGCGAACGGCCAGATGCCCGCACCGGTGCGCGCTTGGTCGCGCGCTTCTTGGTAGGAAAGCCATTGGCGGTTGGGTTGCTTGTCCGCGACGATCACGTTCACGCGATTCACGCTGCGCAAGCAGTGATCCGCGACCGTGAGTGTCATGTTCGCGTCCGCGGGCAAGTAGATGCGCACGAGCTGTTCCTCTTTCGCTTTGTTCAGGAGGGTGTTGATGAACCCTGGGTTCTGATGCGAGAATCCATTGTGGTCTTGCCGCCAGCAGACGGAGGTCAAGAGATAGTTCATGCTCGACACCGGCGTGCGCCATGGGTACGCTCTGCTCATCTCGATGAATTTGAGGTATTGGCTCACCATGCTGTCGACGATTGGGAGGAACGCTTCGTAACTCGGGAACAATCCGTGCCTTCCGGTGAGGAGATAGCCTTGCATCCATGCTTGGAGCGTGTGCTCGCTGAGGATCTCCATCACTTGGCCGCCAGGTGCCAGGGTGTTGTCGGTCTTCTCATGGGGCCACGTGTACGCGCGACTTGTGGCTGCGAGCACTGCATCGAGCTTGTTGCTTGCGAGTTCATCCGGGCTGTAGATGCGGAAATTATTCTTGTTCATGCGGACGGTCCACGTGAGGAATTGCCCGAACACCGGCGTGCTGCCGGCGCGGTCGTGTCCGCGATGATGGATGGCGACTTGGAACTCTTCCGGTGCCGGTAATTCGAGCGCTGTACGCAGGTTGCCGCCGATAGCGTGCGGGTTGCTTGCGATGCGCAGCGGCCCTTCAGGCAGATGTCGTCGGAGGCGAGTGACCCAACCAGCAGTGAAAATATGTTCGGGCTTGTACGAACGCAGCCAATGCTCGAGCGCTGCGAGGCTCTCGGGATTCGCTTTCGCGTCTTTCGCCGGGACTTGATGGCTGCGCCAGGTGCCGGTGATCGTATCCTTGCCGAGTTTCGAGATACCCGTCATTCCTTTCGGGCTCTCGAAGATGATGACTGGCCAGCGGGGTCGCGCGTTCGGTTTGCCGCTGCGTGCTGCACGCTGGATCGCGCGGATGCGGTCATGCGCCCAGAAGATCGCCGCGTGGAGCTTGTCGTGATCAGGTCCGACGAACTTCGGCGCGTAGCCGTACCCCGTGAAGAGTGCGGTGAGTTCCGGTCTGCTCATCGTTGAGTAGATCGTGGGATTGCTGATCTTGTAGCGATTGAGATGGATGATGGGGAGCACTGCACCGTCTTTTTTCGGGTCGAGCCATTTGGTGCTGTGCCACGCTGCAGCGGTCGGTCCCGTTTCCGCTTCACCGTCACCGACGATGCATGCGACCATGAGATCTGGGTTGTCGAATGCTGCGCCGAATGCGACGCCGAGCGCGTAGCCGAGTTCGCCGCCTTCGTGGATACAACCGGGAACGCCAGGATTGAGATGGCTTGGGAAACCGCCAGGCCAGCAGAATGCTTTGATGAGATTGCGCGTGCCTGCGTTGTCAGCTGTGAGTTCAGGATAGTAGGGTTCAAGCGATCCGTCGATGAACGAATTCGCGAGGAAGGATGCGAATCCGTGGCCTGGCCCGGTGATAAGCAGCGTGGATTGCGACCGCTTCTTTGCGAGAAGGGAGAGATGTGTCTGCAGGATGTTCAGACCCGGGCACGTGCCCCAGTGGCCCAGGAGTGCATCTTTGATATGCTCTCCTTTGAGCGGTTTCTCAAGAAGCTCGTTATCCTTGAGATAGATCATCGATGCTGCAAGATAGTTCGCAGCTGTCCAGTGCTCCTGCGCCCAGGAACGTTCATCAGTCGATAATCTTGTCACCACTCAAGTCACCTCTCGTCGATAACGCGAAGAAACGGTATTTAAAGGTTCGGTATCCTCTCGTGCACGCTCGCGGCGAGGTCTTTAGCGATGCCGGGGAGGGTATTTAGTAACTCCTTTACAGTAGTTAAATAAAGATACATTTAAATACTCCCGCGCGTCCATACCGTCGATGGCAACCAATCTGGTCACCACGGCGAAACTCGAAGAGATCCTCCAAGAAGACCTCGAGCGATCGACGTGGGTTGAGGCCCCGACGAACCCGTTCGTCAAGAGCTTCAGGGAATTCGGCCCTGCACAGCTCGCGTCGGGAGCGTTCAACGCCGCCTCCACCGCAGGAATGGCGCTCGCTACGGTTGACCCTGTCGTGCTCGGTGCTGCGGGTCCTGTTGCCGAGAAGATCGGCTTCCTTTTTTGGGAAGCAGGCAAAGCGATGCGCTCAAACGATCGCACATGGGGACAGCGATTCTCTGAAGGCGTCAAAGGCCTCGGCAGCAATGTCCTCACGGACGCGCTCTACCACGACCCTGCGCAAATAGCGATGACGTATGCGCTGCTCCAACAGGGACATGCGCCGGCGATCGCAGGTGGTCTTGGGTTCCTCGCGGCGATCCCTGTCGCGTCCGCGCTGCAGGCAGCAACAGGCGAGGTCGCACATCGCGGCCTCAAACGTCTCTCGCAACGCACGGGCTTCAAGTGGGAGCGGTATTTCGAGTCGCGGTTTTTGGTGCTTGCGGACCAAGACGCGAGCGAGGCGTTCAAGAGCGTGTGCGAAAAGTTCGATCTCGGCAACGAGAAGACAGGACTCTACCACGACAGGTATCATAAGCACCGCTTCCCCGCGTTCGGTAATCGCCTTGGCCTCGTGCGCTACCGTGATGTGCACGGTTTGACGCCTGAGCATAAATCCTACACGGATGTGGAATTGACCTACACGTTCCTCAAGCGCCGTTCGCATGAGCGCAGCGAGTACAACCTGTTTTACGTTGAGAAAGAAAAGGGGTACATCCACATCGGCGACGTAAGCCCCTCGTCAGTCCAATCGCTTAACCGTCCCACGGAGACCGAGATAGATTTCGTGCGCACGGTACGCTATGATGACGAGATCCGCGTTGCGCTCGACACGATCGAGGTCGATGACAAGCATTCCTTCGCGCTCCTCGAGCTCAAGTCACGCAGCGAGAGCCCGGAGTTCTTCGCGGCGATGACGCACTTATTGCGCCACTCGAGTCTTCTCACGTCGACCTATCCGAAGGTGAAGTTACTCGAGCGCATCCGCGAGAAGGTCAATTCCAGCGCTTGAGTTTCGGGATGACGTCGTTTGAGAGCTTCTCCGCTTGCGCGAGCGGGAATTTCATGTGTCCGGTCATGTACATGATGCTTTTTTCCACCATGCCTTCGAGCGTGAGATCCGGTTCGGTGAATGCGCCGTCTTTGTAGCAATACACGCAGTAGTCTGAGTTGGCCGTGCCGTCTTTCTCCTTCCCATACCAACCGGTCTGCATCGGCATTCCGCAGCTCTGACATCTTGGTTTGTCAGTCTTCATAGTCTCCCACCTCGACGATGACGAGTTCCGCTCGATGCGCGCCTTCCTCGTCGATATCATACTTGATCTTGACTGGGTGTGAGAAGAGGGGTCCGTCGAGCACGATCGTCTCGTACTCTCCGCCTTCACCGCCGACGTGCAGTCCGATCTTCTTGTTGAGCGCAACTAATGTGTCGACGTCGCGCGCGGTCAAGCGCTTCCCGAGCCAGTGAGCGTCGAGGCCATCGGCGGCGATGCGTGTCATGCGGATGTCGAATCCGGCATCGATCATTTCGCGCAACAATTGCTCTTGGTCCTTATGCCACAACGGCGCGAACGTCTTGAGATCGAGTTCCTCACAGATGCGCGTGACGCGTTCGTGCTGATAGTCGGATGCGAGTGCACCGACGGCGACGCCTGTGATGAGCTGTTCTTCTTTCGCTCGCGTAAGCAATGTACGTAAATCGCCAAGCTCCGCTTCTTCTTTCCCTGGCGTCGCTTGCGTGAGGAGCGGTACCCCTAACGCGTCAGCTTGCGCGTGGAGGAGGCGTTCGTTCGGGGATTGGAACATGAAGGAGTCAGGGTTTTTAGGAAGCAACGACAGCAGGCAAGCGACATCCCATGCTTGCTCACAGTAGTACCACAGGGTATTCACGGAATCCTTTCCACCGCTGAACATGATGCCGATGCGCATATCTCGGAGAGAACCGGTACGGATATTTAAGTTCCACGACGTGCGTTTATCGATCCTATCGTTCCCGACGGAGGTATTCGCCCAGGTCCAACAGGTGCTTGACGAAGACGCTCGACTTGCGCTTGCTGTCGTGCGCATTGAAGATCATGCCGTAGCCGAGCACACGCGCCTTGAAATCGACGATGAACACGAGCTTCCCGGCCGGATACTCCGTCCCGTTCGTCGCGCCTTCCATCAGGATATCGCGACCGCACAGATAGAGCCATGCTGCGCGATCATCGACTTCTACGCGCGGGCCTCCTTGGCTGGCCAGCATCGTGATGAGCGCGCTTGTCGGGCGGAAGTGGCCGCGCTCCTCGCCTAAGTACACGCCTCCAGAGAACGGCTCCCAACCTTTCGCGCGAGCAGACGCGATCAAACCTTCCGGATCGTAGAACCAACGCGGGCCGATGCGCACCGCGTGCGCGATAGGCGTATCAGCGAACAGCTTGCAGAATTCCGCGAACGTGCGGGGTTGCGGCGGCTTCACGCGAACGGGCTTCTTCATCGTTTGCCCTTCTTGCGCTTGGGCTTCGCATTCCCGCCGAGCATCTCGTTCGCTTTTTTGAGCGATGCTTCGGCGTGTTCAATCTCTTCGTCCGCTTCCGCGGTTGTCTGCGGAACGTTCGAGGACGCATCGTGAGGCGTCGGTACTGGTTCTCCTTCGATGACCGCGCCGAGGTTGATCGCCGCATCCTTGAGCGCGCGCTCGTGCGTGATGCGCTTCGCGGGATCGAGTTCAGCCTCAAGGAACGTGAGTTTCGCGTCGATAGCGCTCGCATCGCGTTTGGCTGTGAACAGGAACTGGCGATGGTCGTACGCGGCGAGCGCTGCCACATCGCGCATGATGCCGCGGCGTAACTCTCGCTGTTGTGGGACGAGCGCTGCTACTTTCGATGCGGTCGATTCGATCTCGGAAGCCACACGCTCGAGTTTCGCGGAAAGCGGTTTCGTGTTTGCGCGATTCTCTTCGGCAATCTGCGAGGAAATCGCCGTGAACGTATCCGCGACGTTCGACTGGTTCTCCATCAGTTCGCGCGACGCATCCCGTTCGAGCGATTCAAGCAATTGCATCGTCCCCTTCGGTGCGGCGATATCGGAGAATCGTTTGTAGTACTTGCGTGCGTCACGTGCAGCGGTCTGCACAGGCGCGATCAGTTTCTCCAGCTGCTCTTCGATCCGCGTGAGCTGAGTGAGCGCCTCACGCGCGTCATCGTTACGGATCTTGTCTTCTTGCTCCTTGATGTGACCTTCGAGCGTTCCGATGCGCTCAACGGCTTTCTCCTTATCGGTGCGCAGCGATGCGGCGAGCTCTTCCTCTTTCGCTTGGCGTTCGTTGAGGGTGACGAGCGCGTCGTGCGCTTCTTTGAGCTGTTTCACATGCACGAAATGCTTGGTCTCAAGCAACTGCGCGAAACGGATAGTCTCATCCTCGAGTTTCTGCAGGGCGGTCTGTACCGCATCGAGCTCCGTGCCCATATGTTCACGCAGCGCCGTCGCGTTGCGATTGGAGCCGTCGCGGAACTCCTGCATCGCTTGCATGAACCGCTGGTGATCCTCGTCGTAGCGGTACAGATCGTCGAACTTCGTCGCGATCAGGACCTTGCGCGCTTTTTGCGCATATTCTTGACCGTGGATCTGATTCACGGTCCGCGCGCGCTCCGGCAGTTCCTGGATGCGCTTTTCGCTTGTCAAGTGCTCAAGCGCCCTGCCCGCATCCTGCACGTGTTGGGCGACGCGATCGCTGAACTCCGCGAATTCCCAGTCGAGCTTCAGGTGCGATACCGCGCTCTGCGCCCACGAGGAGCGGTCCTCGCCCAGCGTGAGCACCGGTGTGGTCGGCTCGAGCGATTTTCGTACGGTCGCGCCGAACTTGCCGATGTCGCGTACGCGCTCATTGAAGCGGTCGATGAGTCCCATGCTAGATTCGAGCGCCCTGCCCATTTATATTGGTTGTGTGGGAAGGATTATGAATCTCATATCCTCGTCCCGTCGATAATGGCCCCTCGCTCCAAACGCCAAGCTGCCTCTGAGACGCGCTCGGAAGTCGAGAAGCTGATGCGCTTGGCTGCCGATGCTGCTGTGGCTCACCCGGACCGTGCGCAGCGCTACGCGACATTGGCGCACAAACTGGCCTCTCGCAAGCGTATCTCTTTAGGTGCGTACAACCGCCTGCATTGCCGCAAATGCTACGCGTGGTTCACGACGAAGACATTGCGTGTTCGGGTTCGACCGACGCACACCGTGTATGCGTGCTTGACGTGCGGGCATATGACGAGATTGCGAAAGAAATAATTCTATCTTCGCATGCTCGCGCCGACGACACCGAGGCCGAATAGCACGAGGAAGAAGCCGGCGAAGAGCTTGAGGAATTTCAAGAGTGTTTGCCAGTCCGAGTAAATCAACCAGCCGCCGACAATCAGAAAGATCGTGCCCGCGATGAAACCGATGATGCTCATGCGCGGACCGTGCGCTCCTGGGGTTACGTTGCGAATCGCCATAAGGATCGAAAGGCCCTGCGGTACTCGCCGGACCGATCATTGACCGCACCATTGCGGGCTCTGGCGGCTTAAGACGCAGGGTTTGCTCCTGGAGTGCATATATTGCTTTAAAAACGTTGCCGTCCAGAAAGCGGAAGGTTTCCGGTTGCCGACACCCTTTTAAAGCGGCCTCGGGCTCAAACGTACATGTCTATTCTCGCGCAAGGAGCGGAAGCGATCGTGGAGCGGACCAAGACTGGCGTTCGTAAATCCCGCCCCGCGAAAACGTATCGTCATCCTGAGCTCGACAAGCTCCTGCGTACGCAACGCACGCGAGCGGAAGCTCGCAATCTCGAGAAAGCGAAGCGGGCTGGTGTTGCGGTCCCCGATGTCAAGACGATCGATGATTCCACGCTCGAACTCGCGCTCGCTTCTGGTGTGCCCCTCAAAGAAACACTTGACAAAGATCCGAAGCTTCTTGCGGAAGTCGGCAAGATGATCGCGAAACTCCACGGTGCCGGTATCATCCACGGTGATCTGACGACAAGCAACATCATGCACGACGTCAAGAGCGGTGCCATCACCGTCATCGATTTCGGCCTCTCGTTTCATAGCGTCCGCTTGGAGGACCGCGCGGTCGATATCCATGTGCTCAAGCAAGCGCTCGCGAGTAAGCACCACAAGGTCGCGACGCAAGCGTTCCGCTCATTCACCGCCGGTTACCGCCAAAAGAACAAAGATGCAACGGCCGTACTCGAACGTCTGCGCGCAGTCGAGCGCCGCGGCCGCAACAAGGTGACCTGAATGGATCGCCGACGCATACTTCTCATCGCAGGTATTGTGCTTCTGTTTATCGCTGTCGGCGTTCAGTTCATGACGGAGAGCACGCGCTCAGGAGAGCTCACGCTACTCACGGTGTCTGAGACTGGTGACGGGATGGAACGCGGTGGTACGGCGACCGTGCGTCTTGATGTCGTGCCGGGGACAGGCGCGATCTTCATCGATAGCTTCCCGCTCACGCGTCTGGACACGCAAGCGAGCACGCGGTACGCCAATCAGGTCGCATGCGATCACTTGGATATCGATTGCTCAAAGTACGATTTCCGCTATACGATCCGCGCGAACACCGCAGTAGTGGGTGGACCGAGCGCGGGCGGAGCGATCGCTGTACTCACCGCAGCCGTCCTCGACCGCCGAACGCTCGATGAGAACATCGCGATGACCGGCACAATCAATAGCGGCGGTGTCATCGGCCCGATCTCTGGCGTGCGTGCGAAGATCGATGGCGCACGACGCGCTGGTATCACGACGGTGCTCGTGCCGCTTTTGAGCGGACCGGAGAATGAGACGGTCGTCAATGGGACTGCGCCGCTAGCGAGCGTTCCGCAGCCAGGTATCGGACCGCTCGAGCGTGGACCTGTCGCCGCGTTATCGAGTAAAGAGGTCACGGTCATCGCGGTCGGTACGCTCGATGAGGCGCTCGCGCTCTTCACGCATCGCGAGCAATCGCCTGCGCTTGCGGAACCGGTCGCACCACCCGAATACGCGAACCGCATGCGTGACATCAGCGCAGAGATCTGCGCCCGTAACGCGTTCTTGCGTGCAGAAGTGGGGCGACGGGATCTGATGTACGACGACCCCAATAATTTCACCCGCCGCATCGAAGCGACACCCCTTGATGCGGGATATCCGCGTGCATCGCTGTGCTTTAGCCAAGACATCGAATTGAATGCGTTGATTGTGAAAGATATGTCCTTGCAAGAGCGACGCGCGCTCGCGCGTGAGGTGCGTGCGCATATCATCGAAGTCGAGAATACGACGGAACAGACGCCGATTCTCACAGTCGGCGACCTCGAGGTGAGCGCCATCGTGCGTGAGCGTATCAGCGAGGCGCGCGAGACGATGAAAGATGTCGATGTGGATGAGAAGAATAGTAGCGCAGATATCGCGTACGCAGACGAGCGCATCAGGAGCGCGGGAAGCTGGAGTGCGTTATTTGGTATGCCGGGAGCGCCCTTACGTGTCGATGACGACCAACTCCGTCGTGCATGCCTCGCGAAGATCGCCGAGGCTGATGAGCGCTTGAGTTATGTGCGGTTGTACGCTCCTGCGGCTGTGGAGAGTGCTGAAGAAGAGCTCTCGCTCGCGTACCGCAGTGACAGCGAACCCGTGCTGTGCATTCTGCATGCGGCGAAAGCGACGGCGCATGCGAATCTGATAGCGAGCGCTATCGCCGTTGATCCGAGCCGTGTCGATGCTCTCGTCACGGAGAAGATCGATGCAGGTGAGCGTGTCCTCGCCTCGCGCCAGGCGGGCGGTTCATTCCCGATCCTCGCATACAGCTATTGGCGCTATGCGGATTGGTTGCGCGATGATGCGCCGTACAGTGCGCTCACGTTCGCTGAAGAAGCGCTTGAACTAGCTACGCTTGACATGTACTTTCCCGAGAATGATGTGTCGTGGCGATTGCCTATCGATGCGGCTGCGCCTATCATTTTCTTCTGTTACGGCGCAGCATTCGCTCTTGGTCTCGCATTGCTGTTGTGGCCGACGGTTCGGGCTGTGAAGGTTGTTCGACGGAAGCGTTGAAGCTGCTTTGAGAAAAAGAGGCCCTGGAAGGTCCCGCCCGACTTGCGCCTGACGGGTCCCTCCCGGGAAAAGAGGTGAGTTAGATCGCGGCCGTTTTTTCGACCACGATACGTGTGCGTTCGAAAACTGATATTTATGTGTTCTGATTCTGACACCATTTTCAAATGGTTACAGGTATGTAAAAAATCGTCACTCCTCTTTGACGAAGATGATCTGTCCGCACGTAGTCATCCGTCGGTGTATGCGACAGATACCGGGCGGAACGCTTTAAGTATGCGAACGGGGGGCAGTAGGATATGCGGTTGCGTGGGATGATCGCCGCGGGCTTATGCGCTCTCTCGCTTGCTGCTGCGCGGCCGTCTGACGCCGCGAGTCCCGTACGACCTCCCGCGCCCGATAAAACCTCTGACGCGCGATTGAACGGAACATCCCGTATCGATCTGACGCTCAAGCACGAGCTCTTTCTCACACCCATCACGGAGACGCTTAAAGCGGCGGATGAAGTCCGTTTGGAGCGATACTTGTGGACTGCGGTGCCGCGCGGGAAGGTCGTTATTTTCCCCGACGATCGTTTACGTCCGGTGAGTGCGATCGAGATGAGTGATGTGGAATATGCGCGGTGGCAGCGCGCGCGAACTAAAGGTCTCCAGTATTTGGATACGGTCGCGACGAAAGCGTATCGGCAGTTCTTGCCGCCAGCGCTCAGGTCGGTGCGCGATCTCTCGTGGCGTATCGGAAGCGCGGATCAGATCCCCAAAGCGCTCGATCGAGCATCGCCATTCATTCCGTATCTCGAATCGATCGGGTTACGCTACGGGCTTGATCGCGATACGTGGTTGATCGCTATTCAGGAATCCCTGTTCACCCCTTCCGTCGTCAGTTCCGCCGCTTGTGAAGGGCCGTTTCAACTCAATCGCGATAATGCGCGCAATGCGGGTCTCATCTTGCCCAAAGGTCGAGGGAACAACAGGACGAATGTGAACGAGAGCTTACATCCGATTCTCGCGGCAGAAGCTGCATTTGGCCTTTTGCGTTCGTACGTCTATCACACGGGCGGCTTCCTCACCGGCATGAGCGCGTATCATACGGGCCCTGGGAATCTCGCGCAGATGCGTTCGAAACAGATAGCGCATGCGGATTGGAAAGCCCCCTCTCGCGTGACTGCGCTTGATGATTGGCAGGCGCAGCAGCTTGCGGCGCTGGAATATCTGGTGATGCCTGACGCCGACGAGAATACGCCCGGCACAGAAGCGGCCGATGCGTTCTCATGGATCGTTACCGAGGGCTGGCAGATGCCGACGAACCGTACGACATTCAAAAAAGAGAGCGCGCGCTACGTCCCGCGCTTCATGGGATTGCGTAACGCTATCGACCGTGATGCGCTCTACACGACGGTGCGAGAAGCCGCAGGAACGAAGGCGGTGCGTACGGATACCGGCAGATGCGCTCCGCGTGGACCGTACACGGGCGATGCGCGAACCTGTAGTGATTTGGTGCCTGCATTCCGTGAACGAGAGGTGTACAAGTACCCGACGTTCCAGGCGGAACGCTTCGTCGTGCATTACGCTTCGGGTCATCGTCCAATCACCGGTCTCGATTTCGAGCGGCTCATCGGCGATGCGGATGGTTTCCGCGCTCGCAATCCGCATATCCCGACCGGCGCTAGGATTCCCGAGGGCACCAATGTGTTCGTGCCGATCGGCGTTGCCCAGCGCGTGTTCACGGATGGTAGGTTCGAGCGGACACCCGTCACCACGTACGATCGCGGCACGATCTCTCCGATCCCACCGTCGCCAACGCTGTTGCCTGAGGATTATGATTACGCGCGTATCGCGCTTTCGCGTAGCGAAGGGCGCTATGAGGCTGGCGATGCGCCTACCATCTGCGCGCTTTCCGATCGCATGTCGACGATAAATGATGGCACGTGGTTCCGCTCATTGCAAGCGCAATCGGCGAAAGGCGATTGCTCGCTCGCGCAACACAATAGCCTGCAGACGCTCGTGCGTTTGGCGCAAGGCGGTGAGTGATGGTTTCGGTTTCCTCTGGGCAACGCACTTAAAGCGCCAGCGTTCTCGTCATAGCGATGAAACAACGCTTTGAGAGCGATGGCCCCAAACCGATCGTCATCATCTCTATCATCATCCTGATGCTCATCGTGCTTGGAGCGCTGTTCGCGGCGATCCGCGTCTTTTTGCTCGATGCGCCGACGTATGGCGTAGTGAAGGAACAGGGTTCTGTCGATGCGGTCTTCTGTCGAACGGCAGATTGCGAAGCGACGATGTTGTCCTTGTTCGCGAATGCGACGGACATCCGCTGCGCGTACTATGAGCTCGATCTCCCGCGGACCATCGCAGCGCTCGATGCGAAAGACGCCGATGTATTGGTGTTCGAAGAGAATGCCGAGGAATCGATGGGTCATGGATTCTCGACGGTCGATTCCGCTGGCCTGATGCATCATAAGTTCTGTGTGCTCGATGGCGAGATCGTGATGACGGGTTCGATGAACCCGACCGTGAACGCGCAAACAAAGAATGATGAGCACTTGGTGGTGTTCCGCTCGCATACGCTCGCGGCAGCATACGCACGCGAGTGGGATATCCTTGATGCGCGCGGACACGGCGGCGGCGCAAAGAAGGCGCGTGTCGATGCGCCGCTCGTAGAGCTCTCCGGTATTCCTGTCGATGTCTGCTTCGCCCCTGCGGAAGGATGCGAGACGGTTCTGATAGCCGCGTTGGATGGGGCGAATGCCTCTATTCGGTTCATGACGTTCTCGTTCACGTCCGATGCGGTGGGCGATGCGCTCGTGCGCGCGTATGATCGAGGTGTCGTTGTGGAAGGTGTCGTTGAGCGCAGGCAGTCTGATCAATGGTCCGAATATGATTCTTTGAAAGCGGTTGGTATTCCTGTTTTCAAGGATGGTAACTCTGGCACGATGCATCACAAGGTGTTCATTATCGATGGGAAGACGGTCGTGACGGGCAGCTTCAACCCGACGGCGAACGCGAACACGCGTAATGATGAGAACTTATTGGTCATTCAGGATGCGGCATTGGCGCAGATATATGCTCGAGAATATGAACGAGTTTCCACTGCTGCGCGATAACGGAGCACTGGACACGGGCACCATACTTTTTTAAAATGTCGTTCCCCTGTGGTCGTACTGGGGATGGTAGTTCTCCAAGAGGTGTAAGAATGCGACTTATGAACGCACTAGTTCTCTTATTCATGTTGGCGCTTGCGATACCAACAGCGCTGGCAGCAACGCTGACTATACATCCTGATGCGAGCGGCGCCCGGACCGCATGGTCGCAGCAAGGGTGTTCCGGCGCGGGAAATCACTGGAGTTGTGTTGAGGAGACTCCAGTCAATACGTCGGACTATCTCTTCGCGACCGGCACGGGGAAGGAGACGTTCACGTTTGACAACACTGGTTTGTCAACTGAATCCATCAACTCCGTGCGCATCTACTACTACTTGATGCAACACAATAGCGCGTCGAACGCATGCATCGGCGCGATGACACGCTCTGGCGGCATAGATTACCAGACGGGTACGCAGATGTGCGGAACCGCGAACTGGACGGCGGTCAGCCATCTCTACACGACGAACCCTGCGACGAGTAGCGCGTGGACGGTCACTACGGTCGATGCGCTGGAAGCGGGCATGTACGGCCTGAACCCGAACGGCGGCGGTCGTGTCGCGCAGGTGTACGCGGTCGTCGACTACGTACCTCTGGCGGTGTGCGGCAATAATGTGACTGAAGGTAGCGAGGTTTGTGATGGCACGAGCCTCAACAACCTGACGTGCGGCTCGTTTGGCTACAGCGGAGGGACGCTCAGCTGCAAGAATGACTGCAGCGGCTACGAGACTGCGTTGTGCACCAACCAGACCTGCGGCAATAACGTGACGGAAGGAACGGAAGTCTGCGATGGATCCGATCTTGAAGGCGAGACCTGCTCTTCGCAGGGATACAGCGGTGGAACGCTTGGTTGTAGCAGGACTTGCTCCGTTTTCGACCCCAGCGGCTGCTACACGAACTCGTGCAGTGACTCTGATGGCGGTATCGTCTTCACGGTCTTCGGCAACGTGACGGGTTCGGCGAGCGGCACGCCGTTCACGTACTTGGACACGTGCGTGAGCAACACGACGCTCACGGAGCGTTTCTGCAGCGGCGTGACACCAACGCTCACGAACACGAGTTGCGTGACGAACACGACATCGGTGTGCTTCAACGGAGCATGCATCTAAGATGTGGTGACTTTTCCTTTTTTTTCTCTTCTTACCGTAGCGTCCTGAGTATTGGCACCACATCGCGTAGATCAGAGGTTTCTATTGCATGCGTAGCAATCGCTTTGAGCTCTTCTGGCGCGCTGTTAAACGCGATGCTCACGCCGACGACCTTGAACGCATCAATATCTGACATCGAATCGCCGATATAGAGCACCTGCGTCGGAAGCAAGGAGAAATCATCGCATAACGTTTCGATGATGCGTTCTTTCTCGTGCGTTCCAGCGCCGACAGGCCAGCGGAATTCGCCCGTGATCTTCCCGTCGCGAAATACGAGTTGGTTCGCGAAGACATACTCGACCTTAAACTGTTTGGCGATGCGGTCTGCGAGCTCGAACGGCCCTGACGTGATGATGGCACGCGGCACCGGATCCCCGTTCTCCATGCGCACCTCGTCAAGGGCTGCGAAAAACTCCACGATGCCGTCTTGGAGCTCGATATCTGAAATCAGTTTCGTGAACGTGCCTTCGTCTTTCCCCTTCCATAAGCGTCCGATGACTTCTGACACCAGCGTCTCGTAATCGGTGTGGAGGTGCTTCTCGGTAAGCGTCTTCCCTTCCTCAAGCGTTCCGTACGCTTCGTGCAGCGCTATCCAGAAATTGCGTGTTTTCGTGAGCACGCCGTCCATATCGAGGCAGACGAGTCGGATCATACGGTCCTGTGCGGTCGCAATCCTTATATGCCTACTGTCCTTATCGGTGATATAATGGTGAAACGCGCCGCTACGAAATCATCGGTCGAGGACGTCTTCTTCACGCTTTACCATAATGATGAGATAGCGACGAAAGTGCTCAAAGAGGCGGCCGCGCACCGTATCCCGACAGAAGAGAAATACCGTCTTGAGAATTGGGTGCAGTGGCGCAAGGAGCCGGAATCAGTCCGTTTCAGCGTCCGTCGGGAAGCGCATACGAAGCGCATCTCCCCTGAAGAGGCGTACGAGCAGACGCGAAAGGCCGCTTAAGAAGGGCTGAACATAATTTTTATAAACCCCAGGTCCGTCTTCCCTGGTTGGTGATACTATGAACATCGTCGGTTTCCACTTCACGAAGATCAGCGCCGAGCGCAAGCGAACGGCAGTCGGACAGATCAATATCAACAACAACGTCTCCATCAAGGACATCACTGAGGCCAAGATCGGCGTCGGCGACCGTGGCGCTATCCGCGTCAGCTTCTTGTTCTCGAGCAAGTACGGCGCGGATTTCGCGTCCCTCGCTCTCGAAGGCGATATCGTCCTCCTCGCGGATGCGTCAAAGACGAAGTCCGTCATCGATGACTGGGCGAAATCGAAGAAGCTCGATCAGCAGCTCGCGCAGGTCGCCATGAGCGCTCTCCTCGACCGCTGCAACATCCAGGCGCTCCTCATCGCGCGTGACCTTGGCTTGCCAAGCCCCGTTCCGCTGCCGAAGGTCAACTTCCAGCAAACGGGCAAGACCGCTCCCAAGGAATCGGTCACGACCACGAAGGTCGATGCGAAAAAGAAGAAATGAATTTATTTTTCCTGATTTTTTATTCTCTCACGTATGGTCTGGTAAGCTCTTCTCGAATCCATCGAGGATATCATTGTATGCGCGCTTGCCTTTGCGTGTGAGTCGATAGGTCAAGATGACGCGCTCGTCGCGCACGCCCATCTTTGCGTTCACTAATCCGTACTCCTCAAGCCGCTCGAGCGCGCCCATTTCGTGCTCATCGAGATCGTCTTCGTAGAATTTCACGGTGTGCTTGGGCTTGTACGCGATGCGTGCGATCATCTCGAGATCCTTTGTCTCGTCGATAATCCATTGCGGGCGTCTTGTCATTGCTTAGCCGCCTTTGTGCGAGTCTTCTAGCGGACTGCGTTTAGAGATTTCTCCTCGAAGATCGGTGTTGTAGAGTTTCTTGGCGTCTTCCTTGTGCTGCGACAGGAGCCACGCGAGCTTCATGAATGCGGTTTCTATGTGTGTGTCGCAGCCTTGACCTAAGACACCCATCTCTTGCAAGGTGCGGCCGGGCGAGTAGACATCCATGTTCACGCGTCCCCAGATTGTCTGCGGCGCCATGACGACGGGGATTCTCTTCGCCAATCGCGCGAGGTGTGTGCGGATGCGTTCGTGTTCTGATGTTTCATCGTCGATCACTGTGATCGGCGCGTGACCTAAACCGGTGCCTGCAATGAGTAACCCATCATAGTGGTCATAGACGAGGAGCTCATCCGCGTATGACTGAGGATGCACGTACCAGATGCCGATTTTGAGCGTCTCATCGAGGGGTAGGACGCGTGGGTGCTGCGATGCATTCGCGCGCAACTCTGCGACACGCGCTTCGCTCACGATCTCCGTGTGACCGTCAGTGACTTTCGCGATAATCGGCGCATTGACGCTGCTGAATGCATCGCGGCGCGACGTGTGGTTCTTTCGCGCGCGCACGCCTTCGATGATCGCGATGTCGCTGTCGCCTGAACCGTGATGCATCGCGACGAAGACGCCGGGGATATTCGCTTGCGTGATGAAGCGCAGCGCGCCCATGAGATTCGCGTTTGCGTCAGAGGAACCGCGGTCTGAAGAGCGTTGGCTACCGACGACAACGACGGGGATGTTCACGCCTTCGAGGATGAATGCGAGTGCAGCAGCGGTGTAGTGGAGCGTATCCGTCCCCTGCGTGACGATGACGCCGCGCGCGTCACGCGTGATCTCTTCGAGCACCGCTTTCGCGATCAGATTGTGGTGCGCAAAGCGCATATCGTCTGACTGCATGTTGCGCAGCAAATGGCTCGTCACGTGCGCGATCTTCGTCACGTCCGGGAACATCGCGAGGAGCTCTGCCGGGTCGAACTGTGCGACGACCGCGCCGGTTGAGTAATCTACTCTGCTTGCGATCGTGCCGCCCGTGTGGATGATGGTGACTGCGGGGAGGGTCGCGTCCTGGTGCGGCGCGTGCGCGTGATGCTCGGGGCGCTCTTTTGGCGTGGTCTTCAAGTCTTTAAGCTCGGTGACGGGCAGGATGACGTTGTAGCCGGTCACGAGCTTGATAGTGACGTTCCCATCACGCACCTGCACGACTGTGCCTGAGAGGTGCTGGCCTGCGTACGAGAATTCGACATGCGCATTGCCGGGGAGATCCATGAGTGGTTGTGCCGTCGGAATGGTACTTAAAGGTTGTGGACCGTTGAACTTATAAATCGACGGTTCGGGTGTCGTCGCATGTCCAACGTTGCCGTCCAAGGCTCGCGTCTCGAAGGCAAAGGCATCTTCGCGACAAAGGATCTCAAGAAGGGGGACGTCGCATTCCATTTCGTCGGCAAGACCGTCGATTGGCAGCACTGCAACCACCGATCTTTACAAGTGGGCAAGAACGAATTCATCCGCCCAGCGCCAAACGGACTGCCCGGATTTCTCAATCACTCGTGCGACCCGAACTGCTCGGTGAAAGGACGTAATGCCATCACTGCGCTGCGCCCGATCAAGGAAGGCGAGGAGATCACGATCGATTATTCCTTCACGGACAGCATGCCGAACTGGGATATGAAATGTCTGTGTGGTCGAAAAGAATGTCGTAAGGTCCTCAAACCATACTATGCGTTGCCGAAAGCGTATAGAGGAAAATGGAAAGAGAGGACGAGTGATTACCTACAGGGATAGCTATGTGCGCTTGCGTCGCTTCGCTTTCGCAGAACCCCAGAGTTGCTCGAAGTACTGTTGATGCCCAGCCACCACGTCGTTGTCTGCGATGATGAGCAGTGATGGATTCGGACCAAGGACCCCTATTCCGACCAGATCTGGATATATTTCTGTCCATGTTGGACTGAGCGCGGAGGTTGGGAGTGTGCGAACAGCGGTGAGTGGGAGTTTGATGCGTGTCTTGGTTATCGCTGAGAACTCCGGATGGACGAGATAGCGTGCGCGGATGCCTTTGCGTGCCCGTCGACGTTGAAAATCGCTCCAAAAGCCTTCCATGTGGGTGATGGCTGGCATGGTGCTCAGAATGATAAGCATCTCCTCTCCACGCTTTAGTCGTAGAAGGGCTTGCTCTCTTGCGGTCTTGATGCCTGCGATGCCTTCATACACGGTGAATCGTTCTGAGTTGGAGGTGTGGGGTTGTATGCTCTGTAGCTGGGTGACGAGGTGTTCGACTACTGTGCGGCGAAGTGCTAGTTGTCTATTCTCCTGGTCGAGCAGATCGAGAATGCGCACTGGATTTTCGGCACGCCAATGCTTCACACCTCGAATGGTGCTGTAGGCTGCGAGACCCTTGCGTTGGAGGCGCGTGAGGCTCTCGTATACTTTTGAGGTGGGCATGGCTGTTTCTCGGAGGATAGCGGTCGTCGTAGTGGTCCCCAGGCGTAACAATGCCAGATAGGCCTTCCCTTCGTTCAAACCCAGGCCGGTATTTTGGAGGTCTTTTTCATTCATCGTTACTCCCTTTAGGGGAGGAGTAATTAATATGTTGCGGTTTCCCTCTCCCAACACATCCAGAGGTGAACCCTATGAATGTATGTTCGCGACAGATGAAAACCATGGCCTCCACAGGTCTCTGTGCTATTGCTATTTTGTACGGAGGATATCATCATATGCAGATGCGTGATGCACAGGATCGTATGATTGCGGCTGTTGAGGAAACTCGTAATGAACTCCGTGTTTTACAGGATGTGGCGCGTCATGCTGATGCTGCATCGCGTCATGAAGAGAGAGATCTCAATGCCGTTACGACTCTTCGTTCGTACCCTCAACTTGTGCACGAGTACCTGGCGTTCCCGGATTTCGCTCGTCGGGACTACGAGGCTGCATTGAGCGACTATCGCTGCGCACGCGATCGTTTGCTCAATCCATTCAAGCCTTGTGCTTCGTAAGGGGTGGTTCGGTTGATTCCGCTGTATGCGATCACGTAGGACGGAATCCCGTCTCTTTGAGCGTCTGCAATGACGGGAACAGTGGTTGTGGCAAGTCATCCCACGTGTGCCATTCCCAGCGTTCGCACTTGTCCGGTTCACACACTCGCGGTTCTCCTGTTGCGTGCGCAGTGAGAAACAACGTCACGTAATGCTTTGTTCCATCGATCACGTCGCTCGTGAACGCCGCATGGCGGATATCACGTAGCACGAGTCCCGCTTCTTCCATCGTCTCGCGAGCAGCGCACGCTTCAGGCGTCTCGCCGAATTCGAGGTGACCGCCAGGAGGCGCCCAAGAACCCAAGCCCAGCGAGCTTTTGCGCTTGCCGATGAGCATCTTGCCATCACGTATGATGATGACTGCGATACCGACGCGAGGTACACTCATAGTTTAACGACGTTGTCCGGGGGTTCTTATTCCTTCCCGTCCGTGTCGCAATGGAAGCGATCGATTTCGTACGCCATGATTGCGGGGTCGTGCGTCACTTCACAGTTCACCATGAGTGCATCTGCGACGAAGCCGGGTGTGTTGAGGGTATTGATGCGCGAGTCTTCGTGCAAGACGTTTTGCCATCTGCTGCAGTTGTGCTCTTGCGCATACACGTGCTGCAATTGGTGCTCGATGCACTCATTCGCTTTGAGCGCGCCTGGCGCGGTCGTGCAGAAGATCTTGCCGTCGCCCGATCGGTAGAGACCTGCGGGGGCGTTCGTGTCGAATTCGATACCCGGGATCGGCCCTTGCAGGTATACGCTCGCGACGATATTCACGAGACCGCGCGTGCCAGTCTGCATATTGATGAGGTTCATCGCATCCGAGAGGCCTTGACTCGCGACGTCTCGTGCGCCCTGTTCGCTCCATGTGCTATCATAGTTCACGATTAAAGCGGCAGGACCTTGTTGCACCGCGGTCCGTTGGTAGCCGCGCTCAATCGTCGGCACGGGTGGTGCGGTTGGCGAACTATGCTCGCCGCACGCGGCCAAACCACCAACAAGCAACGCCGAAGCCAGGAGATTCTGAAGTGTTCTACGCATACGTCCACCTCCACGTGGTCGAAAGATACATGCCTTAGGATCAAGAACTACAAAAAGGTTTGTGTTTTCGACGAGAGAAAGGAAAAAAAGAATGTGGACGCCTGGTTATCCGTAGTACACGGGCTTGTCGGCCATTTCCTTGCCGCGCGCTTGGCGGAAGCCGTCCTCGAACTCCTTGTACGCAGCTTCGATCTGCTTGTTCACGGACGGGCGGACCTTCTGCAACGCCGCGAGGAAGTGCTCCTTATCGACCTCTTTCGCCTTCATGTTCTCGCGCAACGCGAGCATACCCGCTTCGCGCACAATCGCGGCGATATCCGCACCCACGTAACCTTCTGTTTTCTCAACAAGCTCTGTCACATCGACGTCCTTCCCCGTCTTCATCGCCCCTAAGTGCACCTCGAAGATCTGCTTGCGCGAGACCTTGTCGGGCACCGGCACGAGGAGGATGCGATCGAACCGCCCAGGACGCAGGAGCGCGCTGTCGATGATATCCGGGCGATTCGTCGCCGCGATCACGACCACGTCGTTAAGCTCCTGCATCCCATCGAGCTCGGTCAGAAGCTGGTTCACGACGCGTTCACTGACGTTCGAGTCGGAGTTGCTGTTGCGGTGGGGGGCAAGCGAATCAAGCTCGTCAAAGAAGATGACGCACGGCGACGCTTGGCGCGCTTTCTCGAACACCTTGCGCACAGCCTTCTCGCTCTCGCCGACCCATTTGCTCAGGAGCTCAGGTCCCTTGACGCTAATGAAGTTCGCTTCCGATTCCTTCGCGACAGCCTTGGCGAGCAAGGTTTTTCCTGTTCCTGGCGGGCCATAGAGCAAGATGCCCTTCGGAGCCCTGATGCCGATACGCGCGAACGCTTCCTTGTGCTTGAGTGGCCACTCGACCGCCTCGACGAGCTCCTGCTTCACGCCGGTAAGGCCGCCGATATCGTTGTACGTGATATTGGGTGTCTCGATGAGAACTTCGCGCAACGCGCTCGGGCGCACGACTTTGAGCGCCTCCATGAAATCATCGTGTGTGATGATGAGCTTATCGAGCAATTCCTGCGGAAGCTCCTCCTCGTCTTGTACGCTTACATCGGGCAGCACGCGACGCAAGACGATCATCGCCGCTTCCTTCGCGAGCGACGAGAGATCAGCACCGACGAAACCGTGGGTGATCGCGGCGATCTTATCGAGATCGACTTTCTCCTTGCCCTTATCCGCAAGCGGCATCGAGCGGGTGTGGATCTTAAGCACATTCAAGCGCCCTGGCGTTTGCGGTACGCCGATCTCGATCTCTCGGTCGAAGCGTCCTGGTCGACGTAATGCGGGATCGAGCTGATTGGGGATGTTCGTCGCAGCGATGACAACGACTTTCCCGCGCGCATGCAGGCCATCCATCATCGCGAGCATCTGCGCGACGACACGTCGCTCGACTTCACCCTTTGATTCTTCTCGCTTGGACGCGATCGCATCGATCTCGTCGATGAAGATGATGCTCGGCGCGTTCTTTTCCGCGTCCTCGAATTTCTTGCGGAGGTTCTCTTCCGATTGCCCATAGTATTTGGACATGATCTCCGGGCCGTTGATGAGGATGAAGTTCGAGTTCGTCTCGTTTGCGACCGCTTTCGCCAAGAGCGTCTTTCCTGTCCCCGGCGGGCCGTGGAGCAATACTCCCTTCGGCGGCTCGATGCCTAAGCGCTCGAAGATCTCCGGATGCTTCAATGGCAACTCGACCATCTCGCGGATCTTCTTGAGTTCCTCATCAAGCCCGCCGATATCCTCATACGTGACATCGATGCGTTGCTCGTCTTTGACCTCGACCGCCTCAGGATTGAAGACGACGCGCGTATTCTCGGTGATCAATACCGGTTTCTTCGCCGGTTGCGATTCGACCACGATGAATTTCAGGTCGCCCAGGCCAAACGACATGAGATTGTCGTCACCGAGCATGCTGAACATATCGTCGAAGAACGGGTTCTCGTTCATCATCGTACGGCGGCGGCGCGTTCCGCCAAGCGAGACGATGTCGCCCTTGATGACCGCGCGACCCAGAAGCCCGCGCTTGAATATCTGCGGTGACGCGCGGATCATGATGCCCTTTCGTGCAGGAGCGATCGTGATCTTCTTGCATTCAACGACATCTGCCTTGCGGATGCGTACGTTCTCGCCGATCGTCGTCTTCGCGTTGCGGCGGGTGAGACCGTCCATGCGCAAGATGAGCTGGCCGATATCGGCAGGCAATGCGCGGTCGACGATAGCGACGGTGGTGCGCTCGCCCTGCAGCTCGACGATGTCGCCGGGGCGTACATCGATCTCTTTCATGAGCGGCGTATCGAATCGCACGATACCCTTGTTGACATCGTCTTGGATCGCTTCCGCGACTTTGAGCTGGAGGTCGTTTCGGGCCATATCTGTTGGGTGAAGAATCCGTCGCTTAAATAGGAATATTTTTTTCCCAAAAGACGGTTGGTGGAGTGCGGGAAAGGAATGGCTATCCCTGCGTTGCGTCGAGTTCTGCGAGGAATCCCCTGTTGCTCAACCACGTGCCGCGGGTCTTTGAGAGGAGGAAGAGGTCTTCGTCGGTGATGACGGTATCGAGGCTCAGGAGTATTCCGCCGCTTTGGAACATTGTCCCCTTCAGCGTACTGCTCAAGTCTGCTTCATACATGCCGTTTTGCGGTTCAATCAACGGAGCTCCCGGGAGTTGCGTCATAAGATCCTGCACGGTGCGGATGGGCGATTGCGTGAATGCGATGAGGCAATGGCCAAAACGCGAGTCTGGTTCTACCACCGTACCGCAGACGATGACGGGGTGCGTATAGTGTGCAGGAAGCGTCCGTGCAGCATATCCTTGCACGAACCAGTCGCGGTTTTCTTTCCCTTCCGCGTCGTAATAAGGAAAGTAGCGGTTCTCACCCGTGTACTCCATGGTCTCCAGATTGAACTCCTCTCCGCACGCGGATTTCAGGAGATTGATTTGCGCCTTGAACAATAACGAGTAGTCCTCGCAATCCCCGCCGCCGTTGTCGACGATTTCTCTCAAAGGGAGGAGCGCATCTTCTTCTCCGGTCACGCTCACGTCCGTCTTGTAGTCCAGAAACAGCGATTGGGAATTCGTGTAGACGATGCAAGGGATCTTGATCGTGCAGCTTGATGCTTTGGAATCTTCGAGGTTCGTGCACCTGTTCATCAGGGTCGCCCTTATCCGGTCAGGGGCTCGCGGGTCGTACTCGGGGAAGCTCGTGTCGTTGAGCACCGCGTTCTCCTTGAACCACTCGAGATTCGATTTCAGAGTCGTTCGGTACTCGTCAATCAACGTTGTTGCTGTAGTGACGTCGTGTGAAAGTCGGGTGTTCGTGGTAGCGAGATCTTCGTGTGCAGAGGTGAGATTTTGGAATCGTTGGTCGAGTTCACTGTACGCGATATCTTGGGAGATGCGTTCTGTTTCCAACTGCACGACGCGCTGTTGCAAGTCGGCAATGGTTGCTTCACGATCGGAGACGGTGCGATACGCCTGGTGTAGGAGCATCCCGGTGATGATGCAACCCGCCAGAGCGACCGCTACCGCGAGGACCAACCACGTTCTCTCTGAGCTCACGTGTGTGTTATGTCGTCTCTCGCTTAAATACGTTCACCCTTCGTCCAATCCCGAAACTATAAAAAGCAGTTTCTGTCCGTTCCGTCGTACAGAACAGCTCCCGCCGCCCATTTCCAAAATGAACTGATAAACCGTTTGAGGATACATTGAATTTAAGAATCAGTCCATTTGAAATTGGCCTTGATGCCTAGTCCCAAGAATTCAACCACTCCCGTTCCCTTAACTGATTCTAGGGAGGAAGGCAGGTTCTGGAGATTCTTGCGACCGGACGCGCACCGGGTCGTGACGTGGCTTGTCCTTGGCGCCATGTTCCCAGCGCCGTTCGCGTTGTACATCCTCGTGGTTGGGACGACTGCCCTCATCCCGACATCGATTCTCTGGATTGCGTCTAGCATCACTGAATGGAACATGTTTGGCTTCACGGGTTTCGCCTTTGTCTTCGGGATACTGTTGGTTCATTTCCTCTTCCTCTACGCGTTCGCCTGCTTCGTCGTCTGGCTGTTACGCAAGAGGTCTATCAACTCCCAAACGGTGTGGTGGATGATTCTCGGTCTTGCGGTGCTGCTTTTTCTTATTGGCCTCTTTCCGGTCTTCTGGCTGGGGGATGTCGGCGGCGGCAGGGAAACGAACACGCTCCTGTCGCTATGGGAGCAAGCGTTCAAGTTCTGATTCCCGTCGGCGAGTACGACCCGCAAAGGTTTAAAAGCAATCCGTAGGACGTGCAATCGACGATGATTCCTGACCCGATAGTCGGCTTGAAAGTTGGTCTTGAGATCCATCAGCAACTCGGCCGCCAAGGGAGCCGTAAGCTGTTTTGCCAGTGTCCTGGAGAGATCGTCGACCGAAAACCTGACGTGGTCGTGCGAAGGCAACTGCGCGCAGCCGCAGGCGAGACCGGTGAGGTCGATGTCGCGGCAGCAGCTGAGCAGTCCAAAGCGAAACGGTTCGCGTACGGTGCGCATCGTGAGTATACCTGCCTTGTCGAATTAGATGAGGAGCCGCCGCACCCGTGCGATACCGAAGCGCTCGAAACCGTGTTGATGGTCGCGAAAGCCTGCGGGACACACATCTTACCAAGAGTGCAGTTCATGCGCAAGACGATCGTGGATGGCAGTAATGTCTCCGGCTTCCAGCGCACAGGACTCGTTGCGCTCGGCGGTGTCGTGCCTGGCACGAAAGTACGTATCCAGACGATCGCGCTTGAGGAAGATGCGGCGAAGATCATCAGTAGAACTTCGGAAGAAGACACCTACGACCTGAGTCGCCTCGGCATCCCACTCATCGAGCTCGCGACAGAGCCCGACATCACGACGCCCGAGCAGGCGAAGGAGACGGCCGCGCAGATCGGTATGATTCTCCGCTCCACACGTCGGGTGAAACGAGGACTCGGAACCATTCGCCAGGATCTCAACGTCAGTATCAAAGGCGGTGCACGCGTCGAGATTAAGGGCTGCCAAGACCTGCGCCAGATCCCGCAGATTGTCGAGAACGAGATAAGACGGCAGCAGGCATTGCTCGCGCTTAAAGCGAAGATACCGCACTCTCCCACGGTACACGAAACTGTCGACGTCACCGCCGTCTTCAAAGACAGCACTGCAGGGTTCGTCAAAAAAGCGATTGCAGGTGGCGCGAAAGCGGTCGGTGTGCGCGTCGAGCACCTCAATGGCATCCTCGGCATCGAACTCATGCCCAATCATCGTGTCGGTTCAGAGCTCGCGGATATCGCGCGTTCGCAAGGGTTCGGCGGGCTGATTCACAGCGACGAGGATATGGCCAAGTATGGTGCTGACAAAGATGCGCTGCGCCACGCGTTCGGTTGCGCGCAACACGATGCGTTCATGGTGCTCATCGGCGACCCGCACCGCATTCAATCAACATTCCACGGCGGTATCGCATCACGTATCGCCATGCTCTCGAACGGTGTCCCAAAAGAAGTGCGCAAAGCGAACCCGGACGCCACGAGCTCCTTCTTGCGTCCCATGTCTGGTGGCGCGCGCATGTATCCGGAAACAGATATCCCCGTCGTTGAGATTGACCTGTCCAATATCCCGCCTATCACGCTCCTCTCTGATCAGATTGCGTCCCTTGCGAGAGAAACAGGATTGTCGACGGATATCACGAAGTCCTTGATTGCCGACGATATCGATATCCACGAATATCATCGTTCATACCCGAAACTCTCCTACCAATTTCTGGGTGCTGCGCTGGTTACGTGGCCGCGTGAACTTCTTTCGAAATTCTCGTCAACGGAAAACGAACGCTTCGATGTATATGCGCAAGCGCTCCTCCCGATGGTGCAATCTGGTTCCTTAGGTGAAGCAGCCGTGAAATCGCTCATGGAAGAAGCCATCACGAAAAAAACGCCTGCGAAGGATCTCGAAGCGTTCTATCGCGAGGGACATAAGCGCTACGAGCAGATGCCGGATGAAGACGTGCGAAAGAACATCCGTGCGATCGTCGCCAAGCACCCGGGCGTCACCATGGGCGCTATGATGGGTATCGCGATGAAGGATTTGCGTGGAAAGGCGGACGGCAAGGTCATTGAGCGCATCTTGCGTGAAGAGATAGCATCATCGTTGTGAGGATTTCATGCGCGTCTACTTCACGAAACCAGACATCCCGAAATTGCGCAAAGACGGGCATTTCCTCGTCGACATGCACGCGCACAGCGAGCACAGCCATGATTGCCGCACTCCGCTGCAGCTCATCATCGCGAAAGCGCGTGGCGCGGGGTTCTGCGTTGCATTGACGGATCATAACAGCGTTGCGGGAACTGCTGCCGCACTCAAAGCCCACGCGCACGACACGATCATGCCTGCAGTCGAAATAACGACGAAAGAAGGGAAGGATATCATCGCGTACTTCTATAGCCACAAGGAGCTCTTGGAGTTCTTCGAGACGAGGATGGAGCGGTATATCAAGCGCAAGAGCAGCATCAGGAGCGGTGCGACTGGCATCAGCATGGCGGAGCTCCTCGACGAGCTCAAGCGCGTGAATTGCGTCATCGCGCTCCCGCACCCGTTCGCGATGCATCCACGACGCAGCTATACCTACTTCCGTGAACCGGCGAACAAGCCATTGCTGCGTCACATCGACACGTTTGAGGTCATCAATCAGGCGATGCTCCACCGCCAGAATCTTGCCGCGGCTGGATGGGCGATGCAATACAATAAAGCGATTACGGGCGGCTCCGACGGCCACACGATCCACGCGGTCGGTAGCGCGTTCACGGTCTCGACGTCAGAGAGCTGGGAGGATTTTCTCGAGGATGTGAAGGCGAAACGCGTCGCGGTGATCGGCGAAGAGCGCCAGTTCCGTCGACAGATGCTCGACAGCGCCAAGAGCGCGACGCGTATCTTGGCGACGAAAGCGAATGTGTTGAGAAGAAGGAAGTAGATTGCGCTCAACGTTCTTTTCTCGTTGTGAAGCGCTTCTGGAGCCCGAGCCACATCGCACACCAGCTCATGGCTTCATCGGTGACGTACAACGGTGTCCGATATGGTTGCCCATCGGGCGCGTACAGTTCGAGGAATGTGGTGTGCTCCTTGATTAACCGCTCGTAGGAGGCGAGGTGCTTCTTCGTTAACGCGGGATCGTGCTTGATTAGCACATGCAGATACGCACATCCGAGATGTATCCAGAGCGCGTCCGTCTCGTATCCTGGCGCGAGCCATGCTGCGATATGCCATCCGGCCTTTTCACGTGCGGTGTCGAGGGTACTCACATACCGGAGCGGGAACGGGTCATCGAGCCCTGCCGCGCGGATGCTGTCGAACGCTTGCGTCAGGATGCGCTTGGCTGTCACGACGCCGGTCCAGAACGGAAAGACATTCGCGTCACCGACGACGATTGGCTGTTTCGCCGTGTCGCTGAAGAAGTACGTGCCGTTCCAGTACGTCTCTATGAGCGCTTTTTGAATTTTCTTGAACGCGTAGGGGAATTTCAGGCCGAGTTTCGGCGCTTCGAGCGCGACGAGTGCGACCATCGATGCGTCATAGCAGGACGCGGAGCGTGCCGTATGATCGCGGATGCTTGAGAATTTCCGGTCCTTGCGTGGCAGGAGCGTTTTTGGATCGACGACAAGGGATGCGAATCGTTCGATCTCTTTTTGAAGGAATGCATGATGCTTGCGCGCGAGTTCGTTATTTTTCGTCACGCGTACTGTCCGCAAGAGTAATGCGAGCGAATCCGGTCCGTAGCGCGGGAAATCGAATGCACGCCCGCCGGGTGCTATGGATGTCGTGACGCGGCCGGCAGCGGCAAACTGCGCGAGCGCATACGCGAGCGTTGAGCGCACGCGTTTCGCATACCCGAGACGAACGAGGTCTTCTGCGATAAGTGCGAAGTCCCGTACGTAGAAATCCTGGAAGTGCCCGTCACTCACACGATAGTGCCCGGTGCGTTCATCATACGCGTCTTCCAATATCGCACGACAGATCTGTTCAGGCGTTCCCGCGTATTTGCGAAAACCATGTGTGCGCACATGCGATGCCCGTCGGAACATACGCAGCGCCGCTTTGAGCTGTGATCCGCTATCGCGATTCATGCTCGCCTCCGCTTGGCCGTGGGACTCGCCTTTGCGGTGCGCCACAATACCTCGAAATAGCTGCGATACGCTTTCGCTGCCGCAGCGTTCTCGATGAGGACCGCTTCCGGTTCTTCGGTCCAGATGACGATCGCGATCTTGTCGCCATAGATGTTCGTGACTGCCGGGCTCGCCTCCACGTCGAGATATCGATGCACGCTATGCGGCGAGTCCTTTTCCTCCCGTCCCGCGCGGCACACGAGTCGCGTGCGGATCCCCCGTTCGACGCGCATGCGTTGGAACTGCGCAGCGAATTCCGGCATACGGTCGGAGAGTTGCCCTTCTGACCCGAACACCATATTGTCCTGCCCCGCGCGGATGATATCCAAAAACAGCGACCGGACTCCTTTCGGGCCCTTAAACAGCCGCACTTGCCCTTCGAGCTTTCCTGCTTTATGCTGTGCGTGGAGCTCAGGAATAATCTCTTCAACATCGTCGAGCTGCGCTTTCACATAGTCGCGTAGGAGCCGCGGTCCCGTCGACTGGAACCATTTCACTTGTCCGATGGTCACATAGCTCACGAGGCCTTTTTGCGCAAGGGATCGCAGCGTGTTGTAACAACTGCTACGATCGATCTTCGCGAGCTTCGCGACATCCCCTGCCTTGCGCGATCCCGCACGGTTGAGCGCGAGGTAGACTGCGATCTCGTTTGGGCTGAAGCCCAAGGAGAAGAGCGTTTTGACCGGGTCTTTCATATGTTGTAGATTCTTCTACAACAAGTATTTATGTCTTTGGCAGGGCCTCTCAGGCCGTACCATGAGACGGCTCTCGGTACGACGGCAAGACCTGCCGGCGACCGTGACCGCTCTGGCGGCGACGCTTGACCGGCCGCTCTACCGCGGAGTGGCGCGCCAGGCGCTCGACGAGTACCGACGGGCGAACACGCAAACACCACGCGACGGGGACCTTTCTGTCGGCTGCGGGGTCTGCTTCACGACCGACCTCGACTACGCGCTCACCTTCTGCGACGGACTGCTCCTGGTCACGGACCAAGGACGGCTCGCACGAGGCAGAACGGTGGTCGACACGGCGAAACCTGACTACGACGCGCCTGCGCGCGAACGGCTCGACAAGCGGCTTGGTGCGGGGAACTACGACGGCTACCGGCTCTGGGCGGAAATCCAAGAGGACGACACCATCCTCGCGACAGCGGGGAACGGTCGCACCTACGTCGCCCGACGGGAAATCACTGCGGATGACCTCGCCTACGAGGTCGCACTGGAGGGGGAACTATGAAAGAACAGCTTCTGGAGATAGAGAGCCGACTGCGTGCGCAATACCCGCACTGGAGCGGCGACAAGCTGCGCTGGATGGCGCTGCAAGGACTGGGACAACTGCCCAACGGACGGAGGTGAATCGTATGACCACTATGAAAGAAGATTTAGAGAACAAGGTGCAAAACCCGACGTCAACGGAAGTACCTCCTGAACGGGTCACGTGGGGAATGCGTCAAGAAGGGTTCCAAAGCAGCGGTGGGATCCCCGATGACTTCTACTCCGCTGAGGATCTCTCTGACCGTGTGGAGTTATGGAATAGCTACCAGCGAAGCAAGAGCAGAACATCGGGTTGTGGTTGCGGGGACTGCTCATCTTGCGACCCGACCTACCGGGACTGACCCGCTGAAATAACACTCCTTTTTTCATTTCTAAGCCCTACGTAGCAACATATTTCAATCGCGCCCCGTTGCGCAACTGCATATGACTAAAACCACCGTTTTCTTCTCGTTTGCCGTGTTCGTCCTCGCACTCGCTCTCGTCGGCGGTGTGTGGGCGGACGCGTGCTACACCACTAGCAAAACCATCCCGGCAACATGCACGGGCGGCACGATATCCTCTGACGCGCTGAGCGGTGGCTGTCGCGTCATCGTGTGCGCAGAGGGCGCAAACAGCATCACGGTAAAGGTCTGCAATAAACCGGGCGATTACCAACCGCAGTTCTTTGAGATGTACCGCACCGCGTCCGCAGGCACTCCTCCAAAGGTCTGCCTCGGCACGACGTGTGTCCAGAAT
>CAZIKW010000004.1:0-618 GCA_964540015.1 uncultured Methanosarcinales archaeon | reverse complement strand
GAGCGGCAACTTCCCGATCTGCCTCCCTGGCGGTTTGACGAACGGCCTTGTCTCCTACTACCCTGAGAATGGGAATCATGAGGACGTCGTGGGCAACAACGATGCGGCGGATACGTTCCCTGAATCCATCCCGACGACTGGCAAGATCGGTAGCGGCTTCTACTATGGCGCTATTGGCGGTCATCCGATCGATATCGGCGGCTACGACCCTCGCGTCGGAGCAACTATTCCTGGCGCAAGCGGCTGGCAGCAAGGTAGCGCGTCGCTGTGGATCAAGGCGAACGCCAACGATTGGGGCGGCACGATCCTGCAGTTCAAAGAACCCAACAACGGCGACTGGGGTCATCGCATGCTCAGCACGGACCAGGATGGCAGCATCCGCTATGGTGTCGGTATGGGTGGCGGCACCTGGCTGGATACGGTCTCCTCGCCGATCGCAGACGGCAATTGGCACCACCTCGTCATGACATGGGACAAAACGGCGCCACGTGTGGCGCTGTACATCGATGGCGCGCTCGTGCAAGAGCAGACGCCAACGTCGTTCGGTCCCATCTCCGACGGCATCTGGTGGGGTGCGGGCTTCAACGGTTACGGCTTCAATGGCCGTATCGATGAGAT
>CAZIKW010000003.1:9665-42538 GCA_964540015.1 uncultured Methanosarcinales archaeon | reverse complement strand
TCGCTGAGCATGTGCTCCTTCGCGGCCAAGAGGCGCGGGATCATCTTTTCTGCGGCTTCGCCACGCATCGTGATCTTGCAACCGATCGGAAGGCCCGGACGCAGACCGCAACCCGGGATACGCTTTTGCGTGATTGTCTTGATCGGGGGGATGCCGGTGAGGGCTTCGAGCAGCTTCACGCCCTTCGCGAGGAGTTGCGCGTCCTTGCCCGCGCCGATGTTGAGCGTGAGCTTTTCGACGCGTACCGTCTTCATCGGGTTGGTCGCCTGCTGTTGTATCGCGTGTGACATAGGGATCAGTTCTCTAGTTGAGCGTAATCGCTGGCTTCTCTTTGCCGACGACGTACGCGTGCGAGGAGCGCGTCTGGAACGCACCCTTGCCCGCGGTGATGGTGATGTTCTGGCCTTCGATAGCATCGACCGTGCCGACGGTGCCGATGTGGCTGCCCGCGATCACGAGGACCGAGGCGCCCTTCTCGAGCGCATAGCGCGTGCCCAGCTTGCCATCGAGGGAAACCTGGACGCTGTCGCCCGGCTTGTACGTGCCCTTCTCGACAAGCACGTTGCGGCCAGACGAGCAGTTGAGCTGCGTCTTGCCGCCGCGGATCGTCGTAAGGCCCGTGATCTTCTCGATCATGAAATCCTCGCCCTTGTGGACGGGGACGATCTGGAGCGTGTTGTTCTCGTTGATCGTGAGGCGGTGGTTGTGGCCGTTGATGTTCACGATGTCCATGAAACCGACCGTGCTGTCCGTGTCATAGACGCGGGTGCCGTTGACCGTGACGGTCTGCGAGCGCAGGACCTTGCGGGCCTGGTCTGCAGTCTGCACAACGCCGAGGACGTCGCGCATGACGACGACGATCGGGAGCGTGAACGCAAGCGACTGGCCCTTCGGCTTCGGGCGCGTGATGAACTTCGTGGTCTTGCGCAAGATAGGCCAGGTCTTCGGGGCTACTTTGCGCTTGAGGTGGGATGCGGCCATGATGTTCACTCCTTAGACTCCTTCTTCGTTGATGCGGGCTTGAGCGCAGCTGCGCGGCGCTTGTCGGTGAGCTCGAGCGCCACGATGGTGACGTTGCTCGCGTGGATCGGGTACGGGACCTTCGTCACACCGTCGCGCTTGGTCTGCTCGACCTTCGCGATGATGAGCGCGCTGTCCTTGATCTCGATGCGCTCGACCTTGCCCTCGCGACCCTTGAACTGACCGCGCATGACGCGGACCGTGTCGCCGGTGCGGACGCGGACACTGCGTGCGCCGTGCTTGGCGCGCAGGTCCTTGATGAGCGGAGCGTGCATGAACGTACCGAGTACGTGGAGGGGCGCGTTGTAGCGGAACTTGCGCTGCTTGCGCGTCTGCGTACTCGCCTTCCATGCCATCGAGTGCTTTGCTTTCATGGTGATCAGTTCCTCATACGATGACGGTCGCTACTTTTGCGACCGCCGGCCAGCGTGCTGCGGCCTCTTTTGCGATAGGACCCTTGAAGATCGTTCCCTTCGGGTTGCCCTTCTCGTCCTTCAAGACGACTGCGGAATTGTCCTCGAAGGCGACGCGCGTTCCATCGCGGCGGCGGTACTCCTTCTTCTGGCGGACGATGATCGCGAAGACGACCTGCTTACGCATTTCCGGCTTGCCCTTCTTGACGGCTGCCATGACAATGTCGCCAACGGATGCTGCCGGGATACGACCCTTCGTGGTCTTGAGGCCGACAACGCTGAAGATCTTGATGACCTTCGCGCCGCTGTTATCGCACGTCTCGACATAGGCGCCGAGCGGCAATGCGCGGGTGACATTTGCTTTGATCGCTTTCATGGGTTCACGTCGTGATCTTCTTGGTTACAATGAAGTGCTTGGTCTTGCTGATGGGTCGCGTCTCCATGATCTCAACGATGTCGCCGATCTTGGCGCCCGTCTCATCATGGGCCTTGACGCTCGTAGAGCGCTTCTCGTAGCGCTGGTACTTGGACACGTACGACTGGCGCTCCCACTCAACCGTCACGGTCTTCGTCATGCGGTCGCTCGTTACCTTACCGGTGAACGTGCGGCCGTGCGTCGCGACCGGCTTACCGCCGATGACTGCAACGATCTTGCCAGCGTCCGAAGCAACGTGCTCGCTGTGCTTCGCGGCCTTCTTGGGTGCTTTTTTGGCTGGTGTCATGTCGATTCCTCGTGTTTGGTGATGTGGGTGATGATGATTTTTTTCGGTCCTTTGTTCGTTTCGATGGTGATCGTGTTCTTGGTTTCGTCGATGATCTTTCCGGTGATGTTGGTGTTGTTCTTGGATTCGGTGATGGTGATGGTGTTGCCGATGCGGGTCACATCCTGACCTCGATCGTGTCGGCGTTGAAGCCCAGGCGGATCAGCTCGTCGCGGCATCCACGGCGGTGATCGCCCTGGAGCTCGACTTGTCCGCCCTTGGCCGTTCCGCCACACGCGAACTTGTTCTTGAGCTTCTTCGCCAAGTCTTTCATGTCGACTTCGTGTTCGTTGAACCCCGCAATGACCGTGTATGTCTTGCCGAACTTTTTCTTGTCGAGGCTGACCACGATCTTCTGGGACTCGCGCGCGATTGCCTCGCACACGCAGAGATCCTTGGGCAGTCCACAAGTGGCACAGATCGTCATCGCTGGGTTCGCCCCTCCGCGGTCGCCTTGCCGCTGATGGTCTTGATGCGCGCGATCGTTTTTTTGAGGGATCGTGCTTTGCCGGCATCCTTGCCAGCGCCCCCGGTCGCGATCTGGCCGCGCAAGCGGAGGAGATCCATCTGGATGCGCTCCTCTTCCTTGCGCAGCTCGATCGCGGTCTTCTTTTTCAGCTCAGCGAACTTCATTCTTCCGCCTCGCTCTTGTCAGCGGTCTTCGCTGCTTTCTTCGCGGCCTTCTTCGCAGGCGCCCCAGCTGCCTTCTTCGCGGCAGCTTTCTTCGCAGGCGCCTTCTTCGGCGCTTCCTCGCTGGACTCGACCGTCTCTTCGAGCTCAGCGACTGCGCCGTGGCCCGTCACGTCCTCGATGTGGATCGCCGCGTCGTCGCCCTCGATGAGGTCGATGCGGTCAGGGAGGATCGTGGTGGACGGCATGACACTGACCTTGATACCGACGACGCCCGTCTTGAGGCGCGCGATGCGGTATGCGATGTTGACGCCTTCAACCGCAACGTCACCGCACTTCTTGAGGTAGCCGTTGTAGAAGCGCCACGTCTTCGCACGGGAGCTTGGGATCTTACCGCTGATGAGGATTTCGATACCGAGTGCGCCGTTGCGCATCGCTTCGGACATCGCCTTGTGACCGACGCCCTTGAAGCGGCCGGAACCGAAGCGCTCAAGCGAGTTCGAGATCATCTCAGCCAGGATGTCCGGCTCGATCATCGGGTTGTTGAGTTCCGCGATCTCGATCTGCGGGTTCTCGAGGCCGAACTTCTGCTTGAGCTCAATCGTGAGCTTCTGGATGTTCGAACCGCCGCGACCGACAACGAGGCCGGGCTTGGAGCACTGCACAAGAATCTTCTCGCCCAAAGGCGTGCGCTGGAGCTTGACGCCCGCGACACCGACCTTGCCAAGCGAAGTGAAGATGTGTTCCTTGATCTGGAACTCCTTCAGATTCTGCTGGATGAATTTACGTTCGATTGCCATTGCGATCAGTCCTGCGCGGCCGGCGTCTTCGCCGTCGCTTTCTTTGCTTTCTTCTTGTCTACCGGTGCTTCAGTCACGAACACTTCGATGTGTGCGCGCTTCGTCTGGTGGCGGAACTTCGCGCGGCCGCGGAATGGTTCCGCTGCGCGGTTCGCCGCCACGTGCGAGATGATGAGGTCGCCCGAGAGGCCGTTCGTGCTCGCGTTCGCTTTCGCGTTCTTGAGGATCTTGAGGAACTCGGTCGACGCCTTTTGCGGGTAGCGACCAGATGCCATCGGACCCTTACGGTGGCCGATCGCGTTCGTGAAGCGGCGGTACGGGATCGCTTCCTTCATCTCGAGGACGCGGCATGAGCGCGCGTCACGCGCACGCTCTTCGCGGCCTTCGCAGCACCGACACCAGGTGAGGTGTGCTTGACCATCTTGCGGGTCAGTGCGAAAACGCCGAGGCGGTGGCCGAGCATCTCCTCGTTGATCGGGACCTGGACGTACTCCTTGCCCGTGTGGACGAGGACCGTCTTGCCGATCATCTGCGGAACGATGACCATCTCGCGCGCGTGCGTCTTCGCGCTCGACTTCTTGCCGAGCTTGCGCAAGAGCGACTTCTCGACTTCCGTCATGCCACGCAAGAGCGTGCGGCGCTCGCGGCTCGGCACGAGCTGCGCGAACTCCTTGACGCTCATCTGCGTGAGCTTGTCCGCCGTGAACCCTCGATACGTGAATTCTTTTTTCGCCATAGTGAATCAGCTCTTACGTACGCGTACGCCGCGTGCTCGTCCCGTCTTGCGCGGGCGGATCATACCGACCATGCGACCCGGAGGTGCGTTCTTGGGCGCGATCGTCGGTCTACCCTTACGGCTCGTTCGCTTACCACCGAAGGGGTGGTTGACCGCGTTCATCGCCGCTGCGACGACCTTCGGCCAATAGCGGTTCTTGCTCTTCATCGCGTGGAACTTCTTTCCAGCCTTGACGAATGGCTTCTCGAGGCGACCGCCACCTGCGACGGTGCCCAAGGATGCGCGGCAGTTCATGTGGAACTCGCGCTTCTTCTTGCTTGGGAGCATGACAGTAACCGTGTTGCCCTGGCGGGACAAGACACGGCACGCGACACCGCTGCCGCGCGCGAACTTGCCGCCGTCGCCTGGGCGGGACTCGACGTTGTAGACGAGCGATCCTTCCTGCATCTCGCCCAGTGTGAGCGTCGTGCCGATCTTCGGGTCGCCCATACCGACTGCGACCGTGTCGCCGACCTGGATGCCTTCAGGTGCGATGAGCAGGCCCATCTCTCCATCGTCGAACTTGACTTGGAGCAACGGTGCGCTGTGGAATCGTGAAGTGATGATATCGAGCACGATGCCGTTTTGGCTCGTGACCGGGAGCTTGACGTCGCCCGCGCTGTTGAAGCCGTGGGCACGCCACGTCGGGCCGCCCTTGCCGCGCTTCTGTTGGATTAAGCTCTTACCCATGGGATCACATCATACCGAGCTTTGTCGCTACATCGATCGCGGGGTACCCCGGCGCGAGGCGTACGTACGCCTTCTTGCCGTTCTCCACGTCGTTGTGCGTGTTGACTGCCGCGACTTTCACGGAAAGCATACGCTCGACTTCTGCCTTGATCTCGATCTTCGTGGCCTTGCGGTCGACGATGAAGATGAGCGTGTTTTGGGTCTCGATACCTCGAACGCTCTTTTCCGTCGACAGCGGGTACTTGATGAGGGACATAGTGATCAGGTCTCAGTTATGCTTTCTTCGCGGCCTTCTTGGCTGCCTTCTTTGCAGGAGCGGCCGCTACCGGCTTTTCGCTCTTGCTCTTCTTCGCTTTCACGAGCGGGGTCTTCTTCACTGCCGGCGCACCCTTGTACGATTGCGTGAAGAGGCCTTCGTTCGCGAGGCGCGTGACAGCCGCGTGCGTATAGAGCACGAGGCGCCCCGCTGCGGCACCCGGAGCGAGCAGTTCCGCGTTCACGCGGTGGACTGCGACGACATCGGCGCCCGCGAGGTTCGCGGCTGCGCGCGCGAGCGGCGTCGCGTCCTTGCTCACGACGAACAAGACGCTCGTCGGGGTCTTGTAGCGGCGGTTGCGCATCTTACCCTTACCGGCGCGGATGCGCGTGATGCCTGCGCGCTCGAGCTCAGCTTCGAAACCGAGTTTCAGCATCGCGTTCTCGAGGTCCTTCGTCGTCTTGAGGGACTCGAACGTATCGTCGATTGCGAATGGGAATGACTTCGGGATCTTGTGGCCGCGCGCGGAGACAATCTCCGGTTGCACGGTCGCTGCGAGCGCGCTGCGGATCGCCTTGCGGTTCTCCGTCGTGTTCACTTTCTGCGTCCAATCCTTGAATGGCTTGGGCTGGTGCGCACGGCGACCACCGACGGTACCGGCTGCGAGCGCTCCTACCCAGTTGAACTGCGTACCGCGGCGGGTGTGGACCTTACGCGGAACACGGCTGATACCCTTACCGTAGCTACCACGGTAGTCGCGGCGGCGGCGGGAGACGCGCGTGCTGTGGCGCATACCTGCGTCACCATAACCACCGTACGGAGCACGGCGTTCTGCCTGGATCGCGAGGACTGCGCGCGTGATCAAATCAGCGCGTACTGGCTCGGCGAACTGCACCGGAAGCTGCACGCTACCGGACTCGGTGTTCTGCGGCGTGAGGATCTTGAGTTTCGACATAGGAATCACTTACCCTGCTGGCTTGCGAGGCTGATCTCCTCGACGCTCGGTGCTGGGATGCTCTGCTTGAGGCGGATCGCCTTGACGATCGTGATCATGCGCTTCTTGGGGCCCGGGATGGAGCCGCGCACGACGAGGAATTCGTTGCCTTCCTTGCCCGTGCCGTAGTGGATGAACCCGCCTTCCATGTTGACTTCGGCAGGCTTGTCCGTGATCTTGATGATCTGGTTGTTGTACTGAACGCGCTGGTGGAAGCCCATCTGACCTGCGAACGCGACACGGTACATCGTGTGCTGCTGGCCGAACCACGCACCGATGTTGCCGGGTCGGCGGCGTCCCTTTTCGGTCTTGTGCGGCTTGAGGTTGACACCGAAGCGCTTGACCGGACCCTGGTAGCCGCGGCCCGTCGTGATCGCGTGGAAGTCGACATACTCGCCTTCCTTAAAGAGATCAGATGCTTTGATATCGCGACCGACGAGCGACTTCGCCGCCTCGATCTTCTCTGCGATGGTTTTTCCGCCGACGCCGACTTCGAAGATCTGCGGCTTCTTCGCGCCCGTACCGGTGAGGCTAGGCTGCGTGGAGACGAGAACGGTGAAATCATCGAGATCGGTCGGGAAAGAATCGAGAATGGCGGCCGGGTTGTCGACTGCCTTTTTGTGGACGACCTTACGGTCGAGATGCTTGTCCTTGCCTGCGACGACCGCTTCCTTGACGACCTTACTGCCGTAGGTGTCCTTGCGGTATCCGCGGACGCTGTAGATGCGCAGCGGCGGGCATTCGAGAATCGTGACGGGAACGGAGATGCTCTCGTTCTTCGTGATGGAGTTCTTGTAGGAATCGAACGCTTTGATTTGCGTCATGCCCATCTTGTAGCCGGCGAACGCGAGGAGACCGTCGGTCTTCTTCGCGAAGCTGCGCACGCGTGCGTAGGCTTTGGCTGCGCGCTTGCGCGGCCAGAACTGCATGCTTCCGTGGCGGGGCTGGTGGGGCTTTGGCATTGGGTATTGTCCTCAGGTGCCTTCACGCAACACATACTCCAGAACGCGGTTGGCCCGTCGTACTGAAGCGCGTATTGCGCCAGGCGTGGGCAAGTGTGCTCGACGTTGGGTCCTGCCCACGTCGACTTGCTAGGGAAGGGGAACTGTCAGCCGTTTAAAAAGATATCGGGCGTGAAGGATACCGAAAAATGGTCAAAACTTCGTCATTTGGGTGAGAATGTCGACGAGGAGAAGAAAAAGGAAAAGAACGAGAATCAACGACGGCCCGGCTTCGCCTCAACGACCGGCATGCCCCAGTGCTGTACGATATTCTCCGTAGAATAAAGTTGTACACGCACGAGACCGGCGGCGCCGAGTTCCTTGGCTTTGACACGGATATCCTGCCCAAGGATCCCTTCGCTCGTCAGCAGCGTGTCGAGGATTGGTGAGACCCCTTCGAGCAACTCGTCGAGTTGTTCACCAAGGACGTCAAAACCCTTGCCGAATTGTGAAAAGAACTCTGCAACACTGGCGCTCTGCATTCCGCCGAGGGCGTAGAGCTCTTCCAGCGACGGAATGAGGACGCCTTTTACGAAAGGTTGTCCGTCCATGGTCCGATAGCCGTGACGATGGCCATGCACGACACCTGGGTTTTCATTGAGTTCCTGAAGCGAACCTGGAAAGATAAACGTACTGCCGATGCGCTCAGTGAACGCGCGATAATTCTGTTTTAACTCGTCGCTACCCTGAAATGCCATACTCCTACGCTCCCTCACCCCAGTTAGTTATTGTGATTATGCCAATATTATAAAAAACAAGAGGAAAAAAGAATCTCTTGAGGATCTATCTGCACCGCGGATAGTTGTCCGGCTGCTCGAGACCGACGTGGACCGGGAAGGGATCGAACGAGTACGTCGTGCCCATCGTGTCGCCGTTCAGGCGCGTAGCGACGAGATACGGAAGCATCGCGATCGTGAAGAGCGCGAGGTCGAGGTCGTTGCCACGTCGGTGCGATCCTGCGGGGTGGCGGTTCGCGCCTTGGTTGCGATAGGCGCACATATCTATAGTGCGTGCCGATTGGCCAGGGGTGCGCGCGGGCGTCTGGGCTGCGAAAAGTGTGCGTACGTCTGACGGGAGCGTGGCACGGTTGTAGGTGTAAGATCTTTTTCGCGAATGAGGGTGGGACATATGCCGCGAGCGGAGTCGAGAACGATTCAAAAAGATACGGGTGCTTCGGTCAATATCCTAGGCCGAGCGCGAGAGGCGAGTAGACGAGGCGACCATCAACTTGCGTCGTCGGGACATCCTCTCGATAATCCCCAGGGCATACTTGTACGAAACAAGGCCGTGGACGTTGGAAAAACGGCGCGGGTAAGTACTCGAAGAGCATCATAAGTTCCATCTCCAGACCCTCGATTGGCGTCGGAGAAATACGCCCTTGGAATTCAGGCCGTGCATAGAACGCATCGGGTGTTGCGGGGCCTTCCCAATCAGGAAGTGGATCGTACTCCCACGGTTGGCCGTTGTCGGCAAGACCGTTTTCTCGAGGGAGAAAATCCTTCGCGTCAAAAGACATCAGGTATGACCTCGAGATCCGTCGAAGAGCATCTGGAACTCATCGAGATGCGTGTCAATGGACATCCTGAAGCATTCTCGGACTAGCATAAAAAGGTTCCACTCCAGTATTTAAATATCTTTAAAGTAACTACTCATAAGTGGTTAAATATAGAAAGGTTTAAATATGCGCTCGACTCCAATAGATCCATGCTAAAGCACCAAACGGCGCAATCGATCGAATCGACGCTTCAGCCAACAACCCCGATCCACGAAACGTTACACGTCGTCGTGGAGCCGGAGATCGAGCAAGCGGCCCAGCGAGAAGTCGCGGCGCAATTGCTCCACGCACAAAACAAAGGGCTCGAAGACAAGGTGAAAGAGAAAACCGCAGCGACGCTTGCGGATATCGAAGGCAGTCTTCACGAATTATACTCCGATTTCCGACGCATGGAAGAAAAACCTCGTCGATACGAGGGACGTGGCCTCTCGGTGGAGCTTGACAGAAGCGGACTCCATATCGAATTTGCAAAAGATGGATTCGGATTTGTTCATGTCGATTACGCGCCGAAGAAGCTCGAAAGGTTGCTCGGTGGCACGACGGAAAAGCTGCGCATCGGCGTTGATTTGTATCGGAAAAGTGGCGTGAATGAAAGTTATCCACGCTTAATCGCGAGACTCACCCGAGCCACTGCATTCGCAGGGGCGGGATACGCGATGATAGGCAGTGCCCTCCTCTATACGGGAACGAGCGATCTTGCAGCTGCAGGCTTGTGCTTTGGGTCTCTGTTGGCCGTAGCTGCAACTCCAACAGTCGTTCATGTGATGAAAGAAACCGTTGCGAAATACCGTCGAGAACACAACATCGAACAGCACCTCACCGGCGCAGAAGCCATCCGCGACGCAGTGAATGCCTTGCCGATCCTCTATCGCGCGAAAGAAGTCGTCGATGAGACGATGGAGCAAACGAGCGAGATGGAATGCCGCAAGAAAACGTATCGCGACGACATCGAAGTGCTCGAGCAACGCAACGCGGAACTCACCCGTCTGCTCGAATCGACGCCTGAGCGAAGCGCGACCTACGCATCCAAGATTGGAAGGACGAACGCATGAACCAGCAAACCGCAACTCCACCTCGACCAGTCCTCGACAGAATTGTCGAAGGAGAGATGCGTGCGGCATACGTTCCGCTCACAGAGATCGATGCGGCGGCGAAAGCGCATAACGAGGTAGAATCGCTTGAGAGAGAAAATTATCAGCTTGAGGACAGAATCAAGAGCGAAGCGCACACAGCATTCTGCAGCGTACAAGACGGCCTCAGTGAACTCTACACAGGGCTCAAAATCCTTCCCAAAGAATCTCGCACTTATGAAGCAGATGGTGTAAGCGTCAAGCTCGATGCGCGTGGCCTTCACGTCCGTATTCACGATAAGGATTGTGGCCTGCGCATCGACTACGCGCCGAAGAAACTCGAGCGCATGTTAAGCGGCACGAGACAACAATGGAGTGTAGCCATTCAAAACAGAGAGCGACGAAGCAATGGTGCAGTATGGGCGGATCAAGACAAGGCAGATCAGATCGACCCATTGCGATATGATAAAATATTTTCTTGGGGAAGCGCTGTCGCATTCAGCGGATCGTTTGCGGCGTATTACCTCAATCAGGCGATGAGTACTGGTTCACAGCCGCAAGCGCTCATATCGAGTATCTGCCTTGGAATCGCAGCGGCTGCCAGCATACCCCTCTACAAAAGCGTGAAAGAAGAACGGGTTTCACGTAAAATGGAAAAGGAAGCGAAACAAAAAGGCCGCCAAATCAGCACCACAAACTCAACAGCGCTTGCCAATCCTGAAACAACACTGTCGCTCTTGTGCCTCGCAAGCGAAACACTCAATCACGTCCAAGAGAAAATCGGCGATCATCTCCACAACGAAAAAGCTCGTGAGCCTCTCTACGGGAAACGAAATGAAGAACTCCGTCAGCGGAAGGAACAACTTGAACGGTTGCTCAAAGAAAAAGAGTCCTACGACAGACTCGGAACACTGCCCGTCGCAGCTGCCAACGTAGAGGAAAGTGCTCCTACAGCACACACCCGCAATCACGAAAGCATACACGATATTTTTCGTAAGATAGATCATAAAATCGCACAACTCGCAGACATGAAAGAACTCGATACGCGCATAAACGAGGCAGTGGAGCAAAGCATCTATCTCACAACTACCTCTTCGATGACGGCTCCATTCTCAACGCAACCCAGTCAAGAAGAACTCGCCCAAGTGAAGCGTCATCGCGACCTCATGAACGGAAATGGGCGTGAGGGGCCCTCGCAGGACATCATCAATAAAGTAAGTTATGCGGGGAACGCGATGTACGCAGCATACAAGGACATGGAGCAGCAGAAAAGACCAGAGCTGAACTTCTTTGAGAAAACGCTGTACGGACTCGGATACCCAGAAATGGCGACAGCTCGAAAGCATCGACTCATGCGTCAATCATTAGAACGTGAAAGATAACTCGAAAAGCTCATACACAATCCTAACGGTGATCGCCCATGACTGAAAAAAACAACGGATACAACGCAGAACTCCTCAAAGATATTATCGCCATGCGTGCGGAATGCAAGGCAGATCTCGACAGTCTCCCAGCAAATGATCCTGACCGTGCGAAATACGAACTCATGTACGAATCGCTCGGACGTGAAGAGGAGCGCCTCAGTAGCTTAGCACCGACGTACAACGTCGAAGCAACTGTGGCTTTAACAAAAGATGTTTCGGATGCGACGAAGAGAATAACCGACACACCTCTCGTGCATCAGAGCGCACTCGACAGCCTCGAAGACCGCATGCGCCAATCGCGAGAAGACGCGGAAGCGCGAAGAAACAATCTCAGAAAGAAATAGGAGGATGACCTTATGACACGTGACATATCACAACTCGAGTTTCAAATCAAGGGCCTTGACATCAATACACCAGAAGGCTGGCAAGCAATTCAACAGCGATGGACGAGAAATCTTGAACTCTTGTCCACAGCGGGAGAGAGTGTGCTCAGTAAAATCACTGAAATAAAAAATATCAGTAAAACGCAACTGGATCTCCTCCCACCAGAGGACTCTTCCCGTGCCGTGTACCAGCAACTGTACGACGACTCTGCGGTTCAGGAGACTCAGCTCAAGCATCAGCTTGAAAGCATTAGGATGTACAAGGGCACCGTATCTGACCTCGATCGCATTACCGCCGCAACCGAGCGCGTTGAGACCACCCGCCAGCTCTTTAGAGAGACGGCAGAAGAGTCAGTTTCGCTGATTGCGGACGCTACTCATGCCATCTTGACAGCAGTGCTTGCGCCGTCCAAGGAAGAAAAGCCAGTCGCCGACAAAGGATCTGCCAATGGCGTCGCGGACGAGTATAAGACTCATTCCTGATTTTCCTTTTGTTCGTTCGCAGGCGGCTGATCGTTCGTTTTTACCTCTTTTTTTCTCGCCGTTTTCTTCGGCGCGATAAACGACGCTTTCCGTTTCGCGTACTGCACCGGGTTCTTGATGACATTGCACATGTCGTCGGGGAAGCACACGCCAAGCTCTTGGTAGAACGCGCGGCACGACGGCGGAGGGAATCGTTCACGCTTCATACGTACGGTGCGCATGTGGCCGTTGAGGATCACTTCACGTAATGGTTCCGGATTCACCTTGTTCCACTCGTTCAGGCGCAGTTCGATCATTTCCGGTGACCAGCCGGCGAGCGTCAAGAAATTCGTGAGCGCGAACATCGCGCGCTTCTTGCCGTCCTGCAGACCCAAAAGGATCTTCTTCATGCACGGCGGGAACAATTCCTCCGGGATCGCTTCCGTCGGGATCTCTTCGGCCGCACGCGCGGCGAGCATCATCGAACGCTTGCGCTCAACTGCCATCGCCGCCGCCCACGCCTTGTGCGCGAGGTCGCTCGCCTCGCCCATGGAGACGGTGTTCGGGTCGAGGAATGTGCGCTCAAAGGTAATCTTCCCCGGCTGCGCGTCCTCTTTCTTGAACTTCAGGATATCGTCATGGTCGATTGGGACGCTCGCGAGTCCTGATTTCTCGTGCAGCGAATACGCCATGCGGTACAAGTGGCGGCTCGCGAGTAAGACGGTGTCGATCTCCACAATCGCATCGATGCGGAAACGGGTGATGTGCGTGTGCTTCTTGTCCACGCACTCGGATTTCGAGACGAGATACGGGTTCATGAGACGGCCGCACTTCGGGCAGACACGCGCAGCATCATCCACGACTTCCATCTCTTCGCGTGAATAGCGCTCAACGCTTCGGTGCGCGCAACCAGGGTTCGGGCACGCGAACGCGTGCTGCTCTTTGACCGACAATACCTTGTTGCAGGTCGTGCAGAACCGCTCGAACAGGTCATCGCGCGTCTTTCCCACACGCTCCGCGAAACGATCGAACGTATCGCGGATCTTGCCGCCGAACACGAGCTTGTCGCCCTCGATGCGCACGAGATCATTCGCGGGATCGCCGATGTAGGAGATCAAGTACGCTGCGACCGCGCGCGGCAATTCGGGAAACAGATCTTTCGTCGGGAATTCGTTCCCGTCAGGGTCGAAGATGACCGGCGGGAAGGATTCGAACGGCACGCCGATGTGCCACCCCTTGTTGCCGCTGAATTTGGCGCTGATACCGCCAATGCCGTGTCGTTTCAACGCTTCGACGAACAGGAACGCCGTGATGCGGCTGATCTCCCAATCCTTCGCATCGATATCCAAAACCAAATCCCAGCCGGAACGTAGTTTGTCAAGCTCTTTTCTCGGCATTCCCGTTTGAATCAACAACGGATTGTTCCAACGCTCTTCAGAGACATGGAAACTTGTCGTCTTCTTCGTCGCGAACGAGAGCACGTCAGCAGGATATGACAGCACATCCGGACGCTTCCCGAATCCTTCGCCGTAGCGCGGGCTCACTTCGCGGTCCTGCGCATGCCGTACGATCGCTTCTTGCACCTCACGACGCTTATAGTAGCGCAGGAACGTGCCTATCTGCGGGGGGACGGCGGCCATTACGAAGGCGGGTGGAGGAGGGGTTTTTGAACCTGTTGCGTGGATGACCTGTGGAGAGATGGAAAAAAGAGCACGACGACGAACGGCATTCTTTTATCCCAGTGCATCTTTCGACGGGGAAAATGGCCCTCACCCGTCTTCTTATCGCCTCCTGCGCTGACAGCGACATGCGGTATGCGACAGGGCTCACGCTCGCCGATCCGTTCATCTGGGTACGTCTTGGAGCAGGGAAAGTCAAGGAATTCGTTATTGTAAGCCGATTGGAGTACGACCGCGTGCGCAAAGAAGCGCGCAGCGGCGTGAAGGTCATACTCGCCGATACCATCGACATGGGCGGCATCAACCTCGGCGGCCGGCCGCGCAATCTCGCCGACCTCGCGACCGCGTTCCTGCGCTCGTACGCTGCAAGTGATGCGGAAGTCCCGCCGCAGACATGGGCGGTGCATCTGGAGACATTACGTGAGCACGGCATCCGCGCGAAAGTCGTAGCACCGTTCTTCCCTGAACGTCGCGTGAAGAGCGCGCATGAACTCGCCGCCATCAAGCGCGCGGGGTTGATCGCGAAGAAAGGGATGCGCCACGCAGTCGATATGATCCGTTCCTCGCAGATCGATTGGAACGATCAACTCGTGCTCGACGGAAAAGTATTGACGAGCGAGAAATTGCGCGAAGAGATCGAGATCGTGTTCTTGCGCAATGGGTGCTCGTCCGGCGAATCGATCGTGAGCTGCGGCGATGATTCCGCGTTGCCACACAGCAAAGGATCCGGCCCCTTACTCGCCGGCGTGCCGATCGTCATCGATCTGTTCCCGCGCGATACCGCAACAGGGTATTATTTCGACATGACGCGTACGGTCGTGAAAGGGACGCCAAGAAGCGAGATCGTGAAATTGATCGGCGCGGTGAAACGCGCGCACGGTGAAGCATTGGCTGTTGTCGCGCCAGGAAAAGCGAGCGGCGTGCACAAGGCCGCTGTCGATTCGTTCGCGCGTTCAGGGTACGTCACCGATGCGAAAGGCGGCTTCATCCACAGCGTCGGGCACGGGCTTGGTTTAGACTTGCACGAATCGCCGCGCGTGGGATCGACGAGCGCTGATGTATTAGTGCCGGGCGATGTGATCACGATCGAACCCGGACTCTACTACCCCGGTATCGGCGGTGTGCGTATCGAGGATACGGTATTGGTCACGAAGACGGGCTGCGTGAATTTGACGAATCTCCCAAAGACGTTCTTCGTGAAATAAAAAACGTAATAAACCACCCCTCCCAAGAGCGTAGTATCACGACCGCACCAGCAATGGCCGGCCATTCTCCCCTTCGTCCAGGCAGTTCTCGCTTCCGAGGTGCATCACGTGAATCTTGACGAATTACACGACGAGATAGCAAACGTCTCCACCACCCACACCATCGTCGAGGGCCCTAACGACAAGCGGGCGCTTGAGAAACTCGGCTTCACGCGCGTGACGCACCTCAAAGGGCCCCTGTACGTCGTGGTCGAAGCGATTCAAGATGAGGAAGTCTTACTGTTGACCGACTTAGACGATCACGGAAAACATTTGTATCGCAAGCTCTACGATGAATTGACCAGGCGGGGCGTACGCGTGAACAACCGCTTACGACGGATGCTCTTTCAGACGCCGGTACGCCATATCGAAGGGCTGGCCGGGTATCTGGAGCGAGTACAGGCGGTCTGACAACGTTCACTCTTTTCCATATTCCTTCCCCGCTAATTCATCGATCCGTTTCGCTTTCTTCTCACCGATGAGGGAGACTTCACGCAATTCTTCCTGTGATGCGTTCACGATACCGCGGATAGAACCGAATTTCTCAAGTAACGGTTTCGCTAATTGCGAACCGATACCTGGGAACGCGGCGATGATGTACTCCATCAGTTCCTCATCCGACGGCGGTTTCGCTGAGTGGTATTGGAATTCCGCTCCACCAGCTTGCTCACGGCGAGCGAGAGCAATCAATAACCCCGCCGTTTCCCGTGGAGATTTCGACCACAGGATCGGCGTGCCGAACGACACAGTGATCGTCGCGAGCATGCCGCGGATAGCGTTCGGGTGGATGCGGCGCACGCTGTAGATGTCCGCTTCTCCCTCGATCAACAGAATCGGCTTGGAATACTGCCGTAACGATTTCAATTGCGCCAACAGTCTGCCATCCAAAATGGAATCGACGAAATCCGTCACCTGTTTGTACTCGACGACGACACGGTCGGAGATATGGTAATCGCCGACAGCGAGCTGCTTCAGTTCCAACCCGACGCCCGCATCAAGCAATTCCTTCATCACGGGCGACGCCTTCTCGCGATAATCGCCGACGATCTTGAGCGCCGCCAATTGCTCCGACACGACAGCAGTCGCGACATCTTTCTTGTCGCTGTGATACTGCTGCAACAGATCTCGCTGTTCGCGCGAATCCTTGCGAGAGCCCGACTTGAATGTCCGCTTGATCTCCGTGATCGCGCGATACATCCGCTTCTCCTTGTGATGCGCGCTCCATTTGTAGCCCTCATCGGACGTTCCGGTCGCCATCAAGACGATGACTTGGCCTTTCTCGCCACGACCCGTACGGCCACGGCGCTGCACGGTACGGATAGCGGAAGGAACGGGTTCGTAGAACATGACCAGGTCCACTTTCGGGATATCCAACCCCTCTTCCGCGACACTCGTCGCCACGAGCACCGGAAAATCTCCCACGGCGAAACGATCGAGTAACGCGCGTTGCTCTTTTTGGCTCATCCCAGAACCGCTCTTCTTCTGCTGCCCGACGAACAGTTCCGCGCCGATATTCAATTCACGCACGGCCTTGATGATGCTCGCCGCCTGATCGCGGTACTGCGTGAAGATGATGATCTTCGTATCAGGCGATCGGTGCGATGTCTGCAGGACGATCTTGCGCAACTCACGCAATTTCGGATGCTCAATGTTCTTTTCGAGCAAGCTTTCCGTCTGCAAACGCGCCGTCTTGACGCGGATATCGCTCACCACATTCACGACCGCCTTGCTCTGCCCCGCTGCTGCGTGTTCAGACATCCCGCGGAAATATTTCGAGAGCGCGCTGATACCTTGCGTGTCGAGAAGTTCGATCGCGTGGCCAATCTTCAACGCTTCCGCGGCAACACTCACCGCTTTCATCGACTCAGGATCGCGAAATCCCTTCGCCAGTTCTCCCTGCAATCGGCCCTGGAGCTCCAGGAGCACGCGCTTCCCCGCGTACTGGAGGCTCTCGATGACACCCATCGTCTTGAGCTGCACCAAACGCTGCTGATGCGCATCGTTGAGATGGCCACGGATCGTCGCGAATTCCGGCGGGAGATCGACGCGCACCCACGTCACTTCCGTTTCCTGCACGTAGGGAGCGACATCCGCATCCGTCTGCGAGCGCACCTCGATCTCCTCGATGTGGAGGTTGTTGCACACTTCGCGGATCTCCTCTTCTGACGTCCCCGGCGATGCGGTGAGGGCGAGGATACGCTGATGGACAGCTTGGCGCTCGTACTGCTTCGCGAGGAAGACATAGGAATAATCCCCGACGGTACGGTGCGCTTCGTCGAACACAATCAACGACACATCAGAAAGCCGTATGCGGCTACCGATCACATCGTTCTCGAGCCCTTGTGGCGTGCTGAAGATGACTTTCGCGTCATGCCACTGCGCCGCGCGCTTGTCGGGGCCGATAGCGCCGGTGAACAACGCGAAATCGCTCTCCGGCAATGCCAGGAATTCCCGAAACGTTCGCTCATGCTGCTGCACCAGCGGCTTCGTCGGGGCGAGGATCAGGATCTTGCTATCGGGATATTCCCGTAAGCGATGCGCAGCGAGCATGACCGCGATCATCGTCTTGCCTAAGCCTGTCGGGAGCACGACGAGCGTATTGTGCATCGCCGACTGGGCGAAGATCGTCTCCTGATAGCGGCGCGGTTCGAACGGTTTCTTGAAGAGTTCCGCGACGAGCATATGGACCTACGAGAGGGAATGCCGATTTATAAGCGGTTGGGGTGCGTGTCCAGTGCTATGGCGTCACGGTGCCGCCTGTGTAGTACCCGACGAGCGCATCGAGGAAATCCTCTTCCGTAAACCCGCTAGAAAGGCCGCTGATGATGCTGAGCCAGCCAGAATCGCTCTCGACACGGATCTGGTACGCTCCAACCACCACAGCCTGCCCGTTGCAGAACCGCACGAGGGATCTGCTTTCGGTAGCGTTTACCAGCGTATACGGCTTCGTCTCATCGATATCGATTCCTTGCGGCGCGCACCAGATGCGATAGTGAGAGATATCCGCGCTCGAAGACGGAGTGAACGTCACGCCGAGATATCCACCGGCTGTCGGCTGCGCAGCACGGACATTGGCAGGAGCGGTCGGCACTGCGACATCCTGCAACCACACCGCAAAACGCGCCACTAGAGGTTGAGCGACGCCATCCGCATCACGTGTCGACGTGCCAAGATCCACGCACACCGCGTGCTCGCGCTTGTGCGGTGCGCACGCGAGCAAGTCACCGTCGAGCATCCATGCACCATCAGGACGCAACAGCACATGCGAGAGCGGCTCTGCGCTATCGATCTCAAGTTCATCATCTGCATCCGATCCTTCCTGGTTCGCGGATGCGAGACGCCAACGCACGAGCGATGCGCGCGTCCCTTCGGGCGTACGCTCAAGCATGATGCTCGCCATTTCTTCATGCGGCGGAGTCGCCGGCAATGCCGCGAGCTGCGTCGTACGCGAACCAGCAGGCGCCGTACCGACGGGGGAATCCCCCACCACGAGTTGTGCATCCGTGCCGTGCAAATCCAATCTCATACTATCAACACCTGTCGGCAGCTCAGGGATATCCCATGAGCAACCGCAACCGGACTGGTCGGATGAGCGGCAATCGGCGACGAACTCACGGAAGTCCTGGAGTATCGCTTCATTGCCAGCGGCGCAGGAGACGAGCGATGTGCCAAACGCTTGATGTGCTCCTGCGACAAAACACGCGTTCGGGTCAGCACCGCCACGGCCGTCGCAGCGATCATACAATTCTTTCGCTTGCGCACTGACGCCGACGAGCGGTGCGAGGGAGTTCTCTACTTCGATGCTAAATGACGGACGGAACGTGTACGAGCCGATCTCACGCACATCGACGAGGCCGCCAGCGGAAGTCGTACAGGTCGTGCCCATCTGCACGGGCGTCGCGTCCCCACCGAACGCTATCCAATAGCCGCTGACGCGCTCGACATAGGTCGTGAGCTCGTCGATTTTCGCATCATTCAATCCTGTCGATTTCAGATGCGGAACGACCTCTTCCCACGTCGGATCCGACACGCCACTCGCGCGGATCGCGGAACGCACGTTCCCCCCGCCCGCATTATACGACGCGATAGCGAAACGCCATTTGTCCGTGTACTTATCGAACGATTTGGCGTCAAGTGAGAGATGAAGGGGAATCGCATCCGCGCTCTTGAAGGGATCAAAGCGAGGGTCACCTGCACAACCAGCACTATCTGGCGTACATGAAGCCTTTCCTTTGCAATCGCACTTGCGCACACCGGGGCCGAAGATATCTGCGAATTCTCCACTCGTTGCGGTGCCCATGCAGAACTGCCCCAGACCAGCGCAGCCAGTCGAGCTAATCGCGTTCGGATCCCCGACGCTCTCTTGCGTGATCAACCCGAGCACAAGACGCTCATCGACGCCATTCGCGATCGCACTCGCGGTGATGCGCGCGCGTAGACCCGGGATACTATCAAGACGCTCAAGTGTGCGTTGGATATTCGGATCATTGGCCGTCGTTATCGGCGCTTCCCCAATCCCGCACACGCTCGTCGGCTGCACATCGAATCCTGCGCATACGGTACGCAGGTGCTCATTGTCGGCGGTGATAGGACCACCATGCGCCTTGCAACTCCCCGAGTCCATATTGAATTGGAGTCCGGCGATAGCGTCGGACGAGAAGAAACAGAGCGGCTCGACGCCCTTGTCGACCACGTTCCCGATCTCGACGATGGAATCCCTGCTTGTATAGACTTTGAAATCAAGGTGCGCACCCAGGGATTTGAGACCGGTGTTCCCCGTCGCACCAATCCGCATGCCTTGTGTCACGCGATCGCCACGCACAATGCGTATCTCGGACAGATGGCTATAGCGCGTGAAGATGCCACCATCATGTTGGATGATAATGTTCATGCCGAAATCCCCTGATTTGCGCGGCAAGCCATCGCAGCGCGTCGCATCGCAGACGGAAAACACGACGCCATCCGCCGCCGCGACGACCGCGTTGCCGCTGCCGGGGAAATCGATGCCGTCATGGAAATCAGGGCGTCCATTGATAGTACGCCATCCGTGGCAGGAGGACACTTGCGATGCGTCTTCGACGGGAATGATAAGCGATGGGACGCCGACACCCGGCGCTATAGGAGTCTCATCGATAACGGGCGGTGTCGCGACGAGCACGCCTATTCTCGTTACTTCCTGCGACCACCACGACGATGCATCTTGACCTTCCGGTGCGAGATTGACTGTGGGAGCATCAGGAATGATTCCCGACGTCAAGAGGACTGTGTCTGTGCGCACAGGAATCGCACGCCTACGAGCGATATCGGCGACCAGGATCGAAAGATTTCCTCGTTGCGTATCCGTGACGGACGATTGGCCATCGTTCACGACGGCGATAGCGATGCCCCTATCTTCCGCATCCTTGACAGAACAGGTCGCCGTATCGCACGCGAGCAAGGAACGGACACGCAGATCCTCCCGCGCGAGTTGCGTGACACGGCCGTCGGGATCTATCAGATAGTGCGCGCCAATAGCACCGCGGTCGTAGAGCGCAAGCGTAGCAGCGGCATCAGCAGTGCCTGTCGTTCCGACGATGATAAGCGACACTTTTGCGAAAGAACGAGGAGTGCCACCGGGGATAGGCCGTGCGGTAAGGCCTGCGATGCGCGCATCTCCGACAAATGCGGTGCTTGACGGAGATCCTTGGATCATCTTGGAGAGAACGCGTGTATCGGCGCTCTGCGACAAGAGGATGGGAAGCGTCACATCACGCGTCGCGACACCGCTGATGCGGAGCGCTTGACCAGAATTCTCGATAGAGATCTCGTATGGGAGAGAGGGGATAGCGCCCGCGTCCGAGATGCGCAATCGAGAGGCGACCTCGCTTTTGAGCGCCGTCACGATCGCTTGCGCGGGGAAACACAACTGGCCATCGGGAGCGTCCCATCGGCGCAAGCCCGCGTACGTCCCGCACCGCGTATCCTCAGCCACGACACCGCCAGCGCGCGCGACTTCGCCGATAGCGGCGACGGCCGCCTTACGTGCCATCACATCGAGCCGCACGAGCGAACCATCCGCGACATCATACGTGCGTAGCATCGCCGCCTGATGCGAACCGAGAGGCTCATCGGTGTTCTGCGGCGTGAACGCATCTGAGATACTCACGAAGAGGAAAATCATCGCGGTGAGGAAGACAAGGTCAAGGAGAAGCAAGAACGTATCTCCCCGACGGGAACGGATCACGATCTCGCCTCCTGAAGCGCGAACACCGAACGGGAATTCGCGTCGCCAAGCCAGATGGTGACGGAGATGCCGTTTGCGAGCGTGACGGAGGAAAAACCGGATCCATCTTGACGGAATCCCGACAGCAGCCCAGGGAACGCATCGGGATCGACCGCATGGACATCCATCGTCCTATCAGGCCAGACGATATCCATCGACCAGAACGCATCTTTCGGCATCCGTTCCATCAAAGCGGTTTTCAATGTCTCGTCAGTTGATATGTCGTTGAGCGCTATTGCATCCGCGAGCGTGGAACCGGCATCCGGCGCCTTATCTCCGTCGATGTCAGCAGGATACGGCTGGCGCAAGAGTCCGCTCAGCGCCACCGCCGCTTGCGCATCCGCATACGTGCGCAAGTTGCTTTCGGTATCCCCTTTCGTCGTCGTGCGTTGCACCGTCATGAGGATGAGACCTATCACGACCAAGAGCGCAAAGAGAAGGATGAGCATGATGGTGACGATCGCCGTGCCACGTCGTCTCATGATGCCACCCCGCTCGGTTTGTTCGGTCGTACGACGGTGATGGTCATCATACCCGCACAGCGTTCATCGCCTTTGATGATCGTCACCGGCAGCGATTGGCGATGCAGCATCGCCCCACCTGCTCCCTTCACCTCTTGCGTCGCGAGCGCGAAGAAACGGTCGTAGAGGACGCGATCATGCGTATCTTCGTACGGTGCGATGCACGATCCGTTCACTTGGACCTTGCTCGATATCGTTCCTGTCGCGGTAGAGAACTGATCGAGCGCTCCCGGCACGAGTTTCGCCGCATCCACGACGCCTGGAGTCGCACGACCCGTCGACGGATCTGTCCACAGATACAGATTCTCATCGCGCTCCAGGCGCGCGAGGTATGCTGCGATATGCACCGGCCCCGCTTCGACATCACGTTGCGTGTACGAACGGACGACGAGCGCGATAATTAGGATAGCGATCAGTAAGACGATAAGACGCGGGATCCACTCGATCATCTCGGCCTGGCCTCGACGCGCTATCACGGGTACCTCCGCAAGAGCGCGTACGCGGCAGCACGCCCGATCTGCGCAGGCGCGATGCGATCCTCGTTGCTCACCGTGAGCGTCATATCGGCAATCGACGGTCCTGTGCCGGTCGCGCTAGGAAGGGAGAACGCGATATCCGCGAGCGTCAGGACACGCAACTGCTGCGCCGCGTCGCATGCGATAGCAACGGAGACTGCATCGCCTGGTTGCGCTGTGAGAGAGGAGTCGCTGCCAACAGCGAGCGCGATGCGTGCGCCGATCGTCGCATCCGCTTCGTTTTGCGCGATCTGGATATGCGCGGCCTGGAGCACATCGCGGAATGCTGCTTGCGCCGCTTCGCGGTCAGTCGGAGTGGCGGCACCTGCGAGGTCGAAGAACGCTTTCGCGTTCTCTCTTGCGATCGTGGACGGCGCTTGCGGACATGCCTCTGATGCTTGCGCGATATCGACGACTGTGAGCGTCCCGTGATTGCTGCCGATAGCGAGTGCGCGTGGTTTGTCGAATGCGGAATCCCGGTAACGTTCTGCAGGAGCGTAGCGTCCTATCGCAGCACCCGGCGGTTGATCGATGGATGCGGGCATCGCATCTTGACGATCGCCAACGAGACCGACGCGCTCAGCGAAGCGTTGCGGCGTACCGACCGCGACCTTGCCGTTCGTGAACCAGAAGCCCAAGTCGAGCGTGTCACGGAGGTTATCATAGCGGACGGTCGTATCGCCTTGCGGTGCGGCAGCGATCTCCGCAATCGATGAGAGGTCCGCTGCATGATAACGACTGAAGTACCCCTCGCCTTTCGCGTTCGTGCCGATATAGGCGAACATCGCATAGGCGCACAGCGCTATGAGGATGAGGCTGATGAGCGTGTCGAGTATCCACGGTATCTCGCCATGCCGACCCCACCTGCGCATAGGATGGTTTCCCGACGGTGGCGCTTATAAAGGTTGTGCGGTGCTATGGTCCACGGCCGTACTGATCGGCAAGCGCTTGGCCTGTATCGCGATAAGATGCGCTTGAGGGGGCGCCACGGTAATCCAAAAGCACCGTATTCCCATCGATGGAAATGCGTGTGGAGCGAGGACCTAAAGAAACCGCGAAGATCACAGAGTCTGTATATCCTGGATGACGGGAATCCGGATTATCAGCGAGATCCAGATCGAACTTCCCGATATCCGCGCTGAATGTGCGCTTGTCGAAACTCACCGGTTCGTACGTACCTGAGATCTCTGTGTTCTCACCGAGCGGCACACAAGATGAGACGACAGGGTTCGCGCAGGCCTTCGATGGTTTATCGACCACAACAGCACCGTACGCGCAGAGGCACGCTTGATCGTTCGGGCACTGTTTCGGCCGTACGAACCCGCCGTCGCACAGCACGGCGATACCGATCGCATCGTCCTCTTCCATCACCTTCATCTCCTGCGCATCGAACCCGACGATGAACGCGTTGCCCGGGACGCTCACGATGAGGCTTTGGGCCTTATTCGTCTCTTTCGCGAACGCGATCCGTTGCCCCATCATCTCCACGTTGATATCAGCGCCGTACGCCGCGGATGGAGACGCTATGAAGATCTCCACGAGCTTCATCGAGATGTAGATGACGAGAATCAGCGTCGCGAGGCCGATGAGGAGCTTCCCTATCGTCTCGAGGTTCCAGCCGAGCTCGCCACGGCGGTTGTGGGGGATCATGGGATGGTGAAGGGAACAAAGAGTTGCTGCGCCGCCGCCCCCGGTTCCGTATATCCTATTTTGACCGTTCCACGGGCGCCGGAAGGAAGATCGAGTCCGTATTCCGGATCACGCAGATCGATACGAGTATCCGCAACCGCAGTGCACGGATAGGATTTCGCTGTCGCATATTCTTCGAAGGAAGGTGCGCTTCGTTCGATATTGATGTGTACGTTGCAAGTCCCCGAGGTCTGCCGCGGGAAATGCCTGAACGTGAACGCCGGACCGCTCGCAGCATCAATCTTGAGGAGAGAGTGGCCTTGCAGGAAGCACCAATCACCCGTCGACGTAGTTATCTTACCGCTCGCTTTTCCTATCGTATACTCCTCATTGCGCTCACACCATTTCCTGTTATTCTCAATGTGACCTTCCGCAAGCGTCCCCGCCGGCGGGTTGCGGTCGCGAGGAATGACGATGCAACAGTACGTTCTTCCTTCACTCACACCCGGCTGGTCGCCCGAGCAACGCAATCCAAGATATGCTGCATACTCCCCTGCCTTAGGCACCACATCAGAGCATGCTGCATCGATGCTGCACTCGCCCCTGCCACCCGCCTGCGCTCCACGGGAAATGCACTGGTTGAAGCTATCGATATCATCGCCAGTCTTATCCGAGAACTTCACGTAAATCGTAATAATGAGTATCACGACCGCTATCGCCACGACCAAGCCCATCACAAGCTGGATGGGAGTCGTCTCGCCGCGGCGATTCAATCGTTGGCCTCCTGTAGCGCGAGAGCAAGCGCTTGCACCGCGAGATCGTATGCGTTGTAGACGGTCGCCATCGCGACGCCTGCGTTCCCCGCCTGGTCCTCCACGCGCAGGCACAAGACACGCACTTCATTATCGTTGTACTGCGTGATGGGTCGCGTCTCCGCACGGTAGCCTGCAGCAGTACCGTACGCAGGGCACCACGCGGCCGCGTTCTGCGGCGTGTCTTTCGCGGCTATCGCTCGCAGGAATTGCGCGACCTGCGCGATGTACGCGATGCCGAACCCTTCCTTGCAACCGCTGCCGCCTTCGTTATCCGTGCAGCCGTAGCGCAGTTGGAGCGAACCCGGGCGGAAGTCGAGGATCGCGGTCGGCGGCGTGACGTCGAGCATGAGCTTCACCGGGCCCTTCCCTGTGTAGTAGATTGGCTGCGCAGAACCCGTAGAAGTCAGCGGAGTCGTCTTGTCGTGTCCGTAGATGCACAAATTCCCGTTCTCAAATGCCTGATGCTCAAGCGTGAAAGAAGCGCGACCGGTCGTCGGGTCAGTAGGAACAAAATACACGCCGTTGCTGTTCGCAGTATCGACGGTTTTGATACAACTGTACGTGCTCGTCTGCCCTTGTACGGTTGAGAATTGTGATGCGACATCGGGTGGGATGAGTCCTTGACGCACCCCGGCCATCAAGGTCTGCTGCAACCCGGCATACTCGGTGTTAGTCTGCGAGAACATCAACTGCGTACACGCATCATAGGTCTTCCCGCATGAGGTCTGTATCTTGCCATCCTTCACGAGGCAGTACGACACTTGGAGCTCTTTGGCTCCGATGAGTTCCGCGGTCGAGACCGTATCGCACGCGGTCATAGGAACATCTGACTTCTGCACGCGGAACAATATCCTATCGCACGTGACTGGGCTGTCGCACGCGGCAGTGATCTCCTTGCGTTTCGACCATTGTTGCGTCACGCCGGCGTATCGCACCGGTGTGGTCATCTTGATGTTGAGCGTGTAGGTGTCGACAGGAGTGTTCGTCTTCGGATCGGAGATCGTGAGAGTGTATTTGAGCGGTTCGTCGATGAGCGTTGGGACTTGCTTGAGTTTGATATCGCCCGTGATCTTCGCCATGCCTTTCGCATCCGCGGTGATTGACGCCGGTAGGCGACCGTCCAAGACCTGATCCGTCACATCGAGTCCTGTGCGGGTCAGCACCGTCTCCTTGACAGCGAATGCGTTGCAATTCGGGTCAGGAACGTTCTTCTGCATCGCGCAGGTAGCTGCGCCGTTGACTTTCAGGTCATGCGTAGACGCAGTAGCTCCGCTCGCGTAGATCTGCACCGTCTGTCCTTCGACGAGCGCTTTGCCCGTCTTGGTATCGCTCAGTGTGTACGTCGCGCTCGCTCCAGCACCACCGAACGTCGTTCCATCACCTTGACCGACGAACCCTATCTCTTCGCAACAGACCTTGCCCGCATCGGTGAAGAAACCCATCGTGTAGGGTTCAAGACCTTGCTCTTCCTTACAACCCTCTGCGCGCGCCATCTGACGCAGGCCGGAACCATCGTCTTCAGAACACGTCAGAGAATCGAGAAAACCACGAGAGCTCTTGGAAGCGAGATAAATAAGGATAGCGAGCACCACGAGCGCGAGCACCGTCCCGATAATCATACCGAGCGTAAGCTCACCGCGACGCGCCATAATCTCTGCGTCTCACTCCGCGCCGCTGCCAAGCGGGATGCAGCAGACTGCACCGTCTTGGGAGCAAGCGCCCGTGCCGCGCACGTAGGTGCGGTCGTCAGGAGCATCGCCACAGAGCGAATCGGAGCCGCAATAGCCGCCCACGCCTTCACAGCTCGTGCCGTCACCGATGAGAACACCGGAACGGATGAGCAGGACACTCAGGATCACGAGAACGAGCAGCGCCACGGCTGCGATGATAATGACCTCCATTGAGATCTCTCCACGTTTGCGCACTAGGACACCTCACGCACCCGACGGGCACGCATCACCACTTCACCCTCAAGACAGTATTTAAACGTTGCGGTGGTGTACCGTCGGGCGAAAGGCTCAAAAGGGAAAAACCATTCCTCCCCATCCATGAAGAAGACCTTCACTGTCGTTGTCGAGCGGGCCCAAGACGGCACCTATGTCGGCCGTATCCCGGAGCTGCGCGATTGCCTCACGCAGGCGGACACGAAAGAAGAGCTCATGCTTCAATTACGCGAAGCTGCCATCCTCTCCCTCCAAGTGGACGGCCAAGGAGAGAATTTCGTCACGTTCATCGACACGCAAGGCGACGATTTCTTGTAGAACATCTCTAGAGTTACGGTAAAAGATTCTCGCCAGGGATCGGACCGGTACCACCGACGATGATGTACTTGTAGATAATGACCGACAAGAGCACGATGATTGCCGCCCAGACCACCATCTGCACGACCACCGTCATCCCACGGCGATTCACGAAAACATCCTCGCTATCGCGTCCGCGATCCCGAACGATTTGTCGCGCAAGCCGAAGATGACGACGAGAAGCGCGATCAGGAGCATCATCCCGAGCACGAGGTACATCATCGGAGAGAGCTCACCGCGTCGGAAAGGGATCATGGCCCTCATATCTGCACGCCGCTTTAAGTACGTTTTCAATCCTCAGCGGGCGCGAAATCACAACCCAAAGAAGCGATCCCCGCCGGGTCGAGCGATCGTGCATTGACGGATGCGATCGTATCAAGCGGTTCATGGCCGGTAAATGAACCCGCAGCGCCCACCAATCCGCCACCAACCACGATGATCGCCGCTGGCACAGCGCCGACCGTGATGCCCACCGCGGACGCCGCGTACACCACGACACCCCCGCCAGCCATACCTGCAGGTAATGCTTTCTTCGGATCCGCGACCCAATTCTGGACCTCCGTGCCGAACGTCGCACCGTTCTCGTAGCGGAAGATGATGCCGATAGGCGAGGAAGTGGACATGACATCTTCACCTGGCGCAGGAGCGCCTGATGGACGGAACAAATCTCCACTCTCAACACCGCTGAGCGATTCCGCGTACGTCACGCTCTTCCCAGGCATTTTCGTCGTCGTCAAATAGGAACCAAAACCGCGGATCTCCGGTGCGCCTTTCACGTACACCATCCCGCACACGTGGCAGTACGTCCCTTCCTCATCGCCGAATAATCGCAATTCACCCCGACCCCATTGCTCGAAACAACGCACCATCTCATCCGCGATCACCGCTTTCGCCGAGATCTCGCCATTTACGGAAATGACACGCGTCGGGCAGCGGATCGTCGACGGATCAGCGAGCCCATTTGACACCCCCATCAGCGCAGCATGCGAGCGCACTTCTGCTGCGCAATCCGTTTTCGCTTCGGCTGAGCGCCATACGCCCGACCACATGATAAGCAACGTAATAGCGATGACGAGCGTCGCGATGAGAAGCAAGATACCGACGAGGCTTGAACTCTCCTGGCCGCGACGGTTCACGTCAACACCACGGGGCAGTATTCGGCGATACGCGCGACCGGGATCGTCTGCACCGTGAGCGTTGGCGTGTAGTCGGCCGTTCCCGGGTTCTCGCACGCAACCGATTCCAATCCTTCACGCATGAAGACGATAGCGTACGTCCCCGGATCAAGCGTGTCCTGATTGACGGCGGGTAAGGAAGCTAATTTCTTCGGCACATACCACGCCGGGTCGAACGGTTCCTTGAAGCTCTCCCAGCAAGAACCATCCAACGTATCGCGACCAGGGCCGCACAACGCTTTGGGATTGCCTGCCAAGAGATCGAAATAGCTCACATCCGTCGTCAAGCGACCGGTCTTCGGAACGGGCGTGTCCTTCAGGTATTGCGTGAACCCATTCACCGGTGCGCCTTCGACCGTGACTTCCGCGCACACGAAGCACGCGCGATCGTTATTGCCGATCTCCCACGTCGTATCGACCTGCTGGAACACCGGCGTCTCGCCTTCGAAGAACAGCGTCCAGCAACGACGCATCTCTGACGCCACCACATTGTGCGCCAAGCAAGACGCAGTGCCTGAGGAACACGTCGCATCATACTGATACGTCATATCGATCGGTTCCTTTCCGGCCGTATCCGTCACCGTTCGAGCGTTCGCGGTCAGGAAATGCCGTGAGCATTTGAGCGGAATCGGGTTATCGATTGGTTTCACGCATGCGAGCGACAACGGCTTGTCCGCAGCACGCGTCAAGAGCAGTGATAATTGGCACTCCTTGTCGGAGAATTCATTCTTGCCCGTCGCGAGCATCGATTTGTAGAGCAACGCGATCACGATGAAAACGGCGCCGAACACGACGAGAGTGACAAGCGCCGTCTCGATGGACATCCCCCGACGATCACGTATACCCATTGCAGCGTCACCCGAGCTTGTTGAACATGCCTTTGGTGATCATGAACAGGATCGCCGCAAGTCCCATCATAACGATGATGATGCCGATTGTCCTCCAATCCACTTGTCCACGGACCGAACGCGATAGCATATGGCCTTTCGGGCACGCGCGGTTCATATGCGTATCGCTCATCGGCACACCCCAAGCACCAGGCCCTTCCCTAAAGGCATTCCGCCGCTGCCGATGATCTCTTGACGCGAGTTCGCATGCAACAATACGCGACGATCTGAGCTGTTGCATGCAACAACGACCGATGCACCCGTTCCTTCAACGCTCAAGTTGTAGCGAGTACCGTACTTCGTCAACGTCTCCCCAGCAACAAACGCCATCGTCTCTTGCAATTCCCGACAGGGATCCGCAGAATCACAGATCGTATCACGCTCCAAGCACGCGCGAGCGACCCCTTCGAAATTTGTCCCGCATTGCTCGACATCAGCCGCGAGAAGGGAGATAATGAAACTCTCCGCTTCCTGCTCCACGACCGCATCGCGCGCATTCGTGCTACCGCTCCCATCCGAACTCATGCGCGCGTAGATCAGCACACCGACGATGAGCATGACAGCGATGAACACGACACCAATCATTTCCGTCTGGCCGCGTCGTCTCATCCCACCGCCCTCCGGATCTCAAGTGACCCGATGCCAAGCGTTCCTGTGGCCGGATCGAGAACGGACACGAAGGTGCGCGTCGCACGGATCGTCGTCGCATTGTCGGCGACGTCATAGATGCTGATATCGTGCGCAATCTCATCATCGAGAGAAATGACGCGTAACGAAAGGCTCGTACGCCCAAACAATGGGAAGTACGCTATGCGTAATGACTCGTTCAACGCAATCGTTGACGAGAATGCCCTTGCCTTCCCATAATCCACACATAATCTCCCAGCGCTCGAAACACCGGAACAGGATATCTCAGGCAAGGTCGTCACGCGCTCAAGCAACGCCAGATCTTCCGCCTCTTGCCGCGCGGATGCGCGTTGGTCATCAGCGCCTTGCGAAGCGCGTAGGAAATACGCGCCACCGACCAAGAGCAAGAGCGTGATCGTGATGACGATGATGATGGGTTCGAGCGTCTGCATCTGCCCACGACGTAGCGAGCGGCCCACTACGCCACCCCCGGGCACGAGCCCGGTCTTGAGAGCAAGATATTTTGCATCGCGAGGATATCGCGCTCTGACGCGAAGAGCCGATCGAGGAATCCTGCGTCAGACGGTTGCTCTGCCATCGCATCCAACATCACATTCGCCTCAGCGAGTGTCGTGGCGCATGCGGGGTCAAGCACTTGTGTCGAAAGGGATGCTGCACGCGTAGCAGCAATACGCACAAGCGTACGAGCGCGCATCGCGAATGCGGCGGTAGCGCACCATGCGACTTCACGGTCACCCGCGATCACCATCCCCACACCGAGCGTCTCGTGCGCGTATGGCACAGCGCCAGTGAGCATAAGATGGGCGCCATCCGATGCATAGAAGGTCGCCACACCACCGTGTTGGCTTTTGGGTTGGAGCGCGACACCACGCACATCCGTGCCTGCAGCGAATCGGGTCGTGTCGACATTCGAGAGTGTTGCCGTGGAGCTGACGTACGCGATAATGATGGTGCGTGGAGAGCCGGGAACTGCTTCGGCAAGCGCTATGGGTCGTTCGAGATCGGCAACCGTGATGCGCACCAATTGATCGGATTGCGGCAGCGTATCCCACATGCGCGAACCCACACCTGCTGAATCATCGACGAGAAGATACGCCGTACGCTCATCGAGCACGAATGCGACGCCACCCAAGGGAAATGGCGCGGGCGTGCCATCTCCAAGCGCTATCGAACGGGTCACCGCCTGCGCATCTCCACCAAGCGTCGGAGGGAGATATGTGGGAGCGCGATCGAGCGTTGCGCTCGCATCTTCCATCTCAAGCGACAGCGTCCCTGCGCGGCAATCGACAGCAGCATCGGGTAAAGACAGATCTTGTCGCGCATTCCCTTCCCATGCGACACTCGCTAAGCGAGAAGCGGCCGCCTGCGCATCCCCTTGACGTAAAGACGTTTCACCGGTTTGCGTGCAGCTACGCGCGAACCCGAGCAAGAGCAGCAAGAGTGCGATACCGGCGACAAGAACGAAGATCCACTGGAAGCTCGACTCCGTCTGACCAGCACGCGTACGAGGGATCATGACTCATCCACGCGCACGAAACGGCCATAGCCTTCGCTCAACAGGGTGAAGCGTCCTTGGCGCGCGGGGACCTTCAGGAATGGAGGAGAAGCCACCGGACCTTGCGGCGTACGGCGGACGATGATGCGCTCATCGTATCCCGCTTCCTGCGCGACACCATCGACGATGACGAACGCATTGGTCAGCACACCCGCTCGGAGCGCGGCGTCGATCGTGGCGTCGCCCGTCGGGTTTCCTGTCACCGGAGCCTGCAGGAACGCAGCATCAATCAACACGAGTTCTTCCGCATCACAAGGCGCGAGCAATACGATCTCATCACGACTGCCATACACGCTACCGCCGTCAAGCGCGCGTTCGAGATCCCTCTGGAAACTCGAATCGGCAGCGGCGCAAGACGCGTCCCCGAAAAGATTGAGGAGTTTCGCACCGAGCGCGATCGTCGCGACGATGACGATGACAGCGACAATCAGGATGAAGACCTGATTGATCTGGCCTCTGCGGCGACGAAGATCATTTCTTCCCAATGCTTTCGAGGTCATCGAACACCTCCTCATCGTTATCCTTGGTAGGCTTGGCGCTCTTTTGCGGCGCGCTCTTTGGTTGCGACTTCGCGGCGCTCGCGACTCCCTTCTCGTCGAACGCGCCCAGCGCCTGTTTGCGCTGTGCCGCACGGTCTGTTTTTTGTAAGTTCGGTTGGTGTGCCGTCGAGCGAGGCGATTGCTGTTGCAGCGGAGGCATCGTGCGTGATGTTTGACCTGTGCTTGGAGATCCACTCATCGGTCGTGCGGATACGCGTTGCGCTTGTTGTTCACGTGCGTGCATCAGTTGTTTCTCGTTATTACGTCGATACAGGAACCAGCCCGTTCCCGCCATGATGAGGATGCCGAGGATGAGGAGTGAGATTGCGAGCCAGTCGGTTTTTTCCGCCACAGGACTTCCTACGCAAAAGCCGTTGAGACACTGTTTTCCTTCGGAGCAATCCAAGTCAGATACGCATCCCGACGGAGGTGAAGGGATTACCACACAGGATCCTGCGATGCATTGCTCATCGCTTGCGCAATCGAAATCGGAGAAGCAACCTTCCGGTTCGCTTCCGGGGATGCACACGCCGTTGGGCCCGCACACTTCGTCGAAACCGCACTCGAGATCATCAAAGCACACGAGACACGCGACGCAAGATCCTCCGCAATCGATATCTTCCTCACCCACGTCAAGCAACCCGTTTTTGCACGTGTTCGGAGGAGTGCCGTTGGGATCGGGATTCGGTATGGGGCCTGGCTGGATCGATGTCGCGTTCTGTCCGCAGATCGCCTCTTTCGTGGCGGGGATTCCCATGTTGCCGGCGAGATCGACGGCGAACACAGACCACAGCATCGTGCCGTTCGTTCCCCGGGGCAGAGTTGCTGTCGCTCGAGAGAGGACGGTCGTGCCGTTCGCAAGCGACTTCG
>CAZIKW010000003.1:0-9655 GCA_964540015.1 uncultured Methanosarcinales archaeon | reverse complement strand
CCGTACACGAATCGTGCTATACCCCCCGCATCACTTCCGTTCCATTCCGCACTTGTCGTCGACGATATATTGGAGCAAAGCGTTGCGAGCGTGGTCAATGCGCCAACAGTCGGTTTCGTCGTGTCGACAAAGATGGAATGATTGAGCGTGGCGTTCTTGTTATTCCCTGAGCAGGAGATGTTGAGCGCAATCCTGCCGTTCGGCAGGCTCGTGAATGCGGCGGTCCATTCCTCGTCTGGTTTCGCTTGCATCGGTTGGCGATTGACGTCGCACGCGGCCGCATCGAACGTCGGGCGGATGCGAAGCGTGAATGAGCTTGTATTGATGAATCCTGTCGTCGGTTCGAGTACTGTGATGCCGACGTACGCGCCGAAATTCACCGTTACCGTCAACGTTTTTTCCGTTTCGAGTTCCGCGAGATTGCTGCAGACGATACGATGGTCGATCTCGTGTAACGATGTATCCGCTATCTGCTCATAACGCATACGCATCTCGTGGAGCTTCCGGTAGGTTCCTATGCGTGAAGAATCCTCGCCTGGGAACGGCTCTCCGTCGATGGAGCACGTGCTGTTGTCATCGGTGATGACTTTGATGATGGTGCTCTTATCTCGCGGGTCACTGACGATCGGAGGTATCGCGCTCGCGTTGATGATGGGCGGCGTCGCATCGCGCCCAACGAGGAATCGCTGCCGCGTCTCTCGGCCGCTGAGTTCAGAACAAGAGACATAGAGGAATCCGTTGTAGGACAGCCCTTCGATCAAGTGTTCTTGCGTATACGTACTCTCTTCGTCGATGCGCGTACGACCTGTATCCCATCCCGCACGGCTGTACCAGCAAGAGGTGTCCGCTCCGTCGCCTGCGATCTGCGTGCGGAGCGAAACATCAAACGGTGTCGTCGGAGAGAAACCGAATCGTGGGCTAAGTAAGATAATATCGAGACCGGTGATCTCGAACTCCACAATATCGAGCGCCGCTTTTCCTTGACGGTCTATCGCTTCAAGTGTGAGCTGATAGTGGCCACTCACCAGATACTCCGGGTCTTCCACCGTGCCCGTATACAAGCGATACGATTTGATGTACGTCGGCGCTGCCGGATCTTTCGCCGGGACTTGGCGCAACGTATACTCGCGCACTTCTGCCGTCGGTTCGAGATTGACAAGCGATGCGCTCAAGAGGAAAATATCTTCTGTGTAATTCACGGTGATGCGTGGATCCTGCACGCTATAGCTACCCAAATCGATGAGGACGGCGGACGCGCTGTAGGAGGCCGCGGATAGGAGCAACAACGCCATAATGGCCATGAGGACCGGTCTCACCCCTTTCCCCTGCGTAACCATCGTCTTCCTCAGCCGTCCTCCGCCAGCTCCACGTCGTCGATCGCCGCTTCGTGGGTGTCTTTGATGATGATGCTTGCGCTGTGCACGACTTCATGGTTGCCGCTCGCATCGACGGAGAACCATCGTACCGTCGCCGCACCCTCTTCCGGTAGCGCCATTGTTCCCAGCGTGTCGCGCGGGACGCAGCTCGCAGCGCCGATGCAGACATACGTATCTATCAGATCGATTGGCGAGGAGTCATCGCGGACCGTGAAGGGGAGCGAACGCACGGCGATACGCGAATAGATCGGAGGATTCGAGAGATAGAACACCGTCTCAGGTGGAGTGTTATCGGCGAGGCAGTTCGGATCGTCGTAGAAGCGTCCGTTCTCGATGCAGTCATCCTCGTTCTGCTCGAGGAGTTCATCAGCGTTCTTGATGCAGCGCTCACCGGTCCAATCGCATGTGCCGAACGATAATCGGTCTTCGCTTTCGGTCGTGCGTTCGTTTGTTCCGCCGCTGTACGTTCCTTCGGCATCGTACTGGATATCGAACACCGCATCCACACCACCAGAGCAATCAGTCTGCGTGTCGTAGCGACGGCAGCTCATTGCATCGCGCGACAAGCAGCCAGTTGCTTCAGCAAGGCCATTCGGCTCACCGTCGTAATAACAGTCAGGCCCGATAGCGCCGCACAATTGCGCGCTGCAGCTGCCAAACAGCTCATCGCAGCGCTCGCATGCCGGTCTATCAGCATTCGCGCAGACGCCGACACCGAGCTCATCGCTCACCGACGTCCATACGCAAGGATCCGCATCGTCACCGATACCGCAGAGGTCATCGCCGCACGCATCTTGGCTGCGATACGAGGCGCATTCGTCATATGCGAAGCAAGAATTGTACGTGTCGACGGATGTCGGGACACCGGCGGACTGATGGTCGAGCACGCACGCTTGGCTACACGAGCGCGTGAAGATGCCATCGATGATCTCGAGATCGAGGAATGAGAAGAGGCCGGCGAGGCCGTTGCAGAGCGAACACGCGGGCGGCTCGACGCAGTGCGGCGTACCGCTGACGTCCGAGCAGACGCTCGTGCCGGTGCACGGTTGCGACTGGAGCGCATTCGTGTCCGTGCAGCTGAGGATCGCTTCTTGTGGCGGTGTGCCTGCGCGGCCGCACCATTGCGCTGGGTCGTTCGCATCACGGCCCATGCACGCGGCTTCGCCCGTCGTGACGCACGATGCGCCGGTCGATTCGGTGAAGCTCCCATCCGCGAATCGCGCGCGGACCTTGTAGCAATAGGATGTGGAAGGGACAAGACCGGTGTCGCGGATCGCTGGCGTCACTTGCGGCGCGAGCGCGACGCAATTCGCTTGCTGTCCGTCGCAGCGCAATGGCTCGAGCTGCACGAGATCACGGCAGGTATCTTGGATAGCGACAGTGAATTGGGCTTCCGCTGTACCCCGGACGATCGCTGGCGCGGTGATAGTAGGGGCTCCGTGCACGCACGCATGGAGCGCGCAATCGAGGGAGATGGTGATACCGGAAAGATCGCGGTCGATCAATGTGACTGGGCTCTGGCCCGGACGGCAGGATGGGTGCACGGCGAACAGACGCGTGCTCATCTCAGGAACATCTTCGAGTGTGAAAGTACCGTCAGCCGCTGTGGTGTCGGCGATATCTCCCGCGGGGATGGGAATAAAGACTCCGACGGACGAAAGCGGTTGTCCGCTAGTCGCATTCAGTACACGGCCGGAAACGCTAAATGAGCCGCCGGTTCCGGTTCCCGTATCGCCGCCGCAAATGGAGACGCATGTCGCGCCTCCCACGGGGACAGAGAAAGACCATGTGCCGTCGGGTTTGGCATCGCACGTCGAGCGAGTAGTGCGTAACAGCGTTTCATCGCTGTTGATCGCGGGAGAACCGAAGACATCTGCACCCGCACAGCAGCAACCGAGATCGCACTGGTCGTACGCCGCGCAGGTGGATGCGACGCCGTTCCCGAGGACAATGCCTCTTGCGGTCGTGCATGCTCCTTGGAATGCGGGCTGCGTCTGATAGACGGAACCGTCAAAACATTGGCCGGCGTCAGGGACGCAACAACCCCACGGCTCCCCGGCCGCAGATACGAGTGTGAGCGTGGAGAAAAACAGAAGTAGTACGACGACAAGCGCACCTGATGCCGCCAGCAAGCGATATCGTGAACCCATTCCCCGCACCACGACCGTTTCCCCGTCTTGGAGTTTATAAGCTTTCCCTCGGCGCACCGACGAGGAAGAGGCCTTACTACACGTTTAGGTAGTATAGACGTTCAGGTAGTCGTAGTCCAGGCACGCAGTATCGCTGTGAATCGGACAATCACTGTCCCAGACCACGATTTGCATGTAGGGACCGGAAGACGGGAATTCCACCGCGATCTGATCGCCTATCGGGATAATGCCATCGTCAGGGTCTGCCGCAACGGGGTACGAAGGGGTTTCTCCATCACGGAAAAATCGGAGCGCGTCGACATCGCTCATGGACTGGAGCATCGGAACACGGTGCTCGACGAGGAAACGGAACGTGTACGCGACGCCTGAGAGTTCGCTGTGCGTGTCGATGATCGCTATCATATCGGCATGCTCCGTGATGCTGCCGACAGAACCGCCGGAGATAGGGCTTGAGATCTGGACGTTGCGTGATCTGCGCACGTCGAATCCTTCTTTCCACGACGATAAAGATCGATAATCTGTTTCTGGTGTGAACGTGACGTTGCGCGATTCCGCGCGCGCGAGATCGGTCGCGAATTGGAGGATGGAGAGCAATCGCACATCGTAGGATCTGGCGATCGGAGCGGTCTGCAGCACCACATCGCCGTCGAGCTCAAGCGGGTACTGGAGAGAGACCGCAAGACCGCTCGGGAGATAGGTGACGTTCACCATCGCATCGCCGACTTGCGTGACGTCGCGGCCGATGGCGTCCGTGAAGACGCGCGATGAAGCGCATGCCGCGACACGCTGCTCGATATTGCGCTCTACGGTTTCCTGCACGGAAGGTCCGACAGTCCCTGGTGGGGATCCCGGATACGAACCAGAAGGGGAGGAACACGAGACTGAAGCGGTCGGGGGATTCGGCCCATCGCGATCGCATATCGCCACGAACTGCACATCACCGAAGTAACCACCGCTGTGGCCGGGGAACGGATTCCCTGTGGACGGATCCGTTGTGCTGTTCTCAATGCCGACACCGACGTCCGGATATGCAGAACCCGATTTCGCGATCGGCAACACATCCGTGTCGCTCGCGGCGCCATTGCGCGTAACACCGTACCCGACGCGGCGCGATGCCGCATCCGCTCCTACGATCGCGCTCGGTCCATTCACGCCAAGCGCTCCTGTGTCGCCGATAATGCGCAGCTCGTCCGTGACGATGGTGTCTAAGCACGAGCCGACATGCCGGTCGATGAGCGCCATGTCGGAAAGCGCGATCGTGCCTTCGATGCGATCCTGGAGATTCTCGCGTTCTCGCTGCGCCGTCGAGACGATATAGAGCACGCCGACGACCATCAAAATAACCAAGCCTAAGAGCACGAACATCGTGACCTGGCCACCGCGCTCACCTCTCATATGACCGCTTCACGACGACCGGGTATTTAAGGATTCTCGGTGCCGTAGAAGCTTCCGAACACAGGGCCGCGCTCGACATATCGTATCGCGCCATCTGAGAGATGCACGTGCGGATAGTATGAAGGATGTTCCTGCAACGCGCAACCGATGTTGCTCGCTTCACGCACATCCAACGTCGCCTCTACCATCCGCACGCCCGGGAGGGAAAAGAAAGGGATGAGAGATTCGCCGACTACCAGAAAGGTCCCTTCGTATCGTTTCGCCAATGCGCTCGCCTTCTCTCTTGACGCGGCATCGGGAAAGAGGTAAGCGCGTTCAAGTAACTGTTCGAGACCCATGACGCGGATATTCACCATCTTCACCGGCAACGTGTTGGGCATTGGAAAATGGGCTGGTGCTCGCTTGAAATAGTTTGTGCCGCTGTAGCGTGCGCAGAAAGCTCAAGACCGCAACGCATATGAAGCCCCGGTGCGCCGATTGGCAGTATGCGTAACCCTATCGCCACAGGCCAATTCTACGCCGCTGACCGCGACCTGCTTGCAGGAGAAATCGCCGCTTGCTATGAAGGCCAACGCGGCCCCGGTTCCTTGCCGCTCTCGACCAAAGAAGATGCAGTACGTGCGATCATCGCACCCAACAGCCCGTACAGAAACGCAGGGCAGTGCATGGCCTGGGTGTACAAACGCATCGCCGAGACGCCGCGCGCAGACGTCTACATCATCCTCGCGCCCAACCGTGTGGGTGGAGAGACCGCGACGACGCTCGTCACCTACGGCACACCGCTCCAAGAAGCGCGCGTCGACCAGGAGCTCGCGAAATCGCTCGTCGCGCAGGGGAATGTGATCTTCGACGACGATGCGCACGCGCGTGAAACGAGCATCGAAGTGCAGCTGCCGTTTTTGCAGCACGCGCTCGGGCGCGAAGCCGAGCACGTCAAGATCCTACCCATCCTCATCGGCGATGAGGCCGATCCGCACACGATCGCGTTGGACATCAAAGAGGCGTTGACGGAGACGAAGCGCAATCCGATCTTCATCGTGAGCTCGGGCTTGACGCATTACGGCCCGGCGTTCCATTACGTGCCGTTCGCGTCGGAGATCCCTGATCGTATCGAGGCGCTGGATGTCGCGCTCGTGAACGCCATCAAGGCGCAGGACGCCGACGCGTTCCGGACGCTCGTCGAGACGGAGATGAATCCGGTCGATGGCGTACGCTGCATCGAGATCCTGATGCGCGTCCTGCGGCCGTCGAAGGCGGAAGTCGAGCAGATGTACGCGAGTGGCGATATCCTCAGCGACTGGAAAAACAGCGTCACGTACGCCGCAATTGCCTTCCGGGAGCATCACGCAGGGGAAGGCAAGGCCACGTCGACAAAATCCCTATGAGCGCAGATGTCCGAGGGGAAAGCGTATTCTGATATGAATGGTCCTCCTTTCGACGGAAAAAAGAGAAAAGATTTATAAATGAATAAATTAACTACTCTTACGTGACTAAGGAAGGCGGTTTCGGTGCCTTGTTCGGCCAAGATGCGCCACTCTACCTAATCAAGGATCTCTCCACGTCCGATGCGCCAGTGCGCGAGTATGCTCGACAGAGCGGCGTCGTCGTCAGCAAGACGAGTCCACGCGCTGACGAACCCCTCTGGCGCGCACGGGCAGGAACACGCGCAAGCGTGCACGCACTGCGTGAGATCCGCGACGAATTCGGCCAGAGCCTCGCCGATCGCGTCGAATTGGCATTGCTCGAAATGGTCAAGAATTTCACGACGCATGCGCGAGGCACCGTCGGGTTGCGCGCGATCCGCGCCGACATCGGCGACGACCCGTACTTGCTGCTGGAAGTCAGCGCCGAAGGTCCCGGGTTCGACCCCCGCGGATTGCTTTCCGCGCAACACAAGCGACAAGCGGTGTTTGGCGAAATCAAGGAAGATTATGAGCGCCGAATCGGTGGATTTGGCGATGCGGTTATGAATACGCACACGGATATCTACGGCTACAGCACGAATCCGCAGGATCCGACGCATAAGACCGACGGCCGCGCAGGATACCTCGGGTTCAAGCTCACTACCGACGAGACGGCCACAAGCCGGAGGCGACGCGTGCTTGAAGAGCGAATAGAGGAAACGTTGCGAACCCCGTTCAAAGGGAACGTAGCGGACAGGCCTTCATCCTACGGCGACGGTTGCGTATATCGCGCAGTCATCGAAGGACAGGATGATATCGCGGAATTCTGGGCGCGCTGCGACGCGACGGTCGGCGGACCCATCCTCAAGGCTATCGAGGAGCATTTCGCGGACGACCACGCAGCCGAGATGCACATGGGGATCGCGGAGGTCGTCATCAACGCGAATGAGCACGGCCTGAACCGTACGCCGGGCGCGTACAAACGCCTCGAGATCGCCATCTATAGTTTGCCCGAGAGCGATACGTCGACAACAGGCTATGTGCGCATCCGAACGAACGGCACACCCTGGGATCCGACGCAAGCCGAACGAGCCGATCCGAACGATCTCGGGTACACGGTACCCAGCAAGCCCAATGGTCGCAAGAAAGGCCGCGGCATGAAATTCCTCAAGATGTTCGCGGACTATGGCGCGTACACGCACGACGGCACCGGCATGGATCTGGTCTTCCGTCCGCTCAAGCGTGCCGCATAATCGTCTGAAGCGCAACTGCGATAATCGCTCACGCTCTTTGCGTTGCATGTGTTGGCTCGGGTTCGAGGGCGTACGTCGTCCGTCACGCGTCCACGAGGCACGGGTCTACGAGTGCGCAAGACACGAGCGTATTCTCGCGATTCAGGCACATAACCGGCAGCCGCCTGAATCCTATCGTCGCGGTCTCGCGTAGGGTCGTGAAGATCTGCGTTCCGGCGCTTCCATCCTCGCGCTACGCGCTTGACGGATGACGGGCTTGTGCGGGTTCGGGCGCTCGTGCGCGGGCGCGCGCTGGAAGCCGATGCCACCCACGGGCTCTCGCGGCGGGCGCGGGCTGTGCACGGAGGACGCGAGGAGCTTGTCGATCTCGCTCTTGACGAGGTGTCGGTACTTGCCTTCCTTGAGTGATGGTGGAAGATGCACGCCGCCGACATCGGTGCGGTGCAGATCGCGCACCCAGAATCCTAAGCGCTTGAAAATGCGCTTGATCTCCTTGTTCAAGCCGGTGTGAACGGTGATACGCACGCGCTTTGGGCCGATACGGCGCGCGGTCGCGTCGATACGGTGGCCGTCGATCACGATACCTTCACGGATCTTGTCGATATCCTCGACTTCCGCTTTACGATCGAGCGTCGCTTCGTATGTTTTCGCCACGTTGAACGATGGGTGCATGATGCGGTTCGCGAACTCGCCATCGTTCGTCAAGAGCAAGATGCCCGTCGTGTCCGTATCCAATCGACCGACCGGGAAGACCCGCACGGGCTCGTGGATGAGCTCAAGAACATTCTTTCTCGCCCACGGGTCTGCCGCTGTCGTGATATAGCCACGAGGCTTGTTGAGCATAAGATAGACCTTCTTCTCCTGCTTCAAACGGATGCCTTGGACCATGACCTCGTCTTTACCCGGTTCGACGTCCGTGCCGATCTTCGCGATCTCGTTATTCACGCGCACGTGGCCCGCGATGATCATCTCCTCAGCCTTGCGGCGAGAGCAGAGGCCGGTCTCGGCGATGAACTTCTGGAGGCGGATACCCATGGAGCTCGGGCCCCCGTGCAGCTTTATATAGGCGCTGGTCTGAGAGAGCTTGAGGTTTGGAGGTCATTCAATGGGTCTGTACGGCGTCAGTATCGGAGCGATGTTCATTGCCACAGTAGCAAGCATGATCCTCGGATCGCTCTGGTATGGGCCGATCTTCGGCAAGCAGTGGATCAAGATGATGGGCTGGTCCAAAAAAGATATTCAGAAAGGCATGTCGGATAAGTCTTCGATGTATCGCTCATATGCGATTGCCTTGATCACATCGCTCTTGACCGCGCTCGTGATGGGCATCGCTGTTCGCGTTTCGACGTTGTACGGCGCGTACAGTGGCGCGTGCCTGGGCGCATTGCTCTGGCTTGGCTTTGTCGCGACGACGTCGATCTCAAACGTCCTGTGGGAAGGCAAGCCGTGGCGACTGTGGATCCTCAACCAGTCGTATACGCTCCTGAACTTCATGGTCGTCGGCGCGATCATGGGCGCTTGGGGTTAGAGAGAACGTCATGCGTCCTTGGAACGTACTTTTTTAATCTCCTCTTGTTCCTCTTCTCGATATGTCTACGCATTGGGACCTTGTCTTTCCGAATGGAAATGAAGAGCGATTGCTCGAGATGGCGGAGCGCTTAGGATTCTCTGAACTCATGCTCTGCTACGAATTGAAGGATCCGCTCTTGAAAGAGCGGGCGAAAGAAGTTGCGAAACTCTCCACGCCAAAAGTGAAAGCGACCTTCGCCATCCTCGTGACGAACCAGAACGATGTCGCGAAAGTCAAGCAGTTGACGGCCAATATCGTGGCCGTGCCGTTCCAAGGCGTGTTCGAGGATAAGCGCATTACGCATGTCATTGGTTTAGAAGGTGGTCGACGAGATGATTTTCTCCATCACCGCAACAGCGGCTTGACGCAAGTATCGCTACGCGAGTGCGTACGCACGGAAAAGACGATTCTCGTTGACGCCGGCGCGTTACTGCAAGAGACGCAAACACACCACCCATCCGTCATCTTAGGCCGCATGATGCAAAACAACGATTTCTACGCGAAAGAA
>CAZIKW010000002.1:43184-49774 GCA_964540015.1 uncultured Methanosarcinales archaeon | reverse complement strand
TCGCTCTACGGGCGTTCGCTCTTCTCGGCGTTCGGGCGTTCGCTCTTCGCGCGGGCGCTCATCATGCGTGTGGTGGCGGTGCTGCTTGTCGACGAGCAGCGCGGTTGGCGCTTCGGAGAAGTCCGTGTCATCCACGTGCGCGCGGCGTTCGTTGATCAAGTGCGTCCCTCCGCGGGCGTCCATGCGGTACTGCTCGGTCGCGATCTTCGCGCGCAGTGCCTTGTGGATCTCCTTCTTCTGCAGTTCCTCGACCTCTTTGCCGTCGGGCGCTTTCGTGACGAAGTCGATTTCGGTCGTCTCCATCAGCTCCTTGATGATCAAGTCGCCACCACGGTCGCCGTCGACGAACACGGTGATGATCTTCTCATGGCACAGGTTCTTGACGCTGTCAGGAATCGATGTGCCGTTCATGGACACGACGTTCTTGAACCCCTGCTTCAGGAGATTCAATACATCCGCGCGGCCTTCCACGAGGATAACTTCCTCGCTTTCGTCGACAGTCGGTCCTGCCGGTAAGCGGTCGGGTCCCCATTCGACGATCTCCATGATGCGAACGCTGGTCGCGACCTCGTCTGCAAGCTCGCCTGAATCCGGCATCATGCTGTCCATCATCGTGCGCAGGAGTTCCTTCGCGCGCTCGATCACGTACTGGCGCTTACTGATGCGGATGTCCTCGATCTTCTCGCAGCGGATCTTCGCGTTGCACGGTCCGATGCGTTGGATAATTTCCAAAGCTGCCGCGACGATCGCGGTCTCCGCTTTGTCCAAAGAAGAGGGAATGATGATCTCTCCTGATGCCTTGCCGCCCTTGGGCGTGATATTGACTTCGATGCGGCCGATGCGGCCGGAGCGCTGCAATTCACGCAGTTCTAAATCGCTGCCGAGCAATCCTTCAGTCTGCCCGAAGATCGCGCCGATAACGTCCGGTCGGTCGACAAGCCCGTCGATGGTGATAGAAGCGTGAACGATGTATTTCGCGCTGATTTGTGCGATCTTTGCCATTTGGTAATCCCTCTGTGTGTGCACGCGAGGGGTGGCCTGGGATGTGCTGTTAGGGAAGAAAACGCTCAGTTCTCTGACAGTGCGGCCGCTCCTGCGGTGCGCGTGTCGTTGGATCGAGTGAGTGTGATGGACATGGTAGGTGCCCTTTGGTTCTTCCCCGCCGTTTGTGCCCGGGCGGTTCGCGTGATTGGTGTGATTGTTGTTGTAGGAAAAGGAAATGACGCCCGGGACACTAACTCCCTGGGTCATAGCTTGGCGATCGCCGTAAGCTTAACAGGGTACTCTCGTGCCGGGCTGGTACACCCGGTAGTGTCTCGTCCGCATCGCAATGGGCCAGTTAGACCCTGCTTGGTTGAGGACCCATTGACGGGTGTATTGCGCCGATGGAGCGGAGGGTGATTTAAATGGGTTGCGGGGCTGATTTATTGTTTTCTATATGGTTGATTTGTCATTCCGACGAGAAATACGTTGCTATCTTTAAGTGGTGATTTTAAGAAATGCTTTTAAATTCGTTGACGATTCCGTGCGGCAATGGAACCGGAGAATCCGCCTGAGGACAACGCGATGAACCCGGCAATGATGCCACATCTCCTCACCCTCGGTTCTCTCCTTCGCACGCGCATGGCCGCCGCCGGCGAATACCCCGCATACCCGTGGCTCACAGGATTCCTCGAGGAGGAGCTGCAGTCGATGTTCCGGATGGTCGAGTCGGAAGTGGATGCGATCACCGGGTACCTCGAAGGCGGCTAACGCCATCGGAAACCGGAGGAGAGGGAATCGACGCCGGATGAGGCGTTGAGCACGCTCTTTGGAGTCCTCGACGCATGGAGCCCTATCCACGTCCTCAAGTTCGACGACATCCTCTCCGAAGCGCGCAATGCGGCATGGAAAGAGCCGCAAGATCGCAGTACCCGCAGCCGACAGAGCATCGCGCGTGCGCACTACGCGAAGCGAGTTATGGATGCGACTGTTCAGCATCCATGGTTGTTTTACGGAGAGCTCTACAAGGGCCTCAGGAAAATTCCCGCGAATCAGCGCAGCACGTATGAGTCGGCGATCGCCTTCTTCGAATCGCTCGACCCAGAAGCGGTCTCGCGCGGCGATTTCGACAAGGCGACCGCGCACAAGCTCTCGCGTCGTAGCGGCGCGATGTTCCAAGATCAGTTGCGAGTCCTCGCGCGTGTGCCGGATCCGGCGCCGGACGTGCGCTACGTCCCGTGCGTCAGTGCGGGCTTCTGGCCTGAAGGCCGAGACGCCGGTCGGGTAATCGCTATCCCCGCGTCGCTCGAAGACGTCGTGAAGCGCAGTCAGGAGATGTCACGGGTCTTGCGCGGAAGCGGATTCCAAGACGAGCTCTTCGCCATCCTCTTGCAGGCCACGAGCCCAGGTCTGCGCCTCATCGATCCAGAGGAATGGTGTGTGCGCTATGAGTGCGCGCTGTATGGGGTGCAGACGTCCCATGACGCGGATGAATGCATTCACCTGTTGACATTCGAGACGAGAGATCTTTTCACCCGAGAGACGTTCTTGCTCTACCCTTCCCCTAATCCGTACGAGGATGGATTCATCGAGAACAGCGACCCGGAACGGAAAGCCGTAGAGAACTGGTTGGCCCGCGTGTCGTCCTTCGCAAAGCAGATCAAGGCGCCATACCTCCATCTGACGAGCAAGCGGTGCACGGAAGCCGCGAATGATTACCTCTCTTCTGACACACTGCTGCGCTGCTCCGACTTGCTCCATCGAACGCCCGATCCCAAGCCTATCGATGCCCCGGCCGAAATGACGACCATCGATCTGTGCGCAGCGCACAACGGCACGCTTGCGATACCTGGCGACATCGCCGATCGCGTGACGAAAACAATCGCTACGCTCCTACGCGCTGCTCCACGCGAACTGCCGCAAGGGAAAAAGCTCTACCACAAGCATCGCGCGTCGTATGACGCGTGGCCAAGAGGGAGCACTCCCCTTCCCGAATCCGCGATCGGCATCCTCATGGACATCGTTCGCGATGGCGCATCGCCCAAAGAATACCGCGCCACGATCCTCGAAGCGTTCGATACCTTGCATACACTTCAGCAGTTCATGGATCGCGCCGTCGGAAAGACATGGGACGCTCCGCTCGCCGAGCTCCTCTCCTCGCAGTCCCGCGCGGACAACAGCCAGGTGATCATCCAGCGCGCATCACCGTACCTGTTCGTCCCTGACTTGCTTGCCGGGTACGCTGGCGGGAATTGCTTGACGATGAAAGAAGTCATCGAGTTCAAGCGCCAGCCTGGCGCGTCGATGGATTTCCTCTGGTGGGAAGGCAAGCGCATCGGCGTCTCCTATGGCCTGAGCGTACCGTTCATCGACCGCGGCGTCTTACCGCTCGTCGACAGCCTCGAGATCGTCGGTGCGATGGATGACGCGCTTGACGCGTATGTCGCGATCGATGGGCAGCCGGTCGCGCTCTACGAGCGTATCGTGGATGGGTATCTCGAACATCGCCTCTCGACGAGCCCGCACGGGCTGCTCATCCACCCTGATTCGAACAGGACGGATATCGCTGATCGTATGGAATCATTCGCGCGCGAGCACAACGGCCATCGCTTGATGGGTGGGAAACGGATGCTCCATTCAGATACGGGATTGAATGACGTGCCGTGGTTCGTTCCGCCGCAGTGAGCTTCACTCCGGCAGGTTATCCGATTCCTTCGCGTATGCGTCTCGGGAGTTCCTTCTCGAGTTCTCTTGTCGGATACCTGCTCAATGATCAGATGCGTCGCCTGCGGAAACCCAACGTCTTGCGAGGATGGGCATCGTCCGCTTTGCGGAACGCAGGTATGAGTTCGTCGCCAAAGATACGATGTATTTGCTTAGGCAATTCATAGAGTTGCTGTAAGCACAACCCCCGCTCGTTCGCCGCATCTTGTTCAGCGTTGCCTCTTCGCTCTACTGCGTCGAAGGTAAACATATTAGGACTTGAGCTTTTCAATTCCTTGTATCTCTTCTCTATCTTGCTGCGTTGCTCGAATATCGCCTTTATCTTCATGAGCGCTTGATGCGTCTCCTTGAGGTCAGGTATCTCCGCACTGCGCTCGAGCGCGTCCTGGAGAAACGTGAGATACTCGTGCTCGAAACTCGACCTGGCGTGCAGATCGCGCATGCCGTCTATATCGCGACCGACGAGATCGAGCGCTTCTTGTGTTTGGTCAGTCATGATGCCCTCCTTCGCTGTCTTGTGCTACTCCGGCAGGTTATCCGATTCCTTCTTTTTCGTTTTCTTCGAGAAATCCAATTCAGAATCCTGCACGAAATTGAGGTGGAATTTCAGCGCCATCTCCGCTTTGTGCAATTCATGGCCTAAGTACGCCGCGTGCTGCAGGGAAGAAACGCACTTCTCGCGAACTAACGTTTGCGCGATCTCTTCCGCGTCCGTGCCGAGCACATCAAGTCTCGGCACGCCGTCCGGCGTATGGAACCGCGCGCCGAAATGCTTTTTCGTATAGAACACCTTGATGATGACGTACCCGACCGGATCCATCTTCCACTCGAGACGCGAAGAGTAGGTCGCCTTCACTTGCCGCGGTTTCACACCAACGACTTTCTTCAGGAACCCAGGCCGATGATACGGGTGCTTCTCGCGGATCTTCTTTGGGACAGCGACACGACGTATCATGTTGGTGTTCGAAACCGCGTCTCATTTAAAAGCATCGTGTCAGAAAAGGATAAATATGAGTTCATATCTCTTCGATACGACTTCATATCATTTAGGTACGAACTATGACTAAACCCCAACAGATCACGATCCAAAAAGGTGGCCCGACGCTCGGCACAATCAGAATGGTTGCCGCGACACTTCGCGACGCGCCAGAAGGGATGGTCACGGTCGCCGAACTCAAAGATCTCTTGCCGAAAAAAGTGAATCATAACGCCTTGCTTGAGATCCTCGATCACCTCCAAGAGAACCATCGGATCATCATCAGCGCGAAAGGCATCTATTACCTGCATCCGCCGAGCGAACAACTTAAGGAAATTATGCGTAACGGATATGAGATGAAGATCCGAAATGGGAAAATGGAATTTTTCCGGGTATCGCCGGAACGTTTCCGGAAAACGTGACGCAGCGCATAAGAACCCGGTTTGGGTCGTGCTCGCATGCCGACGCGCATCACGTTCAGCGCTGAAGCGCGGGCTGCCATTGCCGAGCTCGAGTCCCGTCCGAACGACAAGCGTGCCATCTCCTTACTGCGTAGCATTATGCGTATCTCCGCTCTTCTCCAAGAACGTCCTTTCATGGGTGATATCGTACCGCGACGTCTTATGCCATCAGATTTTGAGATCACTGGGACGCTCTTACGTTTGGAGCTCCCTTCCTTCTGGCGCTTGCTGTACACGGTCGTTCAGGAAAAACATGCTATTTCTATCATCATCACTGTCATTCATATCCTTGATCACAAAGAATACGACAAACTCTTTGGCTACAAGAAACGCTAACGCTTCGTCTCGATATGCGCGACGTATACGTACGTGCCGACTATGAGCGCACCCGTCACGAGTCCCAGACAGAAACCTAAGAGTGGAATGCCGTCGACACCGTTGCTTTCGGCAACGACATGCGCGGTCGGCGCTCCCACGTCGCCCATGAAGAGCGTCACGGCTGCAAGGCCCAAGACGCCTGCGACCACGAGATAGCCGAGCGTCTTTCGCGCGGCGGTTGCATACACCATACTGCCTTTTCACGCTCTTGAGGGTATTTAAGGATATGCCGTCGAAGCGTTCTTAAAGCGGCTCCAACGGGTATCGACGTTATGATTGGGCTGCATCTCCCCACATTGGCCGGCTGGATCTGCGCGGTCGCGGGCCTGCTCTTCGTGGCGAGCAGCGCTCATGGCATGGCTGCGCCCAGACCGTGGCTCGAATGGGTCGAGCGTCGCTTCGCGTATGTGGTACGGATGCGGTTTGTAGGTGGTATTTTACTCGCTCTCGCCGGTGGCTCACTCTTTTTCCTGCCTGCCGATGGGACGCTCATCGCGAAACTCGCGCTCGCGGGATTGACGATCCTGTGCATCGTCGCTGTGGGGTTGCTTGCATTGCAGGACCACTTACGCCACTTGCTCATCGCGACCGCAGAGCAGAACGATATCGTCGTTCGCATCATCGCGTCGCTCATCACCCTTGCAGGAATAGCGATGCTTGTGTTGCCCTTCCTGAAATAGAACGTTGAAAAAAGGATTTCTGACGTGCAGCGCTACTGCTGCGCGCGGTCGAGCTTGATCTCGTCCAGCGTCAGATAGCCGCGATCCTTGGTGGCGTAGAACACCTCGAGCGTTTTTCCATTCTTGTTCTGGAGCACGAGGTCCGCTAAGCCGTCGCTGTTGAAGTCGTACTGGCGGAGGTGGGCCGGAACGTTGTTCTTCACGTGGTCCAGATAGCATGCGCCACCCAATCCCACGCCTAAGAGTCCGACAATGGTCGCTCCGCGAAAGATCGTTGTGAGCTGTGACTTTATTTCTGCGCCGACGCCGTTTGTTGCCATAGATATGGGGAGTCGCTCTGGAATTAAAAAGCTACTCCTCTCGGATTAGCTAATAATTTTAATTAGTTAG
>CAZIKW010000002.1:34182-43174 GCA_964540015.1 uncultured Methanosarcinales archaeon | reverse complement strand
GTTTGCAGGAATTGCGATAACCGTGTTGCCCTTCTTAAAGCGACCATCCGGTTTTTTATGTTCCGGGGCACTCCCTGGGCAGATGGATCCGGCAATCACGTTTCGCAGCACTCCCGACAGCTTCAGCGACGTCTCGCGTATCACTGGCGTCGAGAAGCGAGAGACCTATAGCGGCATCATTCTGGATACGCCTGAGGATGTCCGTACTGCTCTCCTCACGTTTGGCGGTCAACGGTCGGTAGGGGAACATCGAACGATTGCTGCTATCGGCGACGATCACGGTGGGTTCGCGGCAGTGAACGCGACATTGGGTTTCGCATTGATAGGTCGTGGGGGTTCCTCGCTTGTCGAGCGCATCGCCGAGGATGCTGCGACGAAAGCGGCGAAAGGATTGAACTACCATGAGAGTTTCGATTACGACGCTGCCGGCACGGCTTTTTTCAAGACGTCGGTGAATGTCTCGCATCACAAAGGGTATTACCTCCTGCATCTCTATGTTGCCCACGCTGGAAAAGAGCACGAGCAGAAGCTCGCCGAACAATTGGGAGTGCGTAGCGCCCTTTCGAGCGCGAACGCCACGGCTGTTCTCAGTAGGGTGGATGCGCACTGGTTTGATATTCCGCTTGAGGACGTCCTTTTGCGCCTACCGGTCGGCGTTCAATCGTATGAGGCGATCGCGAAGCAATTGGTGGATCGTAACAATACGTCCGATTTGTGCATTCCATTCATTCACGAGGGACGTTCGTACGTCGCTGATATGCGCCTGGACGTTTCCGTGTTCACGCACCCGAAAGCGGTGTGGGAAGAAGCGCCGCGAAAGCGAGCTGCCCGCGGCAAGAAGACGTACATGATGATGGATGGCCTTGAGTTGCGGTACGCCGAGCTCGAAGCGGAAGACGCGCCGCACCGCAGGCTCGTCACTGATCGCCAACCTCCCTATCTCCAAGCGCGTGGGACGCATGTCGTCGGAGCCGCGTGGTCGGATTTCGATGAGCAGGGAGCTTCATGTGTAGGATGTCTGCGCGATCCGCGTATCGAATTCTCGGTGAGGAACTTCTCACAACTGGAGCAATCGGCGCCGCTTTGGACGCAAGAGGAGATAGACCAGACTATCGCTGCGCGCGATTATTTCGCCACTCACCTGCGCACGCCTTAGCGGCCGAGGATCTTGCGTAGCGCGTCCATATCTTCTTTCTGCTCTTTTTGGTCGTCGAATGGCGTCTCGAGGATCATCGGGAGTTTCTTGATGTCCGGTTGCGTGAGGAATGCGCGTAATCCGTCAATACCGATGTGGCCTTTGCCCAGCTTCTCGTGACGGTCCTTGCGCTCGCCGAGCGCGAATTTGCTGTCGTTCACGTGGATGACTTTCACACATTTGATTCCGAACGCGCTGTCGATCTCGCGCACGATTTCTCTCGCGCGCTTGGGGAAATCATGGCCTGATGCGAACAGGTGGCAGGTGTCCAAGCACACGCCGACGTGGGATGCGATATCTTTTGGAAGCCCTTTGATGATCGTGCCGATTTCGCCGAATACCGCGCCGATCTCGGTTCCTTGCCCCGCGGCGCCTTCAAGTAACAGCATCACGTCTCCTTTCTTGAGGATGTCGCCGACGTTCTCGATCCCCTTGATGACTTGCGCGATGCCTTCCTCCTTCGTGCTTGTCGTGTGCTTGCCGATGTGCAAGACGACATAGTGGCAACCGTACGCAATGGCGTATTCGAGCTCTTTGCGCAAAATGGCGACCGCACCGTGGAATTTCGCGTTCTCGACGGCCGCGATATTGATGAGATAGCTCGCGTGCGAGACGACGACGGAGACGCCGATGCGCTTCCAACCTGCGCGTAGCTTCTCCAGTCGTGGCGCATCAATCGGCTTGAACTGAAATGATTGCGGGCTGTGGGTAAAGACTTGCACCGCAGAGCAACCCAACCATTGCGCGTGCGCGAGCGCAGCATCGTCGCCGCCACCAAGCGCCAAATGCACGCCGATCGGGTTCGTCATGCGGTCTCTTGACGCGCTTGCGCGAGATAGAGTTGTCGGTATCCGTCGATGAAGGCGTTGATCGTGCGATCCGACGGCACGACTTTCCCCGACGCCGCATCCTTCTTCACTTGATCGCGCACGAACTGCTCGAACCATTCGGACTGGACGTACTCGACATCCGCCTGCGCGTGGCCGGCGATAGCATCATTCGCTATCGCTTCCGCGATACCTTCCTCGAGATGATTGAATACTTGCGCGCATAATTCAGACAAGTACGAACCGTCGGTGCCGTACGCTTTCCCGTCGTCGCCGATAGCGACCGAGCGCATCTGATCCAGAAGCTTACCTGAGAATCGCGCGCGGATGCGGTGCACGGCAGATTCGCGCTTCGTCCCCGTCGCGAGGTCGCGATACAGTGCGCGGAAATCATCAACGGTCGATAATTTCTCGATGATGTCGCGCTCGATGAGAAGAAGATCAATCAACGCTTGGGTCGCATCGACATCGCCCGTACCCGTTGAGATGCGTTTGATCTTGCGCGCTTGCGCGCCGAGGAGGTCGCGCAATTCCGAGAGCATATGCGTCAGGTACGCGTCCTTAGAGATTGCGCCGCCCACACGCGCGCGCAGCGACTCGAGGCGATGCACTGCGCTATCACGCGAGAGGAATCGGAGATCATCGATGATCTCGTGCTCCTGCGCGCTCTCTTGATCGACAAGAGCGAGCTCGTCTTGGAGCGTCGCTGCGAGCTCGTGGAGATGGATGGATTCGCCGTCTACTAGGCGCGCGAGGATGCGCTGCTTGGTCGCGAACGTGGCGATGATGGCTTTGAGCTCATCGCGCGCGAGGTCCTCGTCGCGGACGATCTCGCCGGCTATCTGCGGGGCATCCGCGAAGATCGTGTGCAGGAAGGACATATCAACACGTGCCTGTCCTCGGGAGGTTTAAATAGGTTCTGGAGCACAGGACACGCACCGCATACTATTAAATAGGATTGGGACGGTGGTTTTCTCGATGACTGGCACAGCTTCTCTCGCCCGCGGCGGTACGCAATCGGGTCCTGGTCGTTTGCAGAGCCCGAGCTCTATCCTGATGTACAAGCAGTGCCCGCGAAAGTACTACTATCGCTACATCGCGAAGCTGCCGACCACGACCTCCATCCATCTCGTCCGTGGATCCATCGCGCACAAGGTCATGGAGGATATCTACGACGTTTCTTTGGATCACATCCCTGACGCGGCTTTCCTACCGTCGCTGCGCGTGATCTTGCAGGAGAAGTTCCGCACCGAGTGGGAGAAAGCGAAAACTGACCTTGAGAAACTCGGCTTGTCGGAGATCGAACTGTACAACTATTACGATGAGACGAAGGACATGATCAATAATTTCTACCATTGGCTCCTGGAGCGCATGAAGGCGATCGATGCCGATGACCTGAAATCCGCATTCAAGCTCGCGAAACCGCAGCGCGAAGTGGAATTGCGCAGCGATACGCACGGCGTGCGTGGCTACGCGGACGCGATCCACCGTGAGGGCGACAAGATCGTGATCATCGACTACAAGACGAGCAAGAAGGCCGAGATCACGGACGACTACCATCTCCAACTCTCCATCTATGGTATGATCTACGAAGAGAAAGAGCGCATCCCGGACGAGGTCGGTATTTTCTTTTTGAAGTTCGGCGTGGAGAAGCGCTTGCCGGTGACGCGTTCCATGGTCGAGCGCGCGAAAGTCGAGATCGCGGACGTGCGCGAACGGACGAAAAGCGTCGATATCCGCGACTACCCGAAGAACGTCACGCCGCTGTGCAAGTGGTCGTCGGGCCAGTGCGATTTCTATGATACTTGCTTCGGCAAGGGGCTCAGCGACTACGACGGCGTCGATCCCGACGATCTCGTGCAGCTCGGTCGGCGCGGGTTTTAAGTAACCGCATTGCTTCTTCGTAGTATGCGAGAACCGGATCCAGAGTTCGTGCACTTCATCGAGAAGGTCGTGCCGAGCTGGTGCGAAGCGCAGATCGAGGAGCATCGTGCTGCTGCACGCTTACGGCCGTATCTGCTGATGATTACCTACGATCTCCAGCAAGAGATGATGGACATACACCCGGCCACGCATCCTGCTCGCAGAGAGGCGCTCTTAAAAGAGCATTTCCGCGAAGAGCTCAACTATGTCCTGAACATCGACGATATTTTACCCGCGTCGATAGACAACACCTTCGGTGGCGTGTTGCGCGACGGTTCGGTCCTCGCGGGCCTCGGCATCGCGCCGTACGATCCACGCCCGAGCGCGACGATTGCGCGCCTCAACAGCGTGTTCGATCGCCGGCGCGCGCAGCGTTGAATCGGTCAATTAGGAGAATTTTTTCTCGAAACGCGCATGTAGGATTTAAAACTCCGTGATGTGTCGTCATCCTCATGCCCGATCAGGACCCGCCGTTGTCTCCACGCGAGAAACTGTCCCTTGTGGCGAAACGGTTGTCTGAGAAGATAACGATCCAATACGGCATTGCAGATGTTGAGCGTTTTCGCAACGATCTAGAAGTTCGGCTGTTTGAGGCCCGAGAGAGCGCGAGTCGCATCGGTGGTGACTACGTCGCCATGAGCAAAGAGGCGGTCAATGGCTTGATTGCAGAATACCGAGGCCTCGACGGGAAAGTGACCGCGCCCTCTCTCAAACCCTCTGTGGCGCTCACGGTGAGAAAACCCTTCTTAGGAGATTACGCCGCATGCGGCATCGAAGCGTTCATCATGCCTACACTCCCAACACCGATACCGCACACACCGGAGAAGCGCTGGTTTGAGAATACCGCGATCCCTGTAGAGCAAAAACTCGACGCGCTCGTCGAGTATGCACGACGTATCCCTGCGCAACGAGGACTCGACGCCTGTATGACGCCTGAGCGCGTGAGCGATTATATCATCGCCATCCTGGAAGCGCCCAATATGAAGATGCCACGCACACATCACACATTCCTGCTCGAAGAGGAAGCGCAGATCTCGATCTTGCGTGAATGGCGTGGGTTCAATGGCCCACAACTGCGCACAGCATATCTCGTCGATATGGCAGAGCGCTACCGCGAGATTCTGAAGAAATAGTCTCTACCAGACGACGCCTAAGTCGCCGATATTGAGCATCGGACGAGGCACTTTCTCGTTATCATCCATGATGCGTGGGCACGCGGTGTTCACGTACACCTGGATGAAGGGGAAATCCTCGAGTTTGGAGAAGTCAATAACGTCAGCCACCAGATAATAGAACGTCTTGTCCGGGAACTTCTCTTTCAATTTCAGCGCATCACGCAATCGCGTCTGGCCGTACTTCGTCGTGATGATCATGCCGACATTCTTCGCGCCGTGGAATGCCGCCAAAGCCCCTTTGCGTGCGCGTTCGATCTGCGCTAAGTCCGCACGGGTAAGGATCTTCTGCTTCTTCGTCTTCGGGTCGTAGATGAAGACCTTCTCGTCGTTATGGAAGATGATCGCCTTCGGGTGGAACAATCCGTCGCCGACGTACACGAATCCTTCCTGCCCCACATCCCACTCCTCGACCGAGCATCCAAGGATCTGCCCCTCGTGCCACGCGTGTTTTGGTCGCACCGTCAAGACTTCTCGTCCGGTCTTCTCGATTTGCGCCTTGATGTCGGCGTAGCGGTGGTGGAACTGGATGTTCAGGAACAGCACCACCTTTTGTGGCAGCTGCGCGATGAAGTCGTCTGGCAAGTCGACAGGAAGCTTGTAGCGGACATCGACGAATGCGAGCTTCATAGGGGAAGGGGAGCTCTTTTCATTTAAAAAAGGGAGGGGTATAAATATGGCACTTTGCACCCTGAGATAATGAGCAAGGAAGATGATTTCCTCTATGGTGGCTCTGCAGGCAATGCCGATACGCCGGAGAAGATGCTGCACGATTGTGAACTCGCTTGGCGATGGATTGACAGCGAGACGCGACTAGGTGAAGAGCGATTGCGTGTGTTGCTACGTGACGCCAAGATCCCTTCGACCGACCTCACGCTCGGCGACCGCATCCTCCTCCAATCGCTCGGTATCAGCTCGACCGAACGCGCGTACGAATACCAGAGCATCGCGCCATCAGTAATCGAGCGTATCATGCATCCAGTCAATTTCGCGATCCGTTTGAGGCGGCTGTATGACACGATCGTCTCTCTCGAAGACAACGGCAAGCGTCCGCTCGTGAGCGAATGTCGCACGATGATCGCGGACGCATTTTTCACATCCGAGGTGCGCTATCTCGAACCAGGAGCGCTCAGTATCGTAGAGGGAGAGCTCGAAGCGCTTGCACAAGACCATCCCACATCGCTCATGAACAGCGCACGCTGCGCTGACTTGCTGCGTCGAGCGGACCCGACGATCTATGAGTTGTACACGCGGGCGAACGGCTGGCCCCCAGCCGATCTCGGAGGATGCTGATGAAACCGTACGAGATCATGGAGCACACGGCCGATGCCCAATTCCGCGCGTACGGTGCGACCGTTGAGGAAGCGTTCGGCAACGCCATTACGGCGATGGCGGCGATCATCACCGACCCCGCGAGCGCTGAGCGCGATCGGGAGATCGTGGTTACGGTGCACGCGAACGACTTGAAACGCTTGCTCTTTGAGCTTTTGGATCAAGCGCTCTTCTTGATGGATACGGAGAAGTTCCTCGCGGTGGGCGTCGGCGACATCGCGATCACGCAAACGCACGGGCGCTATACGCTCATCACCACGCTCGTCGGCGACGATATCGCGAAACACGGCGGCAATCTCAAGGCCGTCACGTACAGCGACATGCGCGTAGAAGAGATGCCTGACGGGACCTGGATGCTCCAGGCGGTTATCGATATCTAGCGCACAGGCAGCTTCTTGCACGCGGCATCGTACAGGTCCTGGACGATTGTCGGCTGTTCTGCGCCGGGGAGGAGATGGTGCGGGATGCCGCTGGTGTCGCGTAAGTAGGTGCTCGCGGCGATGATGCGATCCTCTTCGATGGTCACTTGGCGTTTCGTCTGTAGGCCATAACTTTCCACCGCACCAGGTCTCGCCACCATGCGCAGCGTGAGTTCATACGTCTCAGTTATGGAATGCCGCGGAGGAAATCGCTTGACGGCGCGCTCGGCGCTGATGACGAGCAGGAACAGCCCCGCATCGCCCTCGATAGTGTGTTTGGTGACGGGGCCTTCCGGCTTCACGTCATCCTCCTTTCCGCTATCTCTCCATTTCGCGGACTCAACGATCTTCTTGAGTACGCGTTCATCCAGCGTGAGAGCGATCTGCATCGGGAATGCCATATCGATACAGACTCGTCTCGGCTTTTTGAGCCTTTCGACAAGAGCGTTTTTAAACACCCCGCCGCCCCTCACCGTCGATGAGCGACCCTGAACACCGACCTGAGGTCCACAAGGAATCCGCATACGTCTATCGGATCGAAAAGACGGGTAAGATGCGTGTCCCTGTCCGTATCTTTTCGAGTGAGAAACTCCTCCCGCAGCTCCAGTCAGACCAATCGCTGATGCAAGCGAGCAACGTCGCGCAATTGCCAGGCATCGTAGATGCGAGCATCGTCATGAGTGATGCGCATCAAGGCTACGGTTTCTCCATTGGCGGTGTGGCGGCCTTCGACATGCAGCACGGCATCATCAGCCCGGGTGGCGTCGGGTATGATATCAATTGCGGCGTGCGCCTGTTAGCGACGAGCCTCACGAAAGAGGATATTCAACCACGCATCAAGGAACTCCTTGACGCGTTGTATGTCGCGTGCCCCGTCGGTGTGGGAGCGCAAGGGAAGAAGCTCACATTCGCCGAACTCGATAGGGTGTGTGTCGACGGCGCGCACTGGGCCCTGGCGCAAGGTATCGGGAATGAGGACGATCTCGATCGCTGCGAAGCGAATGGCCGATTGCCCGAAGCGGATCCGAAGGCAGTACCGCAACGCGCGAAGCAACGCGGTCTCGACCAGCTCGGCACGGTCGGCGCAGGTAACCATTTCGTTGAAGTGCAAGCGGTCGACCGCATCCTCAACCCGACGGTCGCGAAAACGTTCGGCATCACGCGCGAAGGCCAGATCTGTATCATGATCCACTGCGGCTCGCGCGGGTTCGGGCATCAGATCTGCACGGAGTTCATCAAGCTCATCGAGGACGCGCATCCTGATCTTATCGCGTCGCTCCCTGACCGGGAGCTGGTATATGCGCCGCTTGGTTCACCGCTCGCCACCCGTTACTGGGGCGCGATGAACGCGGCCGCGAACTTTGCGTTCGCGAATCGCCATATCCTCGGCGACAATGTGCGTCGCGTGTTCAAAGCGCTCTTCGGGCAGGACACCGATGTGCACACGGTGTATGATGTCTGCCACAATATCGCGAAGCGTGAACATCACAAGACTGACGCGGGCATGCGCGATGTCTTAGTGCACCGCAAGGGCGCGACACGTGCGTTCCCGCCCGGTCATCTCGATATCCCAGCGGTCTACCGCACTGCGGGGCAACCCGTCATCATCCCCGGCAGCATGGGTACCGCGAGCTATCTGCTCGTCGGCGCTCCGGCGTCGATGGAACTCAGCTTCGGTTCGACCGCGCACGGTGCCGGCCGCACGATGAGTCGCGTGCGCGCGAAACGCGATTATCCGGCGGATGTCGTTACTGCGCAACTCGCCAAAGCAGGCGTGACCATCAAGTCCGCCTCAAGAAACGGCATCTCCGAAGAGGCGCCGGGCGCGTACAAGGATGTGGATGAGGTCATCCGCGTCAGCCACGAAGCGGGGATCGCGAAAACCGTCGCGAGACTCATTCCCGTCGGCGTCATCAAGGGATAGCGGCGCGTCGCTTAATTCCCGTTGGCGCGGCGTATGAACGTCCCGACGTAGAAGGTCTCTATCGGTGGCGATTTCAGCGTGGTCATGTTGTAGCCATGCAAAATCATATCTTGCACTCGGACACCGTGGACACGGTTGTCTGCGGAAAGCGGCGGGTCGAAACGATGCAGCACATCGCCTCCGCCGCTCGAGACGATCAC
>CAZIKW010000002.1:0-34172 GCA_964540015.1 uncultured Methanosarcinales archaeon | reverse complement strand
ATAACCAACCGGCCCTCTTGGTAGCTCTTGAGCAGGTGGACCTGCTCCCAAAGCTGCTCGCCCAAGAGCGAAATCAATTGCGCTCGCAAGACATTCGCCGCTTCGCGTTCTTTGGTGACCGCGGGCACGGGGAGATTCTTCACGTACGCGAATACCTCGCCCATCGCCGGCACCACCTGACCGATGACTGCTGGCGCCAATCGAGCTGAGGTGCTAAGCAGATCTTTCGCATGCTCGCGCAGGAACCAGGTAATTGCTTGGAACCGATGCGCATCATTCTTCTGGCGTCGCCACGATTCGTGAATGGTATCGCATATGCCTGGTGCTGACGTGTCGTGGTAGTCGTCGTAGCGGTGCTGACCGAACTCTCCGATCATGCGTTTTCCTGCGGTGTACTCGAGATACGCGTAATGGATGTACTCGTGCAGGAGTTGCGTGAGGGCATGTCCTGAACCAAATAGCGGTAGTGGGCCGGTGCGTTTCTCCTCTGCGAGCGCGCATGCGCGATGCTCGAGAATGCGCTCGAGAGCCACTGGCGCATAGGAGGTGATATTGCGTATGCTCAGTATGATGGCGTCGTCGGCCTGGCTCAGCTGGAGCGGTGCGTCCAGACCCAAGAATTCCCCTGGTTCATCTATTTCGATACGGATGGGCTGTTCAGGAACCCCGACGATCGCGAGCTTGCGCTTGAGCGTTTGCAGGACGTCGTCGATATGCATCACGTTGAGAAGTGAAGTCCCCTTATATCCGTTTGCTCAGATTTCTGCTGCAGATTCCTTAATCGTCACGTAGCTTGACGAAACGGTACAGGCGTGCGGGACGGTGCGCTCCGATGCGACGGTCCCGTTTGAGGTCCTTCAGGTCGTACACTTCCGCGGTTTTCTTGCGGAAATTTCGTTTGTCGAGTTCGTTGCCCAGGATGACCTCGCACGTACGCTGCAATTCCGAGAGGGTGAATTCCTCGGGCAGCAAATGGAAGACGATATCGGTGCGCAAGAGACGCGCGCGGATACGGTCGATAGCGGAAATGATGATGTCCTTGTGATCAAACGCGAGCGGAGGCAGCTTGTCGGTTGAGAACCAATGGAACGCGTTCCCAGCTTGCTTCGAGATGACGTCTTTTGGGACGAGGGCGTAGTAGACGACGCTAATCGTGCGGATGCGCGTGTCGCGGATCAGGTTCTGCCCGAACGTCGCGAGCTGTTCGAGATAGATCCCTTCCGTCTTGATATTCCCTTTCGTTTCGAGCGCTTTCTTCCCCGTCACTTCGATAGGTTCATCGTAGCGCACGAAACGGCCAGGAAGCGCGTACTTGCCGAAGTACGGTTCGTCCTGTCGTTGGATGAGCGCTATTTGGAGCTGACCGTCGAGGATGGAGAGGAGCACGACATCGACCGCTACGGCGGGGCGTCGTTGGTCCCAGATATCGCTTTTCGGATCGTACGGGGCTCCTTTCATAGGCCTTGACCTGTCTTTTGGTCTTCAAATACTTTGTGCTTAGGCTACACGAACCTCACTGCCCGTACCGCTCTCTCACATTGCCGATGATGGTAATCGGATGACCAGGGCGCAGCACGAGCTCCTGCCCGAGACTGAGTGGGTAGCAGGTATGCTCACCGTCGATGGCTACAACGCCTTCGCGGGTGAGTGATCGGATATGCAGCTCTTTGGTGTAGTGTGTCTTCATGGCTTTGGCGTGCAGTTTGTACTGGATGCGGTCATCATCCAATTGCATGATCTCTCCTCCTTGGAATTTCATGAATGCGGTGCTCCCTCCCGCAGCGCATGCGACGATCCCTGAGTCCCGATGGCGTTCACCGTTGAGTCTGTAGGATGTCGTCGATACAAAGTTCTGGTGCGCGAACATGGCTTCGTTGAGCGCGAGTTCAGGGATCTTTTTCCCGTCGATGACCGCTTCGATGCGTGGAAAACGATTACGAGGGAGTGTATCGAGATTATCAAGTGTTTCACGGAAATCCTCGGCCGTGCAAGCGCAGTAATGCCCGATGCTCGGTCCGGGATTCGAGTTCACGCCGAGCACCGGCGTGTCCAGCACACGATGGCCCGCATCGAGCACGGTCCCATCTCCGCCGACGGCGATGACGAGATCGTACTTCGACGTATCCACCATCCGCGCACGATGCATCATATCGAAGGTAATGCAGAGCTCCTCCAGCGTTGCGATGACGTGCTTGAGCGACGTTTCGTGCACGACATGGTCTTTGCGCCACTGTTGAGCGTCGGGATCATCGCTCTGCGCGAACGCCCGAACGCTTTCTTCGGGAGAGACGCGATAGAACGAGTATTGGCTTTTCTTGTAGATGACGAGGACGTTCATAGATCTCTCCCTCTCTTTGCCAGCTCCCTTGCGAGCATGACGCATTGCGATCCTTCTTCGAGTTGTTTCTCCCAAGCATCAGGCCAGAATCGTCCGTGGCGCGCGGCTGCGAGAGCGCCGTACATGGATGCGTTCGTGTCCGCGTCTCCTCCCGCATTCACGGTCGCGATGAGGCCTGTAAGTGGTTCATCCCAATGCTTTTGCAGCATGAAGATCGTGAACGGATATGAACAGAGCGCTCGCCCGTCGTTGTGCAAGGTTCCAAGCGCATCCTCGATATCCGCATCCTGGTGCTCGACGACCCATGTGAGGCGTTCAGAGAGGGATTCGGCGTCCTCTCCCTTTCGTCGCTGTTCTTCCGCTCGGGTTACGCGCATGATACCCTCGAGGAACTCGTGTCGTTCGCTACCATTGAGCAGCTCGTGAATCGCGTGCGCTTGTGTGACGCCTGCTGCGATAGAAGGTGTGTGGTCGTGTGTCATCGTTCCTACTGCGCGCGCGAACGCGAGACTGACATCATAACTCCTTGTCGCATGTGCGTATAATCCGATAGGGGCCATTTTCATCGGTGGTGCGTTTCCGATGCCGATCACCCCGCTTTCGTGCGGAGAAACTCCCTTGGCGAGGCGTTCGATCGCATACAGTGTCGTCTTACCGAAACCGCCAGCAATGCTCCCGTCAGGCTTTCGACGACGCTCTATGACTGCGATATGCTCGCGCGCCATAGCGTTAAGATCGTATCCGTAATCGACGAGCGATCGCGCTACCGCGAGTGTCAGGATGGTGTCGTCGCTTGGCTCGCCAGGCCGTTGTTGCGCATGCCAATTATTTGCTGCTTGGTGACTTGGGATGATAGTCCCATCGTTAGAGCGGTAGAGCGTCGCTGCGATAAGGTCATCGATGCGTCCGTAATGCCGTTCGATTTCCGCTGTGGACCAGGTCTCTACTGGGCCGCCGAGCGAATCCCCAAGGTGACCCCCCACAAGGATCGCTTCGTATCGTTTGGTCATGGCACTGTCTCTCTTTTCGGATTCTAAATTGCTTCGCGTCATAAGAGTATCGCTCCTGAGTATTGCCAATCGTAGCGGAGATGGCCGTCGGGGAAGAAGATCAATTGACGGACGTCCTCGGCTGTCGGATCGTGCGTGAGGCAATTCGTGAGGCAGACGTTCTGGCCGTCGACATCGTAGATGGCAGCGCCATAGGGGAGCTTGTGCAGTAATGTGCCACGGTTCTCGAGATGCTGGTGGATGCTTTCGCGCTGCGCAGGCTCGAGTACGTGATCCTTCGTCCACTGCAGCACGCCACTGTCGCGGCTCTCGCCCGGCGCGTTCACGGGTCTGAGCGTCAATTGCTCCACGCCATTCTTCTGCGCGAACGCAATCATTTCGTCGACGCTTTGCGGCGTATCGATATATCCTTTGACCATGACGGTCGCGAGACGGACGCTGAACTTCTTGTCGTGGAGTTTTCCGATCAACTTGGGAAGATCGATGTACTCTTTGCGGTTTGGCAGGTAGATCTCTCGGTTTCGTTCCGCTTCATGATGGACGACGGAGATGGCGATGGTCGCGAGGTCGCGTTCGTACCAATGATCGAGATGCGCATCATATTTCTCCGGATGCTGCGCGATAAGGATGCCATTGGTTTGCAATTCTTTGATCGGGATGCGATAGTTCTTGAGCTCGTCGAGATAGCGCGTGACTTGCTCCGGAAAGAGCGTTGGCTCACCCTTGCCGGTGATCATGGCCGTCGTGACATCAAGCCGTTCCGCGAGGCTTGCCGCGATGCGGAAGTTTCTCCAATTCACGGGCGGCTCCTTCATCGTGACGCCGTTGGGTGGTGTCATCTTTGAGATGCAAAAGGGGCATCGGGCGTTGCATACCTCGCTACCGGCGAGAATGCTGAAGGTGTCGTATTTCATGAGGCCGCTCCGAGTATTCGTCTCCTTTCTTCCTCGACCGTGATAGGTGGGGGGTTTGTTGAGCGCAATTCTTCGCCGAACTCTCGGCGGATGCGTTCGTCGATGGTATGCTCGTCGATATATCGGGCAACACCTGATTGCAGATATCGTTTCCAATCGGCGCTCGTCGCGATTGCTTGACGCACGGATGTCGATGATGCTATTACACGATGCTCGAATGGGATGATTTCGTCCAGTGATACGATGCGCATATGCGGCGCGAGCAATTGCTCGACATACGGATTGCCGCTCACGAGCGCGTCGACGCCGCGGAACTCTCGTCGCATATGCTCGACCCACGCGTCGGAATTCCCGGTCTTGTGTCCATAGTCGGGGATGCGCACGATGTCGTATGGTGTGCTTGTCTCTTTGAGGGCGAGCGTGAGCATATCCTCCACTTCATCCGGGTAGAATGGCCGGTGCGCATCGTAACGGTTCACGCTGCCGATGCCGATGCGCATGCGACTGGATGCGTTCGCTACCGCTTCGAGGAGCGATTGATGGCCGATGGTTGGCGGTTGGAACTTGCCGATGATGCCAAGCGTGCCGTAACGCATCTAGTCGCCTCCCGTTCGTCGCTTGTGCCATGCGAGGTACAGGTCGATTGCTTCTTTGTGGTCGGGAAACGCGAACCGCTCGACAGGTATCTGCGCGAGTGTCTCCAATGGATAATGGTACACGCGTTTCGCGTCATCGCCTGCTTTGAGCACGCCTGTGCCGCGCGCTGTGTAGACGAGTGTCATGACATGTTCGCGCGGATCGCGCTCAAGGTCGCTAAATACGCACAACGGCCGATGCGGTTCGTAGAGGAAGACGTCAAGTGAGGTCTCTTCCTTCGCTTCCTTCACCGCATTTTTCGGCAATGCCATCCGCTCAGCGAATCCTCCCGGCAACGCGAGACCCAGCGGCTCGTATCCTCGGTCGATAAGGATGATGCCGTCTCCTTGCGTCGGATGCAGGTACTCGATAATGAGGTCTGTTGCCGCGAGCGGCCCTTCATACGTCGCGCGCCGGTGCGCTCCCCATTCCTTCATCGTCATGCGTGTGCGGTTCATCGGTACTCCAGGGTGATCTGCGGAGTCGGTGGGCTAATGAGTTCAGCTTTATATTTCGCGGTTTCCTTGCGCCGCACGATATCCTCGATCGCGTCGAGCGGTCGCATGAATTTCGATGTGCCGTATCGTCTCGCGTATTCGATCTGCTGCTGCACGATGAAGGGCGCGACCTGCTCGTGGCTGGCGAGTTGCGTTGGTGTGAACCCTTGATCCAATCCTTCGCTCACGAGCTCGACGATGTCGTACTTATAGCCGAGGTCTTTGAAATCCGTTTGGCCGGGTTCGAGCCCCGCCGTGGGTTCTCGGTATGCGAGGTCGCTAAAGCCGAGATGCGATGCCATCTCTCGCACGAGCCGTTTGCTTAACCCGCCGATCGGGCTGATGTGCACCGCGCCGTCTCCGAAGAGGGTATAGTACCCGATGCCGTAATCCTCGTCGCGGTTGCCTGTGCCTGCGAGCACTTTGTGTTCTGTCGCCGCTTTCGTGTTGAGCACGGTCGCGCGTACGCGTGAGGTGAGGTTACCGCGGTCGTACTTGTTCTCCATCGCTTCTTTGTTCGTCGACGCGTAGGCGCCGAGGATCGGTTCGAGCGCGTGCGTCTCGTAGCGGATGCCTAAGCGCTCTGCGACCGCGGTGCCGTCTTTCGTGTCGGCCGGGTCATTCGTTGAGCTCGGCAAGATGTAGCCGACGAGTTCGAGCTCTACGCCTTCTTTCTTCTTCTCATCGAACGCTTTCTTGATGATCGCGGCAACGGTCGTGCTGTCGACACCGCCGGAGAGGCCGATCGCGCAGCCAGTCGAACCGCGTTTCGTCACTGCGTCGACGACGAAATCGCCGATTTCTCTGCTAACTCTGCTTGGATCCATGTAGGGTAGTCGTATGCGGTTCATAGGTATCACCTGTGCGCGAGCATGCGTTCGATGCCCGCTGTTGTGTCGAGGTGCACGCCTTTCGTGCGCCATTCGGTATCGATGAAGGAGGAGATGTCGCAGTTAGGGATCTCTTTGATCGCGTCGGATGCTACCGTGACCGCGATGCCCCGCTTGAGTAATCCTTGCACCGCGTACTGCACGCAGTAGTTGGTCGCGACGCCGTAGACGACCGCGTGGTCGGGTTTGAGTTTTTGTACGATGTCGCTCGTGTGTGGGTTTCCTTCAAACGCGTCAAACGCGTCCTTGTAGATGACGATGTTTCGTCGTCCATGGATTTCGCGTTCATCGATCTCTTTTGCGCGCCAGTCGACGACGTAGGGGTTGAGGGGTTCCGTCGCTGGCACGTACTTCGCGCCCGGTGTGTGCATGATGCAGTGCGGTGGGAAGGTCTTGGCGTAATCCGGTGTTTGGCTGAACTCTTTACTCGCGAATGTGTGCCAGTCGGCGGTGTTGATGACCTTGATGCCGTGCTGGCGCGCTGCGGCGGTGAGGCGTTCGAGATTCGGTTCGATGTCTTTCGCGCCCGGGACTGCGAGCTTTCCTTTGTAGCGTTCGTCGTCACGCATGAAATCGTATTGCGTATCGACGTTCCAAAATATGATGTTGGTCATCGTCGTACCTCTTTTTTTAGTTCCTGGATGCGCGTCTCAAGCGTCCGCAATTCCAAAGCGGCGCTCTGGCGTTGCAACGCTATCTCGTGTGTGATGTGTGGTACGATTAAGGGTTGCACATCGATACTGTAGAATTTTTCACTGTCGTAGTACTGTTTGATATCTACAGGGTTTCCGGTTGCGTATCCGAGGAACTTCGGTGGGATGTATATTTCGGTGCCGCCCTCCGTGAAGACTTGATAGATGGTGCTTTTATTTTCCGTCATACGGTTCCCTCCTTCCATGCTTTGATGGTCCGCTCGAAGCGTTCTTGCGCCGTGAGCTCGTGGCCGTTTTCGTGTTCGGCTGCGAGCGCGGTGGTGAGATCGACGAGTCCTTGCGATTGGCGCAGTTCGTACGGCGTCGCTACCATCTCGCGATAGGAGCTCGCGGGCAAGAGTTCGCGCTGTGACGCACAGCGCTTGCGCGCTTCTGAAAGCGTGCTTGCGGGCGTGATGCGCCAACCGCCGCGTACCACTTGTGTCAGGAGCGGTGTGGCGAACGTGCACGGCTCCGCTGTCGGCATTCCCTCGCTTTCGAGTGCGAGAAGATCGTAGAGCGAACGCGTTGGTTGAGCGATGTCCGGTTCGCTCGCGATGCGCCATACCTGCTTCTTTCCCGGCCACGTGCGCTTGCCTTCGGCGAGTTTCAGTTTACCGCCCGCCGGATCTTCCGCGAGCTTGTAGACGATGCTCAGCGCCGCGTCAGGTTTGCCGGTGAGCATTTCCGTGCCGACGCCGAATGCGTCGATGGGTGCGCCGCTTTCGATGAGGCGCTTGACCTTGTATTCGTTCAGGTCCCCGCTCGCGACAATCTTGACGTCGTATAATCCTGCCTTGTCAAGATCCGCTCGCGCTTCTTTGGCCAGCGCTTCGAGGTCGCCGCTGTCGAGTCGGATAGCGCCTAAGCGGCCTCCTTGTTGAGCGAGTTCTTTGGCGACAATGATGGCGTTCGCGACACCGCGTTTGGTGTTGTACGTGTCCACAAGGAGCGTTGGTTTGTCCGTGTACGTCTTTACGAAGGCACGGAATGCGGTGAGCTCGTCTGGGAATGCCATGACGAAACTGTGCGCCATCGTGCCGCCGATGGGGGTGCCGTACATTTTGCCGACGTACACATTGCTTGTGGCGGTGCATCCGGCGATTTGTGCGGCGCGAGAAGCGTACATCGCCGCTTCGTGGCCGTGCGCTCGGCGCATGCCGAAATCGATGACATCGCGCCCTTGCGCCGCTTCTACGACGCGGCTGGCTTTCGACGCGACCATGGTTTGGTATCCTATGGTGTTGAGAAGGATGCTTTCGAGAAGTTGCGCTTGGGCGCGATCCGCCGTGACGCGCACCAGTGGTGTACCGGCGGTGAGAGCGGTTCCTTCCGCTATTGCCGAGATCTCACCGCTGAATTTGAAATTGCGGAAGTACTCGAGATGATGTTCTTTGAAGATCTCTGTGGAGCGGAGGTAGGAGATGTCGTCTTCGCTGAATTTGAGATTCGTTGCGATATCAACCGCTTCATCGACTCCCGCCGCGACGAGGTAGCCCCAGTCCTTGGGCAGTCGTCGAACGAAGAGGTCGAACGTGGAGCGGTCTTTTTCCTTGCCGCTGTCGATGTACGCAGCCATCATCGTGAGCTGGTACAGGTCGGTGAGGAGTGGGGAGGGGGTCATGTGGTTCACCGGTCCATGAAGTTGTAACCGCCGAAGTTGTCTCGCGGGTCGTAGTACTCTTGCTGTTCCTTGAACGTCAGGTAGTTGCCGTCGTGTTGATCATTGATGTGGCGTACGTCCCATCCTGCCGTTTGATAGCGGCGGGCGAGTGCGGTGCGGGTGGCGACGTCCATGCCTTCCGTGTCATAGGTGGGTGTCGTGCCCGAGCGCAGGGCGCGCACGAGTGTTTCGTCGATGCGCTTTTCGAGATTCTTGAGGGTCTGTTCGTCGGGGGTGGCTTGGCGTTTTGCTTGGGTGGGGGTGATGGCCATTGGTGTTCGCCTCATTTTGTGTTGTTTGTACACTTACTGTTCGGTAATTTCGTGTGGTTTGGTTCTATTTAGTGTGTAGTATACACTAACTACTATTTAATTGTTCTGCCGCCTATAGGTCATAACTGCCAAAAAACGGCTTTCCGCCCTACTTCAGCACGATGAGGTTCGCTCGGCCTTGCTTGATGCGTTTCACGAGCCCTCGTGCTTCGAGGTCGGCGAGCATCATGCTCACTTTCGCCTCGCTGTAGGGCAAGCGCTTCCTGAGGTCCTTCTGCGTCGCACGGCCGCCTTCGGCTTTCAAAGCTGCGAGCGCTTCCGAGAGATCAGATGGGAGGCCTGCAGGTACGGAGCTCTTGACCGCCTTTGCTTCTCGCTTCCACCACGTGCGCGGACCGAAATAGCCGATGCCGGCAAGTAGGAGTAAGAGCAGGCTGCCGCCCAGGAGGTATTCGCGCACGCGTGAGCTATCCGCGATCTCGTCTTCCGGGAACTCCAAGCCTGCCGTCGGATCCTCCTCATCCTCGATCACCGCATCCGTGCGAAACAGGATAAGGTCATAGGCGTACTCGCGCTCGTCCACCGCGCGCACCACGACCTCATCCTCGTACACGTGCCCGCTCTGGCGCAGCGACGCGCGCAAGACGTACGTGCCGGGCGGGACGGTGAGGTTGTACGTCCCATCCTCCAAGATCACGCGCTGCTCGGGCGTCGTATTGATGGTCAATATCGTGTACTGCGCGACCGCGAAATTCTGCGTGTATGCGGTCCCGGACAGGGTCGCCCCGAACGCACCGAGCGGTAAGAGGAGCAGCAGAAGCAGGATAGCAAACGTACGCATATGCCTCTTCCCGTACGTCCCCGCTATTTATGGGTTCCTTCCGTTTGGGAGGCGGTTTTTCTTTGATGTGGCGAAAAGAGGAAAGAGAAGAATACATTAGTTCCTTATTCGTATTATGAAGTTCCTTGAACTTTCTAAGAAGTTTATTCGCTCTCATGAACCTTTAAACACCCTTTCCATGAAAGTATGCTTATAAAGAACCGGCGCCGTAGCGGTTTCGCAATACGGGGACCAGGACGCCTGGGAGCCCGGGAAGGTGCATGATGAGACCAATGCAGATACTGGCGGCCCTGTGCGCCCTGCTCATGATCGCGGCGATAGTGCCTGCGGCCCTGGCAGAGAGCGGCTCAGACGACTCCAGCGCAGATGATAACAACGGCGGAGACGAGGACCAAACAATCGACTCCGAAACCCGCATTCGCACCACAGACGCGGACGGCAACCGCATCGAGCTGCGCGAGCGCCTCAAGGAGCGCAGCGACGGCACGTTCGAGCAGCGAACAGAGATGCGCGAGCGCATGAAGGACGCGCTCGATGAGCGCATGGCCGAGCAGCGCATCAAGATCCGCACCCGTATGGATGTGAAGCTTGATGAGTTGCGCGATGACGCGCTTGAGCGCCGAACGGAGATCAAGGAACGCTTCGAAGAGAAGCGTGACGAGATAGAGACGCGCATCGAGACGCGCCGCGCGAGAATCGAGGATCTCAAAGAGGACCTCAAGGAACGTCGCCTCGCATTCCTTGACGCGCGCAGCGGTGTACGCTCCGCATGCAAGGATGATGATTCCCAAGCGTGCATCGACGCGAAAGCGGAGCTCTCGCTTGATGGCAGCAATTTCCTCGGAAACGCAGCCACGCGCATCGTCGCGCACCTCGAGAACCTCAAGGATCGCCTCGAGGCGAACCAGCACGTCGATGACGACGCTGCTGCCGAGGTGATCGCCCAACTCGACATCAGCATCGAGGATATCAAGGAATTGCAGACCCAGATCGACGCGTCCGATGAGAAGGACCTCAACACGACGAAAGAGCTCGCAGCCGACCTCCGTGCAGCATGGAAGGTCGCCCACGTGCGCATCAAGCTCGCGGAAGGCCTCCTGCGCATCGGTCGCTTCGGAGAATTCCTCGACCACGTGAACGCGATGGAAGACCGATTCACCGCAGCGCGCGATAAGCTCAAAGCGGACGGCAAGGACGTGACTGAGCTCGATACGCAGCTTGCCACGTTCCGCACGCATATCGAGACTGCGGCCGACATCTCGGTCGACACCCAGACCGAATACGTCGACGGTATTGGTGATGTGACGAATGAAAGCGACGCGAACGCGCGCATCCGCATCGCGAACAGCGGCCTCGAGAGTGCCCGCAAGGAGCTCGCCGCCGCACGCGAGAACGTGCGCGCGATCGTGCGCCTCATCCGTGCCTCGGATGAGTTGGTATTCGCCGATGTGACAGCCGCGATCAGCGCGGACGCGAAGGCGAGCGCATCGGTTGAAGATGCAGCGACTGCAGAGGTTGACGACTCCGGCAATGACAGCGTATCAGACGTGGACGATAGCGCCGAGACGGATGATTCAGGCAATGACAGCCCGTCAGACCTCAACGACAGTACGGAGTCAGATGATAGTGGCAACGACAGCCCGTCTGACCTGGACGACAGCGACGAGGATAGCATCGCCATCGACACCGCAGTGGCTGTGGGGGTGAACACGTGAAATCGTCCATCCTTTTCGCACTGTTCGTAGTGGCAGTCATCGCCATCGGTTGCGCGCAACCGCGCGAGGAAACCCCGCTCCCCCCAAGCGGCACTCCGGCAGCGCAAGACGCAACGGCCGACCCGGTCGACTCGTACGACGACGGCCTCTCGAACACAGAGACGGCGAGCAGTGATTCCGACCTGGATTCGCTCGACTCCGATCTCGCAGCGTTCGAGTAATTCCTCCTTTCCCTCCTTTTTTGGGTCCCTTTCTCTCCTATGATTCCGCAACTGTTTTAACTGATTCTCGACTCCTAGCGCGATGGTCAAGCTCCCAGTTGCGCTCGACAAGGCATACGGCGTCGCATGCTTGCTTGCAGCCTCTGTGCGCACGACCCCTGTGCGCGAGCAGCCAGACGATGCATTTCGTCCATCGAGGAATCTCCAGCGTGTGGTGGGCAAAGGAACGCAGACGATGGGTGAGCAGTTTTCACTTGGCACCTGGAACGTCTATGAAGGGCGTAAACCGGAATTAATCGTGGATGGCATCGAGACCATCTTGTCTGATTATGGAGCGGACGTGCTCGCGCTCCAAGAAGTCCCCTACGAACTCCTCCTCCACGAGCGGCTCAAAAGCTATCACATCGCGTTCGCGCCGGACAATTACGAAGGCGTGCAGGGCGAAGCATACGAGAAGAGCTGGGGAAATGCGCTTCTCTCCCCGCATCTCCTTACCGACGTCCAGGTCATCGACCTGCCCGTAGCGACGTGGAACTATCACGGATCCTCGCATGTGCTGCGCCGTAATGCCATCATCGCAGCTATCGCGCCCGGTGTTGATGCCAGCTGCGCCCATCTCGATCTGCTGTGCCGGCCCACGCTCCGCGCGCACCAGCTCGCACCTGCCCTTGACGCTGTCGCAGCACGGGACGCACCGGTGTCGCTTTTGGGGATGGATGCAAATGTAATCTGGCAACCATTCTTTCACGAGCCCGCACGAGAACTGTGGAACGCGCGCGGTTATCGCGATCCATGGCGAGAGGAGCGACGGCCATTCCCCGCGTATGTGGATCAAGCGCTCGCGTGCGGCGCGAAACCTGTCGTTGGCAGAGTGCTTGACTTGCCTGGTTCCGATCACCGCGCGCTCCTTGCGACCTTTAAGCGTTGAGTTATACGCCTGCGATAAATCCGGCGACGCCATCACGCATCATCTGCACCGCGAACGCGAGCAGGATGAGTCCCATCAGGCGCGTCGTGACTTCGATTCCCTGCGGCCCGATGCGTGTTGAGATAGGGTTCGCGAAGCGTAGCACGATATAGCACGTGAGCAGCGCGAGCGCCGCGCCGATGAAGGTCGGCATGAAGCCGTACCATCCGTGCATCAGGATTGTGGTCGTCATGACGCCCGGGCCGACGATGAGGGGCATCGCGAACGGCACGAGGATGTCGGTCGCGTACGCCTTCTCGCGCCCCAAGGGGATGTGGAACAAATAGGTGACGCCGAGGATCAAGAGCACGATACCACCCGCGATGCGAAACGCGTCGAACGTGATACCAAAGAGCGCGAGGAGCTTATCGCCAAACACGAGGATGAGCAGCAGCAATGCCGCGCTAAAACGGATCGCTCGATTCGCGCTTTGGATGCGACGTTTTGGCGTGAAACGGTCCGTGATACGTAAGAACACCGGCAATGCCGCTATCGGATCCATGATGATAAAGAGCAAGAAGAACGCGTGCAGCGCATGCAGGATCTCGGACATGCTGTTTTTTCCTGGTCGGAGATATATAAATCATGGGGCCGCAATCCTTATCAACCCTTCCTAGCGGGTCACTCCTATGCAGTCGAAAGTGCCGTTCGCAACCGATGATAGCGTACTCGGAGTCGCCGAAGGAGAGTACACGCGCTATCCCGGCTTGCCTGAGAATGAAACACGCGACCGCACGCTCACGTTCATCACGAAAGATATCCCGAGCGCTGCATTCTTCCACGACGTCGACAGGATGTTCGGCGAGCAGTATGTGCTCTTCCAATACACGCTCGATGAACTCACCGGTATGCGCCACGGCCTTCCGAGCACCTTCCATCGTATCGCATCCCTTTTCCCGAACCTCTTCCCTGACATCTCTGTCAGCCCCTACGCTCGTATGCTCCAAATCCAAACGGAGCTTCAATCGCGTGTGAGCACCACTGACGCTGCGATCATCCATAGCAGGCGCACGATGGACACGGCGACAAGCAAGATCCGCACACTGTTACGTATCGGCGGTTTGAGCGCTGGTATCGGCATCCACACGGATTTTAGCGCACATGATTTCGCCCCATACACTGAGGATCGTATTGATGATATCCTAATCGGCTTCAAGCGCGAGATGATAGGGTTGTATAATGGCATTGAATGGCCGCTGTCGCCTGTACCAACGGTGACGCTCGAAGAGCGATTGACGCCGTCGGAGCGTGTCAAGTTCGGCTACCGCGATTGGATGCGCGAGGCGCTCGGGGATAACCTCGTCGCTATCGGCGTGTACGGGTCAAGTACGCAGACGGACGATATCGAGAAGTACGATGATTACGATAACTGGGTCGTCGTTCGTGATTTGGATTCAGCGTATACCGCGTTGCGGGCGACGAAACCGAAATATGACCTCTCCACCGGTCGGATCCACACTGAAGGCAAGCACCTCGGCATCCTGCTCTTCCCATCAGAAGGGAAGATGCTCAGCGATTACATGCGCTTCCTCGATGATAGCGAAGAGTTCCGCACGAAGATGAAGATCATCCATGGTTCGCTCACCTTTCCCATCACCTCTCCCCGTGAGAATACGGAGCGCGGCATCAGCCAATCGTATGTGAAGGCGAAAACGACCGCTGACGCTGTCGCGAACTTCCTGCACAAACCGGAGCAGCTCCTGAACAAGAACCTTTTCGAGTTCTTCGTCAAGATCGTCCGCTTCAATTACAAGAACGCGATCCGCTACCATGAAGGCATCGTCCTCACCAAAGAGGAGCTCGACAAGAGACTCCGCAAGGAGCACGGTATCGGCGTACCCAAATACCGCGAGGATGCGAAATACTTGGTGGAGCAACTCATCTACGCCCGCCAATGCACTGCGTACATCCAGCGCGAGCTCTTCAAAGGTATCGAATTGCGTCATGAGCATTTCACCGGCGATATGCCTCGTCTGCGCGCAGCCTGAAGCAACCTTTAAGAACCGCTCCTGCTCGCCTTTTGGGATATGAGCACGCATCACGACACCCTTTGGGATACCGTCATCGTCGGCGCTGGGTCGGCGGGCATGGCGGCGGGTATCTACGCGGCGCGCTTCGGCCTAAAAACCCTCATCATCGGCCAAGTCGTGGGTGGGCTCCTGAACGAATCGCACAACGTCGAGAACTATCCCGGATTTGCGAGCATCCCGGGTCTCGATCTCATGATGCAGTTCAAGGCGCACTGCGACAACCTCAAGATCCCATTCGAGGAATCGTGGGTACACCGCATCGAACGCGCGCATGGCGATGATCCGGCGAAGACGGTCTTCACCCTGCACGCGGAAGATGCGGTCGGCAACAAGAAGACGATTCGTGCGCGCACGGTTATTTTGACGATGGGCACGAAGCACAAGAAGCTCGGCGCGAAGAACGAAGAGAAGCTTTCCGGCCGCGGCGTCTCCTACTGCGCGACGTGCGATGCCGCGTTCTTCAAGAATATCCCGGTAGCTATCGTCGGCGGCGGCGACAGCGCGGCGCAGGCCGGGCAACTCGTGTCGCAATTCGCATCGCACGTGCACATCATCGTGCGCAAAGAGAAGATGCGCGCGGAACCGATCAATATCCAGCGCTTAGAGCAAAACCCGAAAGTGACGCTCGTGTACGACACGGAAGTGCTGGAAGTCCTCGGCGAGACGGGTGTGACGGGCGCGCGATTGTCCAAGCCGTTCAATGGTTCTGACATCCTCCCCATCGAAGGATTGTTCGTTGAGATAGGACACCTGATCCAAAGCGAGCTCGCGGCGCAGATCGGCGTTGCGCTCAACAGCCACCAGGAGATCATCATCGACGGGGAATCGAAAACGAATGTCGGCGGTGTCTACGCTGCGGGCGATGTCGGCAACCGACGATACAAGCAGGCACTCACAGGCGCATCCGAAGGCGCGATCGCGGCGTTCTCCGCATACGAGCGCATCCAGAAGATCGACAACGGCGAAAAGGTCGAGATAGGGTACTAGTTCTAGCCGCGGGTAACGATAAGATTGCCGCTCTCGTAGCGTCGGAGACCTGCCCGGAATACCGCCCACGCGATCGTGGCGAGCACGACCGCGACCCCAACGAGCAAACCAAACTGCGCCAGGGTGAACCCCGCGAAGAGCTTGTAGGGCACCATCCCGATGAATGCGATAGGGATGATATATAGCACGAGCCGCGGCCCAGGAGAGAACACATCGATGGGCCACGTGGCGAAGCCCATGGTGAGCATGCGCAGCGATTTCGCGACGGCGTTCGGCCGTTCGACCACGAAGGCGACGCACTCGCCTATCGTTATGAGACTCACGTATACGATCGCGGCGAGCAGCGAGAACGCGAGGCCCAACACGAGCCATTTGGGGCCTGCGAAACCGAGGACGAGCACGCCGAACGCGACGTCGCCGATCGCGTGCGCTGGCGAGCGCCCGACTGCTGCATGAAAGAGCTCATCTATCGGGAGGCTGAGGTAGTAATCGAGCTTCCCTTCCATGATCACTTCGTTGAGGCGCTCGGTATTGCCCAAAAAGACGCGTCCGAGCCCAATAGCCAGACATGCGATCGCGTAGACCACGATGGCTTCCGTCGAACCATAGCCGTTCACCGTCCCGAACGATAAGAAGAGGTAATACCAAATGACGATCCACAGCAGGTCGTTCGCGAGCATGAAGCCGGCCTGCGCGAAGAAATTCGCGCGGTATTCCATCGCCGTCTTCACGTGCAACGACATGTACGTGCGAAACACGCGCCAATAATGCCTAGCCCCCATTGATACTCACCTTGCGGATGCCGAGACGATAGATGAAGATGGCGAGCGCGCACAGCGCGACGAGGTATGCTATCTGGCCGATAAGCACGCTCCCGAGCATGCTCCACGAGAAATCGACCGCGAGGCGGGCAGGATGGTAGAGGATGTACGCCGGCGGCAGCAATTTCGCGATCGCGGCAAGCCCAGAGGGCAGTACATCGAGAGGGAAGATGAGGCCGCCGAAAAGGAAGAGGATCTTGCCGTATACCCAGCGATACGGAGTCGAGTCCTCGGTCCAAAATGCGATCAGCGCGATGCACAGCGAGAGCATGAAATCGATAAGGATGCCAAGCAGCGCGGCGAGGGCGCCGAACGCAATGCCTCCGAGGGAAAGCCCCGCCGTCCCGACCAAAAACAGCCCGATCGGCGCGGTCATCAGTATCATGACGGGTATGGTCACGAGCGTCTTGCCCATATGCATCGCGACCATCGTCGGTAGGTAATGGAGCGGTTTCGTGAGCATCGTGACGATCGTCCCCTCCTGGATGTGCGCGTTCACGATCTTGATCGTATCCGGTGGTCCATTGAGTATGACCTCAACGATGATGACGTACCACACCATCATCGGCCACGTGTAGAGGCCAAAGAAGAGCGTTTGGCCTGTCGCTGCCCAAAATAAGAGCATGAGGACGATGAATCCGATGACGGCGAAGCATCCGAGGAACGTATCCGTGAACAGGTAACGCACATCTTCCTTGACGGTGGTGCGGAAGTGCGCCAGATAGGCGTTCATGCGTTCGGCCTCATGTACATGGCCTCGATGATTTCCTCAATTGGCGGATCAGCGATATCGATATCCTGGACTGTGTACTGCTCAGCGATGTGCGAGAGCACTTTCTTCAGATCCGCTTGCTGGATGTCGACCGCGAGTTTGAGCTCTCCTTTCCCCGAAGGCAGCACCGTGACGCCTTTGAGCTTTGGCGGCGCAGCCGGTTTGCTTAACGCGATCGAGACGAGCTTACGCCGCAGGTATTGCTTGCGCATGTCCTCCACGCTCGAATCATGGACGATCTTGCCGTGATTGATCACGATGACGCGTTCGCATACCGTTTCGATATCGCTCATATCATGGCTCGTGAACAGGACGGTGACGCCCTCTTCTTTGTTGATGCGCAGGATGTGCTCGCGCAGCGCTTTTTTCGCGAGGATGTCAAGGCCGATGCTCGGTTCGTCGAGGTACAGGATCTCGGGCCTGTGGAGCAGCGCAGCGACGAGCTCGCAGCGCATGCGTTGGCCCAGCGAGAGCTTGCGCACCGGCACGTCGAGGAATTCCTTGATATCGAACGCTTCGATGAGGCCTTGCAATCGCTTGCGGTAGTCGTTTTCCTCAAGGTCGTAGATGGCAGCGAACAGATCGAAGGAATCCTGCGCCGGCAGATGCATCCATAGCTGCGAGCGCTGGCCGAAGACCGTGCCGATCTTGTACGCGAGTTTCTTTCTCGCCTTCCATGGCACCATGCCTACGATGTCCGCGTCACCGCTCGTCGGGAAGAGGATGCCGGTGAGGATTTTGAGCGTCGTGCTCTTGCCCGCGCCGTTAGGCCCGATGAACCCGACGAGCTGCCCTTTGGGAATGGAGAATGATATGCCATCGACGGCGCGCGTCTCGCGGTATACGGGGGAGAACAAGCTCTTGACGCTGCCGCGAAGACCTGGCTCCTTGATCTTCGTACGGAATATCTTCGAGAGATCCTTGACGGCGATGGCGTCCATCGTATTCCCTTCCGGAAATCGGTTTATAAACTATTCCGTCGATAGATGCGATTGGGGATTGGGGATACCTCTTACTATCCGAGTGACTTGATCCGCATACCGAAGATGTGCCGCAGTGCATCATCGTATCCGTGCGCGACGTATCGACCAGCCGCTTCATGCGTCAATTCCCACTGGGGCGTTCGCTCGTTTACGAGGTGAATGGTCTTGTATCCCAGTTGTTCCGGCATCGCGAGATCGAGTTCGTACACATCACCGATAACCGTTGTTTGCGCGGGATCCCAGTTGAGGCTCGCGATGACATCGGCGTATTTCTTCCGTCGTAAAAATGTCGGTCGTGGAGCGTCCTTGAGCGTGATCGTTTCCGGGATCGCGTCCCACGTGTCATCGATCACGTACTTCTTCGCGTTACCAAGCACTCGAACGCACTGGAGGAGGCATCCGCGGCCGAGCAATTGCTCCTGCTTTCGCTGCACTGCATCAGTTGCTGAATTGGTGACGATGACTGCTTCATACTGATCCGAAAGCTCGCGTAAGAACCCGTCCGCGCCGGGATGGAACGCTGTTGTGGATTTCGGATACGCCTCTTTGAAGACATCGGCGAGCGTCGCATCACGCCCTTGTGATCCGCACAACTCCTCGTATACCTTGCCGTACACGGTCGTTGCGAATACGTATGGATCCACCACTGCAGGAGCGACGATCTTTCCGTCGTTCATCCATCCGCTTGTCGGGTCCTGCGCGACTTGTGCGCTGAATCGCGCTGCCAATGCGTCGATGACGATACGTGGTTGGCTTATTTTCTGTGACAGGATATCGGGGAACGCGTCGACGCATGGCTTCGCCTCGAGCTCTGTGTTCGTCAGTGTTCCGTCGAAATCGATGATGAAATGCTCTGCCATACCTACCACCGCACGTCAGCATTTGGCTGCCTCTTTTGAAGCTTCCGCAAAGATTTATAAGCGCCTGCCCGGCCGATTTGCGTAGGTGGTACGCAATGGCACAATTCTCTTTCGCGAGTTCCGATATCTTCACGCACAAGACCGATGCGGTCGTCATCTTCACATACGAAGAGCGCAGCGATGCGGAAGCGCGATTCGCGCAGAAATGCGGCCGTGATATTTCCCTTGCGCGCTCACGCAAGGAGTTCGAAGGAAAGAGAGAGCAGTTCCTCACCATCGTCGCTGACGGCACACCACGATTCTACATCCTCGCGGGCTTAGGGAAGCGCGACGCGGTCACGGCGCACCGCATGCGCACCGCCGCGTACGGCGCCGCATCCCGTCTGCGCGACGTCGGCGCGAAAACCATTGCGTTTGAAGTGCCGCAAGAACTCGACGCGGCAGAAGCGGCGCAGGCGGTCACGGAAGGCGCTGCTGCAGGGACGTACACGCACTTCGCGTACAAAACCGTCGATGCGGACAAGCGCAAGGAGATCGACAGTATCGCCATCATCTCCGACCGTACCGGCATGGCTGCGCGCAACGGTTTTGACGCAGGTATCATCCTCTCTGAGACGTGCGCTCTCGTGCGCGACTTGCAGAACACGCCGAGTGTCGACTTGACGCCTGCGATGTTCGCGGACGCGGCGATGCGGATAGCAAAGCAGGAGAAGCTCGGCATCAGTGTGCTCGACAAACGCGCGCTTGAGAAAGGCGGCTGGGGAGGGATCCTGAGCGTCGGCAAAGGTAGCGATGCTGAACCGCGTCTCGTCACGCTTGAGTATGCGCCAAAAGGGGCGAAGCGTACGATCGCGATCGTCGGCAAAGGCATCACGTTCGATACGGGCGGCTACTCGCTCAAACCGAGCGACAAGATGTGGCAGATGAAATTCGATATGTCCGGCGCCGCTGCGACGCTTGGTATCGTGCGTGCAGCATCGCGCTTGCGGTTGCCGGTGCGTATCATCGGCATCATGGCGCTCGCGGAGAACATGGTCTCGGGCGGCGCATTCAAACCTGGCGACGTGGTACGGACGAAATCAGGAAAGACGATCGAGATCGACAACACGGATGCGGAAGGCCGTGTGGTCTTGTCCGATGCGCTCTATCACGCGTCGACCTTGAAACCCGATCAGATGATCAGCCTCGCGACGTTGACTGGTGCATGTGTCGTCGCTTTGGGTGACAATGCCGCAGGTATCCTCGGCACGAACCAAGAATTAATTGATGCTATCCGTGTATCAGGTGAGCGCTCCGGCGAGCGCGTATGGCAACTTCCCTTATGGGACGAGCACGACCGTGATATCGACAGTCACATCGCTGACTATCGCAACATGGGGATGCCCAAGATGGCGGGCGCGTCAGCTGCTGCCGCTTTACTCAAGCAATTCACAGGCACGGTACCGTGGGCGCACCTCGATATCGCTGGTGTCGCGTATGCGGACGTTCGTGAGCGATTCCTCGCGAGAAAGAACGAAGGCACCGCGTTCGGCGTTCGTTTGGTTATCGACTACTTGCGGTCTTGACGATCGACGTGTTGCTTCCCAAGCAATCCGTCGGATTATCGCTCGCCGCCGTAGGAGGTCCTCGTGACCGTGCCACGCCATACGGCGTTGACATCGGGTTCCGGTCGCATCCCAGGCTCAAGCACGATGCCGTCGGAGAGCGAGATCATCGCTTCGATAGCGCGCGTGTGCGCGGTTATCGGGGTATAGATGCGTAATCCTTTGTTGGTGCGGTAGTTCTTTGCTGCATCAAGCCATGGATCGTTCTGAAGGCGACGTGCTACAAGCCGCGCCGCGAAATCCGATGGAAAGAATTGCTCGATGATGCCGTTGTTTCCGACCGTGAGATTGATGCGTGTGAGGAGTTGGCACGCTTGCTCTGGGGTCCAGTTGCCTTCGTTTCGCACACCGAACCGCACGAAATGGGTACCCTCATCGTCGCGTATCGCGTAGCCGCGTCGGGCATAGAGGAGGAGTTGGCTCATGTACGGGTCGTTTGGCACAGCGCCATCGATCGACAGGATGATTTCAGGGAATGTTTTCGCGAGTGCATCGATCTCGGCAGTCGCGGTCTTGATATTCGTGAGCAGCGGTAGCACGACTGCAGGACGCTTTTGGAGCGGGAGAGACTGGATATCGTCAAGCGTGACGACAGCCTGCGTTGGAGTACGCCAACGAACCTCCCACTGATTCATGCGCGCACCTGCGCAAAGAACGATTTAAAAGACCTCTCCATGGAATCCGTCGGGAAGCGGCGTTCTTGGCACATCACGGGAATGTTTAAAAGCACTGTTCGGGTGCTCATCCCCAACCTGGACTCGTAGCTCAGCTTGGATAGAGCGACGCCCTTCTAAGGCGTAGGTCGGGAGTTCGAATCTCCTCGGGTCCGTCGAGAAATCTGTAGGCTGCCACGCACAGCATACTCACTTGCCTTGGCTTTCCCTCTGAGGATGCCGTGTCGGTTACACCGACTGTGCGGTATTCCGAAACCCGTCGTGAACAGTATCGCCTGCAGCGGTCCGCGGGAGTGAACACTCTAGGGATTCGCCTGGGAAACTCTTTTAAAGGACCGTCGGGGTTCCGTCTCCTAATTATAGCGCGCCCGTAGCCAAGCGGTAAGGCAATCGCCTGCAGAGCGATCATTCCCCAGTTCAAATCTGGGCGGGCGCTGTTTCTTTCCTTTTTTCTTTCCCCAAGACCGAAACTGCCTTAAACATCTCAATGCAGCTGGCTGTGAGAGGTGGGGGCGGGTTTCCTTATGGGCTGGTCTATTGAGAATATCGTCAACACCGTCACGGTGTCAAAGAAGTGCATCAGCGACTTGTTCAAAGCACAGGCGTACGAGGGCGAAGTGTGGTACGAGGAGGAGGACGTCGCCTAAAAGCACAAGTTGTCCTTCAATGCGGATCATGCCGAGCACATGGACTACCTCGACAACAATCCAGCATTCACCAAGATACTGTGCAATCACAAGGTGAAAGGTGATATCTGCTTCGGTTCGCTTGAAGGCGATAACGCCGGTAGTTTCTGGGGTTACCGTTTCAATGGCAAGGGTCAGCTGCAAAAGCTCGAAGGGACGCTTGTTTGGACGCCGCAGGGGTAGTTGTGAAGATTGAACACGGGGCGGCACGGAGAAAAGTACTGTGGACTGCCACGAAACGTGGTGGGTCTTTTCGTTGAAGAAACTCGTGGCCGCCCCGTCGATAACAAAGACACCCCTGTTCAGTAACAACCCTTATAAATGACGCGTGACCTCTATCGTCGATATGGACTTCGCGGATGAGCTTGTCGAAAAGCTACGCCAACTTCCCAAAGCGGAGCTCGAAAAACTTTCGCGCTCGGTTAGCCCGAACTACAAAGAGCATCTTGCTGCTTTCCAACTCGCCGATCAGTTATACCATCAGATCCGCGAAGGGAAAATCCCCATCGATTGGAACGGTCATTTGCGTTCTTCAGCGACAACGGCGTTCAAGTACGTCCGTGATTACGGATTCTATCTTGATGCTGAGAGTGTCCATAACTCCATTCGCAACTCAGGACGGGTGCCCGAACTCGCGAATGCCGTAGAATCGAACACTCCTTTAGAGCACCCTGTCGATCTCCCACTCCATCACTCTTGCAAAGACTGCGGAAATCAATTCGCTCTTCGTACGGACGGTCAGACGTTCCGTGTCATTTCCTACGCGCTCAACAAGGAGCGCAATGCTCTTGAGTTCTCGGATGCTCCTTGCCCATATCCGGACGGCATGCCGCCATTCGTATTCCGGCTCGAATGCCCGTCAGGAAAGCTCGTGATGCGAGATGATCTTACGGATTTTTTCCCTGAACAAATGGTGGAGACTCATGGCCTCGATACTGACCTGGGTGTCTTTGAGTGGTCGGCGTTTTATGCCGCGCAAGGTATGCTCCACGGATTTGTCGGCAACAGCTGCCCTGGTATTTTCCAGCATAAAGGAAGCGACACGATTTTGATCGGTCAGAGCGAAGGAAAAACGCTACGAGATCCGACGACAGGTGCGCGAGCTCGTCAAGTCGGTTCCATCTGCACGGGCTTGTGGTGGTATTCCGTCGCAGATCAAGATACTCTCGCGCAGAAAGATAACGATTTCCTCAAGCAAGTCCTCGAAGATCCCTTCACGACCGTCGTCAACGTACCGCCGGGCACGTACGAGCTCACGCACCAAGCACATCGCATCGATATGGATGCGTGGCCGTCAGTCTACGCCTGGATGAAGCGCGTATAATGCTTCTTCTTACAATTTCTCGCCGCAACGACGACAGAATGCCGCATCATGCGCGTGATCGCCACTCATACACGCACGACATGCTTGCGTGGTGAGGCGGCGCATATCAGCGCGCGCGAGCTCGGCTGAAACGATGCCTGTCGGCACCGCTATCACACCGAACCCGAAAATCATCAGGAGTGAAGCGAGGACTTTTCCGAGTGTGGTCACGGGCACGACATCTCCGAAACCAACGGTCGTGAGCGTGACGATCGCCCAGTACATGCTCTCGGGCAAACTGTCAAAGCCAGGTTGTTGGCCTTCAGCGAGATACATCATCGCGCCGCTGACCGTCGTAATAGCGATCACGCCGAGCAGGAACACGAGAATCTTCCGCCGGCTCTCGCGTAGCGCGTGACCGAGCGCGTGGGCGGCGAGGACGTATTTACCTAGCTTAAACACCCGGAACAATCGCATCAGGCGCAACATACGCAGCACGAGGAATGCTGGTGCGTTTGGGCTTAAGGGGCTCAGATACGTGGGCAGGATCGCGAAGAGATCCACGAGGCCATAGAAGCTGAGCGCGTACTGGATCGGCTGTTTCACGGCAATCAGGCGCAGCAGGTACTCGATAGTGAAGAGGATCGTGAACGACCATTCGACAAGAATGAGGGTGTGGCCGTACGGCCCATCGCGTATCGATGGCACCGTCTCGAGCATCACGGCGAGGACACTCAGAAGGATGCTTGCGATAACGACGATATCGAATGTCTTGCCGGCAGTGGTGTCCGCCTCGAACACGACGGTGTGCAGCCGTTCTCGCCAGTGGGGCATGTGTATGAATGGTGGTGGACGGCCATATAAAAAGAATGTTGTCTTTCCCCAGGAATAGCAGTGTATATTAATCGCGCCTCAACCCCTGTCGTATGCCGCTTGTCAGCGTCCTCATCACCGGCACCGCGTGTGCCGGAAAGACGACGCTTATCGACAATCTCTACGATCTGCTTTCAGAGGATGGAATCCCCTTTCGCAATAAGTTCGATCTCAGTAAGACGGTCGAAATGCGCACCGCGCTCAAAATGCTCGCGAGCGGTGACGTAAGCCGCCAGCAAGACGCGAATTATCTCCTGGTGGACGCATACCTCAGAGACGCAAAAGAGTACCATCCTCATATCGCCGACGTGCCGCAATTTCTTCTACAGGATACGTATTGGGAACGGGTCATTGCGTTTTGTGAAACTCACGGTATGCCTGACGTCGCTGAACGTCTCGTTGCGCACGAACCGGAGTTGTACCACTTTGACATCCCCATCTTTCTGTCTGCCGATCGAGCCGTGCGCCTTGAGCGCATCCGGCAAAGAAATCGTTCAAGCCACCCTCTTGAGCCTACACACATCATTGAGCAGATGGATGCGCGCATTTCCGGTCTCGTTTCCATCTCACCCAACTACCTCCATATCGATACGACGCATCTGACCCCGAAAGAAGTGAAAACGATTGCGTACGCGCACATTATGGAACGACAATGATCATCACCACTCTCCTCTGTGTCGGCTTTCTTGCGGTTGGTCTTCATTGGATGTGGAAGATAGGGCGCACCAAACGATGGCTCGCGCAAAAACACGCATCTGACAGGCCGATAGCATGCACATTACTTATTCCGTGCCTGGAAGAAACTGCCCGATTAGAGGCAACGGTAACCTATTTTCTTGAGCACTTCCCAAGTGCCAAAATTGTTCTGGTAACGACCGCGCGAGAGCCGAAAGGGAAAATCACCACCCTGACAATCGCCCGGGCTTTGGCACGACGGCATCGGCGAGTGAAGCACCTCCACTATTCGGGCACGGGGACGAAAATGGCGCATCAGCTCAATTATGCGGTTCGCACGCTCAACAAACCTCCAAAACACGTGTTTGGCGTGTACAATGCGGATAGCCGACCGGACCCGCGAACGTTGCGATATGTCGCTGGTCTCGTTCGCACAGGAGCTCGTGTTTGTCAGCAATACGGAGATTACTCTCGAGGATTGCATCCCGCAAAGAGTATACGCGGTCTTATTCTCGCTTCTGCCGCCGCGTGGCAAAATCGTTGGAGCGTGGGTTTTGAAATCCCTCACGCGCTAGATCAGTTCACTCGATGGAAGTCCATGAATTACTGTATTGGTCACGGTCTGTTCTTTACGCGCGAAGTATACGATATCGTCGGAGGGTTCCGAGAAAACATGCATAATGAGGATGCGATTTTCGGTCTCGCCCTCAACGTTCTGAATATTCCTATCCATCCTCTCCCTTGCTTTGACCAAGCAGAAACCGCAGGAACGGTTCGTGGGCTCTTCCTCCAGCAAAGCAATTGGTATTTTGGCCCCTTAGAAGCGCCGCGCTATTACCGTATCGTTGCGGCGAAGCACGGACATAGAGCGAAAGCCTTTCTGCGTAGTATGCAATTACTGAGCCACGCACTCTATTGGATTATGGGCCCCACCTTGCTTGTTGCCGCATTCGTATTTTCGGGAAAAACAACAATATCTCTGGCTATCCTCACCACTATCCTCTACTTACCACTTCTCAACGAGATGGCATGGCGAACGATGGCGAAACGATCATCGGTCTTTTGGAGCGGGCTTATCGGCGCACCGCTCTTCTACCTGATTCATGGCCTCGCGGCGTATCACGCTCTTGGTCGCCTCGTATGGCGTGCCCTGACTGGTAGATCGCTAAAAAAACAACGCACTCCTGGAGGTGATGCTCTTGTTACGCGTTAAGCTCGTGTTCTATCGCACGCTCTACTCCCAATCGGCGGCGTCCCTGACGATGGGATATGTGGCGGCGTTCCTACGACAAGCGAACTATGCTGTCGAGCAGTGTCTCCTTGAACGCGGTGCGCTCGATAGCGCAAAAAATATCGTACGGGGATCGCCGGACATCATTATCGCGAAGCCGAACTTCAAGGATTACGCGGAGTTGCTCCCGCTTCTCCGAGCCGCGAAGGCGCATGGTGCGGTGAAACGTGTCTTTTTGTGCGGACCGTTCGCGAGCATGAACGCGCAAGGTATTCTCGCGGAACAGGAATGGCTCGATGGGATCCTGTATGGGTATCCGGAAGAGACGGCGTGCGAGCTTCTCGCTTCCATGGATGCGGCACTGGCGTGGGATGCGAACTGTGTGGGTGGGCTCTGGCGTATGCCATCGGGAGAAATTGTTGACACGGGGAAACGCATGATGGCGACGCTACCTGATGATATGCCGTTCCCCGCACGCGATATCGAGGAGAAGGAGAAGGTAGGGTATGTCAATATCGAGGCGTCGCGCGGCTGCATGTTCAATTGTAGCTTCTGCCATGTCCCCATATATCACGCTCAGCAGAGAGGTACGCGACGGCCCGTGCGCAGCGCGAAGCATCTTGTTGATGAGGTGCAGCAGATCAAGGAACGGTACGGGAAAACGCTCTTTATTTTCAATGATCCGATGTTCTGGTCTGGTCCCTTTGACGATGAACGTATACGTCAGATCTGCGAAGAATTGCTTGAACGGAAGCTCGATATTCATTTCTATGTCTACTTGCGCTGTAACCCGTTCCCTTCCCCAGAGCTTCTGGACTTGCTGGTGCGTGCAGGACTAGTCAGGGTATTTTTGGGTGTGGAAAATAACGCGCAAGATAGTCTAGTCACGTTCAATAAGATGATTACCCCGTCCATGGCTGACAGGACGTGGACAACATTACACGAGCACGGTGTAAATGTCCACCTCGGTTTTATCACGTTCGAACCGACGGCGCCTTTGAAGGATATCCGCCGCAATATCGAGTATCTCCACTCCATCCAGAAGCTGTGCCGGCTCGGCGTCCTCATCGAGGCGCCCAGGCTTGTCCCTGGCTCTCGCCTGCTTGAAGACCTCAAAGCCACCGGCATGGTGTGGGGTACGACGTACCGGGATCTGATTTACGGCTACTCCTGGAAGCATGCAGATACAGAAGCGCTCTTCAATGCCGTTCGCACGTTCTTCGAAACATCAAAAGGATATTTCCTCGAATATCATTGCGTCAGCGGGCGGCTCCTCACTACGATCGCGCAACGCGCTTGCCCGCAGCATACCGAGGAGGTCAAGGCGCTCGCTGCCCGCTTCGACGAAATGTATGCGCGCACGGATGAGCTCGTGTATGCTGCACTTATCGATGCGTATGATGCGGCGGCAAGCGGAGCAGACCCGGAAATGATCCTCGAGGCGTTCAGGAAACACGATAGGGTGCTTGCTGACCATGGCGCTGAACTCGCGGTGATATGGGGCATGCTCGTCGATGATATCACGAAAGTATGCGGTAGCCGACCTATCCGGGAAGTGTTCACGGGCAAGGAGGGGATCGAATGAACGTTCCTCCGCGACCTCGAGCAATAGAGATCCAGACGGCGAGCCATTGCAATGCCGCGTGCACCATCTGTCCGCATCCGGATGTGGCGGCGGAGTACGGAACGAAACTCATGGATGCCGGACTATTGGAACACATCCTATCGCAACTCGGTGGCATTGAACGGATTATCCCATATCTCAATAACGAGCCGTTCCTTGATCCGCGCTTCCCAGAGATAGTGCGCTCCATACGCGAGTTATATCCATCCTCGATGATAGAAATATCCACGAATCTCTCTCCTTTCACAGAGAAGAAGCGACAACAAATAACGGATCTGGCGATTAACGATTTCCGCATGAGCTTCTTCGGTTTTACGAAATCGTCGTACGAGTCCGTTATGCCCGGATTGAACTGGGAACGCGCTTGGCGACGCTTGGAGGAGACCGTCCATGACGATGCGTTCCGTCGGTCGGTGGGCGATCTCAGCCTTATCATGATCGATCATCCGGCCGCGTCTGCGCAAGAGGTCGAGGCGGCGACAAGTTACTGCAAGCAGAACGGCATCATATTCCATCACTGGGGGTTCCTCGATCGCGCCGGGAATGTCGATAAATACACGAATGCCACGTGGAAACCGAAAACGCGCGGTTGCGAGCAGCATCGCCCGATCGAGCGCATGCATATCGATGTCGATGGCAACGCTATCTTGTGCTGCCAAGATTGGCGAAAGACGCAAATCCTCGGCAATGCGACACAGCAGTCGCTTGCGGATATCTGGTGGTCTCCAGAATATACGGCGGCGAGAACAGCCGTGTACGACCTTAACACGCCCTCGCCGGAGATTTGCAAGAGGTGCAAGCTCGCCCTATGATCTCGATCGACGGTAATGTCTATACAGGAAAAACGACCCTTGCGCGCGCGCTGGCTGGTCGGAAAGGATACGTATTCGTACCTGAGCATAGCGCGTTCGTGCGTGAACGCGTAGGATCAGTTTGGGAAATCCACGAGGCCTATCTCGACGCTGAGCTCCGCCGCGCTAAAACCGTGGTGCATGATGCGGTGCTGGATCGTAGCATCCTTTCTCTTGCCGCGCATACGTACGCGGCACACGCGTGTGGTCTCGAGGATATGCGACGCCCATTTTCCGATTGGCTGCAAACGAGCAATCCCATCAGTCCACCGTGTAGGATCGTGCTTGTTGGTGGAAGCGAGCTGGTGAGACGACGAGCATTGCGTGGCGAGCGGGAAACTCCAAAAGGCACTGCAGCGATTTTTTACGATGTGACCTACGTGAACGCGGTGAATGAGTTCTATGGTCGACTCGCTGAACGTGTACCTCTCTCCATGATCGACGCTTCACAGGATGCAGACCGTGTTCTCGAGCAAGCGTTGGCGATTGTGGATACGGGATCAGTCGACGTGATATCTGCCGTTTGTATGGTGCTCCGATGAACTGGTCCACTATCCATGAGAGCTATTTGCTCGACCGCAGTGTGTCGCAGATCATACGGGAGAAAACGACGTACAAGCTGCCACTCTTGGAGAAAGTGATGGAGCACCAAAACAACGGGCTTGTACTTGAAGCGGGATGCGGCACGGGGACGTCGATCGCGTTCCTACAAGCACAAGGAATACCGGCGTTGGGCGTTGATAGCGACCATCGCACCGTATTGCTCGCGAAGCACGTCATCGGTATTCCTGCAATCGTCAGCGATATAGGGGCGTTGCCGTTCCCCGCAGATACCTTCGATGTCAGCTTCAGTAACGGCGTTCTCGAGCACTTCAGTGATGACCGTATCCGCGTGTATGCTCGCGAGCAGTTGCGTGTGGCGCAGACAGTCATCGTCTCTATTCCGTCGCGCCAGTATCGCGATGATCAACGCACCTACGGTGACGAGCGATTCCTGACTGCGCGGAAATGGCGAAACATCCTCTCACCAGTAGCGCGTATCGTTGATGAATTCGGCTTCCATCACGAACCGAGCGAGTGGCAACGTCTCCAATCGCAATTCGATATCGACGGATACCAATTCCTGGCGTTCGTATTGCAGCGCTAATCGCCCTGTGCCTGTACGCCGAGGAATTTCAGTTCCGGGAATCCTTTCGCGAGATCTTGCCAGACGATGTCGCGTAGTACGGATGGATAGACAGTGATGTCCGCGATTTCCTTTTGCGAGAAATATTTGAGCTCCTTGATGAAGTGCTCGTCGCCGCCCATTCCCTTGAGATTCCCGATGTGCTCGTCTCCGCCGACGACTTTGGCCGTGATATAGAAATCGGCATTGTTCTGGTCGAACTCTTCGTAGATGAATTGACGGACGTAGCAGACCTTGCCCGTCTCGATATCGAGGTTCGCTTCTTCCTTCGCTTCGCGCTTCGCGGCTTCAAAGATGCTTTCTGCCCCCTGGATACCGCCGCCCGGAGGGACCCACCACGTCTCGCCCGTTTCGGGATTGACGTGTTTGATGAGCAATACCTTGTGGTCTTTGAAGAGAAAAACGCCAACGCGGATACGGTTTTTCATAACGTGATGGCAGTCGGGTTTCGTATATAAATATGATGAGTGTTGGTGGTGTATCTCACCACGCGCTGTTAACCCCGGTACCTCAAATCCCCGCCAAGATTGCTATTTCCTGCTTGACAAAACCCTTCATGAAATGATTTGCCCACTGCCGCACGCTCGCGGTGTGCGCGTCCATCAGAGAACTGTTCGGCGTCAGTTGCTGCACCGTATACGTCTCGTGCACGGGGTCTTCCAGTTGCGCGAGCGTGTTGCCTTGCGCGTACGCGACGCGCTGCGCACCGTTCACGTCGACGAAAATGCCTTCCGCTGGCCAGAGGCTGCTCGGTGCGTAGTACACAACCATGCCTTCGATAGGGAGGCCGATGATGCCGTGGTCATAGGCAGTGGCCTTCGTGAACGCCGTCTGCATCGCCGTTTGCCCAACGTGCTTGGCGATATATCCGAGATGCTTCGTGTTGTATAGGCGGAAATACACGCGTTGCTCGCGTGAGAGCTTCACGACATCTTCGAACGCCGTTGCGACTTGCCGTTGCTCCAGATCGATCGTGTAATTCACGGTGAGTTTCGGGCTCATCGTGGTGACATGCAACTCATCGACGAGCGAGCAGCCGAGAAGTGTCTCCGCGACCGCGGGGATATCGGCATAGTTGAGTGAGGTGAGCGTCATAAGTGAGGTTACCCTACCTTGCGGTTTCACGATCTCTCTCGCGTGCGCGAGGCCATTCAATACTGCATCGTACGATGTTCCGCGAGGATCACGCTGCGCGTTATGGCTTTCGCGCGTGCCGTCGCAGGAGATGTCGAGCCAATCGAGCTGGATGCGATATCGGGAAAACTCCCGCAAGAGTTGCGTATAGGAGCCGTTATCGATAAGACCGTACGTGACCTTCGGAGCGGATTCCTTGAGCCGCGCCATGACTTCGAGATGCCACGGTCGCACGATGCGCCCTTCGTGCAGGAATGCAGGAGCCCACCCGTTGCCCGTGGCGGGTACTTCGCCGAGTTGCGTCACGAGATTCTCGAGGATGCGATCAAGCCCTGCTGCTTTTGAGATGCTCGTCGTTCCCGCATGCGCAGGAAGCAGGCAGTGCGTGCATTGGAGATTGCACGCGCGCTCAAGAAGCGCATTGACGAGCTGCGGCGGTTCCTTCTGCAATAGGCTGTGTGAGAAGTTCTCGATGCACTCGTCGATATCGGTTGATGTCACACGCTCTTGCTTTGCGAGTTCTGGTATGGCAGCAAGCCACGTCGCGGCAGCATTCTGTGTGGTCTCGCGCATCGTTCAACCCCCTATGTGATATGAAGAAAAGAAGGATTTACTCGTACTTGCGCGTTGGTTCGCCGTAAACGGTCGTGGAATCGCGCGTAGCATCGCGTCGGACACTCTCGCGTTCGACCGTGGTCTCAAGCGGTGACGCGTGTGCGTTCTCAGAGGACTCCTCTGTCGGCTTGCGCGGCACTCCTGAGGATCCGGTATTTGCGCCCGCGGTATCGTGGCGGGGCATTCCGAAGGATCCGTTGTTCGCGCCCGTGCATTCGTAGCGGGGAACGCCTCTGGACCCGTTGTTCGTCGTTGGCATGTGTATCACCTGACAAGAAGGAGTGCTTTCAAGAAGTTATATTATCTTACTGTAAATCTTCATATTTGCAGGCATATTTATAAGTAAATATGCATTTGTACGATAAAATGGTCGTCATCGCGAAAAACACGTCGACACCGATCAAGCTCGATATCTACGATAAGAAGCTCATCTATCACCTGTCGCAAGACTTGCGTATGCCGCAGCGCAAGCTCGCGAAATCCCTTCGCATCTCGCCTGAGCGGGTGCATTACAAGGTGCGCAGGCTGCTAACGGAGATCCTCTCGCCAGCCATGAACCTCGACTTGGTCATGCTCGGATTCCAGAACGCCGTCATTCTTGTGGAGCGCCTGGAGCAAGAAGCCGCCGATGCGCTCCTTGAGAACCCGGCGCTCATCATGTACTTCCGTATCCTCAGCCGCAACCAATACCTCCTTATCGTCAGCACGGCTGATTTGGATGCGTTCTGCAAAGACCATCTCGCGGACGCGCATTTCACCGTGCATGGTATCACGCGATTCATCCCCGACGATTACAACCCGTACCATCTCGATCTGCGGCCGATTCCGCTCCCCGAACGCGGATCGATAGCGCTACGGCCGTCCGACTACAAACTCCTCGCCCACCTCGCGGAGAACCCTCTTAGCACGTTCTCGCAGATCGCCGAACGAACCGGCATCGACAGGAACTCCGTACGCCTTCGGATTGCGGCGCTGCAGCAATCCGGCGTGATACTGAAATTCCGTTACGGCATCAATGTCTTCAAGATGGGCATGCTCGTCTATTTCGTGAAGCTGCAGCTCTCGCCGTCCTCAAAGAAATCGATGATTCCGTACTTACGTTCAGACCCCTACAGTGGTTTCATCTACGAGACGCACGACGGATTGTTCATGTTCTATATGCCGCCGGACCAACGACCGTTGTTCGCGTTCACGAGCCGTATCGCAGAACGTGATGCCGCCGCGCGCGTCGAGATACTGCAAGCGGCCGATTACTTCAAGGTGGAGCCGCTGCCCGCGAACCTGATACCGGTGTTGCGCGATCGTGCTGCAGCAGTGCTCAGTCGTAACTTGGCGTGAACCCAACGCTTTGCGCTTTTTGTTTGATGAAGTCATGAAGAGAAAGCCCTTTCTTCATCGCGGCATTCTCCGCTTCGCTCTTGTCATGCACGGATACTGTACGATCCAGTATTGCTTGTTTGCCTATTTCTCCGATAACGAGATCTTGCGTGAAGGAGTACACCATCGATTGCAGTTTCAACGGCGACCCGAGAAGATGGTTCTCTATCGTCGGTTGCCACCCTTTACGCACTATCGAGGGCATGGTTCGTAACGGCGAGATGTCGACGAATGTACCGTCTCGTGATAGCTTCGGACTCCCGAACCGATTTTTCGTAACCGTCCAACCGGGAATCTGCAGCGGTTCAGGAAGTGTATCGACGATGAAATCGAAATCCACATCGGGGCATTTCTTGCCATACATCGTCTGTATGATGTTCCGATATACCATCCCGCCCATGAGGAAGATCTCTTCGCAACCGATATCAGAAACGATTTTGTAGAGCTCACGCAGTTGTTTCTCATCGATACTCTCGTGGAATGCTGCGGTGAAGGGATCCATGACGGTTGCTGCGTGTCAGCCGAGGTAGCTTAAATCCCTATCCTCTTTCGCCTGCGTCAACTTCTTGCCTTGCGCGATCAAGCCTTTGAGCTTCTGCTCGAAGTGCTCTGCCTGCTCGAGCAGCGGATGGTAATCGACGCCTAACGTGAGGTGCTTGTCCAAGAGTTGCACGACGCCAGCGGCCGCTTTCGCGTCTTGCAATTCCTGATGCGCGCTCGCGAACACGCACGTGGTCGGGTGAGAAACCAGCAATGCACCGGTCGTCCCGCCGATGACGCTTTCATCCATCGACTGCGCGCCTAATTTCAAGAGCGCGGCGTTCCCGAACGAGAACACGCTCTCCCCTTCCGCGCCGACCGCGTTCGCCGCATCGATCGCGATGACTTCCTTTGCATTCACCTGCTTCGCCACACGTGCGATCTCGTGCGCGAGCGCCCACTCATTACCGCCAGGATTCAAAATAGTGTAGAGCAACAACAGGTTCTTCTCTTTGCTGTAGTGCGCGCTCATCGGATGCACGAGCTTGCCCTTGTGGATAGCGACGGTCGGCGGCAATTCATCGTACGTGAAGGTGCCTATCGGCTCGGTCTTGAGGTGCTCGACGAGAAACTCGACGACGATCGGGCCGACCAACCCCAGTCCGGGAACGCCGACGATGACTGTCGGTGCGGATGGCGTGTGCGTGAGGTCGAGGCGCATACCCTGCTTTCCGGTTCTGGTGCTTAAAA
>CAZIKW010000001.1:49187-66893 GCA_964540015.1 uncultured Methanosarcinales archaeon | reverse complement strand
AAGACGGGTCCGTGACTGCCTCCACGAGCGAAACGGTCGATCTGACGGAGCTCGATGCGGGTACGGAATATTTCTACAACGTCACCGCATGCGATGAAGCGGACAATTGCGTCACGAACGGTACGTTCACGTTCACCACCTCTTCCCTGGGCAGCGGAGGAGGAAGCGGAGGAGGTGGTGGTGGCGGAGGCGGTTACGTGCCAGCGACGTCGACGGTAGAATCGACTCTCTCTCGCGTGTGGGGCGCCGTTCCCGAGGGGCCGTTCACGTACGCCCCCGAGACCTCGCTCATCAGCGATATAGATCTCTTCTTCAACAGGACCACAAACCGTGTTCGGATTTCTATTGTGCAGCACAAAGAACGCCCCTCGAACATCCAACCACTGACTGGCCCGCTCGTGTATCGCTACGTGCAGATTGAGCATGAAGGCCTCACAGGCAATGTCGAATCGTACAGCGTGACATTCCGCGTCCCGCAAGAATGGCTCTCGTCGGAGAACGTCGGTGTGGACCTCATCAAGCTCTATCGTCTTGAGACGGGTGTGTGGACGCCATATGACGCGGTGCCGGGCGATGTCATTGCGGGACAGCAGACGTTCACGGCAACGGTACCTGGTTTCAGTTCCTTCGCGGTCGGCGCGAGCGCATCTGAAGAACCGACAATTGTGCCGGCGGAAGAAACAGAGGCGGTTGCCGAGGAAACCACTCCTGTGGAAACGCCGCAAGAGTCTACACCCACATACATCGAATCGCCTGCTCCTGTCGAATCGGACGAAGGCGGATGGTTCATGCCGATCCTCATCGTGATCGGCGCGCTCGCGCTTCTTGCGGTCGGCGGATATTTCGGTGTGAACCAATATCGCGCGTTCCAGGTGCGTGAAGTGGCGCGCAAGCAAGAACTCGCGCGCGATCACGCTCGTATCGAGAGCATGCGCATGGGGACGCAGGAGCGCGCGTACGCGAAAGATAGCGCCTCTCTCTCAGCAGAAGTCGCGTTCGAGCGCCATGCGCAGCCCGAGACGCATGAGGTCTTCAAGCATCCGCAGTACGAGCAGCACGTCGCGCCATTGCGCGACTACGTGGCGAAGATGCGAGCGCACAATGTGCCGCACGAACGTATCGTCGAGAAACTAAAGGAAGCGGGATGGAACGCTCAAGTGATTGCGCACGAAACCGCAGAGAAAAAAATCTAATCGTTGCCTAACGCTTCGAGCTGCCCTGACACGCTGTATAGTTGTGTGCGCACGAACGGCGGGATGTTCACGTCGGAACTCAGGTCTTCTAAGTCTGCAAGTACCATCGAGATCTTCGACTGGTCGTCTTGGTCCTTGCGCGCGAGCGTGACGAGGACGCGATTGAGCTTCTCGCGCACCGAGCGCGGCGTCATGTGGTCCTCGAGTAAATACTTGATAGAATCCTCAACTTTCGCGAATCGTGACATGCTGTTCATTCCCCCTGTACTGCTGCCGCCTGCAGCTGCGTGAGCTTCTCGCGAAGCTCCTTCTCCTGACGCGTGGCGGCGTCCGAGCGCGATTTCAATGCCGCGCGTTTCTCGGTCAATTCCGCGCGCAGCACAGCCGCGTCACGCTTGACCATGATGTTCCCGATCACGCGCCACGCATCGCCTGACACAGGCAACGCCTTGAGCGCGTGGTCGGCTTCCGCGAGTTGGCCGTCGTGCGCTTGTCGCTGGATGGTCAGCGTGTGGAGCGCGTGCTCGAGATCGCGCAGTTTCGCCCACGTCTCTTCAGAGCTCATGGGTCACCTTCGCATATGTAGAGAGCGCGCTCATGACACCATTGACTGATGCACGTAACGCAGTAATATCGTCAGCGACGATACGGAAAACCCCTTTGCCTTTCGCAGTATCGAGATGTACCGTAGAACGCGGATGCGTGCGCGACAATTCTGCCGCGAACGCTTCCTTAAGGCGGGCGGTGGATTCGCCCGTTTCGATAACGCAACGGACCGTCATCGGGCGAGGATCTTGACGCTCGACACGCGGGACTTGAAGACGATCTTGCTTCCGCAGTAGACGCAGCGTACGCGCTTCTTGATCTGCTCGTCCTTCAACTCCTTGTTGCAGTTGAAGCACTTATACATCCTGCTCCTCCGTCGAGACAGGCTCGTTGCTCTTGATCGCTGTAGGAACCGTGAGTTCGTACGCGCGGCTGGTGAACTTCGCGTTGCACTTGCCGCATTGCCAGATGCCTGCTGCCATGCGCTTCACGTTCTTGTAGGAGCAGTGGGGGCAGGTGTGCTTGCCCTTGTAGCTGTTCTCGATCGTGGCGAGGCGCTCTCGGATAGTACGGCCGTACCGTGAGCCGAACCGTGTGACCGTTTTCTTCGTTTCCGCCATTGGGATACCCCCGAACTAAGAGAGTCTGGAGAGTCCGCCCTTGATTTATAAAGGTTGCTGTGGGGTGCTCAGGGCGGCTCGTGCGATTGGGGATGCGCGGTACGTGTGCTGCCGATACCCGATAAGGAGCTCTTGGCGGGCGATCAGGGCGGGTGCCACGCTATCGAGGGCTGTGAGCGTCTGGTGGAGCCCCTCGAGGTCACGTGATAAGGTGTACAAGACGATATCCCACTCTCCGATTGTTCGAACGGCCCAAAGGACCCCTGCCGTCTCGCGCAACGTCTGAAGGAATCGCGATTCCTCTTGCGGGGTGCGGGGGCCGAGCTTGATCAACACCATGTGGGTCCAAAACCCGAGTACTGCGAAGTTGATGACGGGGCGCATGTGGCGTACGATGCGTTGTTCTCGTAAGCGCCGTAAACGGTATGCGACCTGATCGCGGGGTATGTTGAGTTGTTTCGCTACTTCTTCGATGCGTAGGTCGCTCTTGTCGCCGATTGTGATGAGTATCTCTCGATCGCGGTTGTCGAGAATCGTCGATGTCTGTGTTTTCTGAACCGTGATGGGCTCGCTTGCTCCGATCGCGATGCCGGGCGGAAGGACTTTCGCGGTCACCGTTTCTTCGACGAGGAGTGTGGTGATGTCTTTTGCGCCGTTGTTGCTGATGTCACGAAGGATATTCGCGAGCTCTTGGGTATGTTGTAGTGCGAGCGAGGCTTGAAATGTCCGGTGACCCAGGTATTGGATGAGCGCAAGGGTGTGTGTATCATTGCTCAACTGTTTGATGCATTCGCCCTCTTGTGCTGTTGAAACGCTAAACAGGATGTGATACCGTTTGACGCCGAGCGCCGTTGCGGAAGGGAATGCGAGTGCTCCGCGTAGGACGTTGAGCTCTTTGAGTTTCGCAATACGGTAGCGGACGCTTTCTGGACTTAGGCGAACAGCTTTAGCGATGCGACTGAGTGGTGTTCGGACGTCGGTGGCGAGGATGGTGAGGATACGTCGATCCTTCATATCGAGAAGAACAGGATCGGACACCGGTGATAATACGTTCATTCATAGTGCTTTTGCGCTTTTTCCTTATATTTTCTCCGTATTTTTCAGAAAATCATGTCCGTATTATCTTATTCTTAGGAACTCTTTCTCTTGTTGCGGCATGAGCCGCGGAGGACCCACTATGTGGAACACCAGTTACGACGCGGTATCGTACACGAAACCAACGACTACCCGTGACGCGTCACCAAAAACGACTCCCCGAAGGATGACTCCTGCGCAAAGTGCAACTCGGAAGGAGGGCGATCTCATCGCGCTGATGGAGAATCACATCACGACGCTTGACACGATCACCGATGAGATGCTGCAGTTCAACGAGCGCGATGGACGTATCCTCATCCGTTATCCGCTCAACGACCGCAGCTTCGATGTCTACATCGGGATGCCGTTTACGAAAGGGGTTACCGAGCGCGGCACCGGGAGGACAGAGCTCCTCGTTGGGACGAAAGAACATCACATCGACGCCATGATCGGGCAGTTTGACGGCGCCGCGTACGGAGAACCGCACCGCTACGGTGACTGCGTGCGCTGGTTCAACGTTGGAACGCTCAACCAAGGATTCCTTGGCCTCGAATACAACAAGACGACCACCCCCGAGGGCGGTGTCGCACGCACTGGTGAAGATGTACGGTTCCTCGCAAGCACACTGCTACGCTACGGGTTCGACCCGCGTAAGCGTGTGTTTCTGCTGACTCCGCCGTATGTGCGCGAGAGCGAGGCGGGCAAACGATTGCGCCAGAGCGGTTCAAAGACGCTTGAGGACTATGCGAAGGTGCGTCTTGACCATCCGGCGTGGAGCCTCTGAGTTCTTTCTTTATTTCCTTCTCCTGAGCGAAGAGAAATTCCCCCGCTCTCGTATTTACCGGATTTTCCATCGATTTTTACCTCATTTGACGATATATCTCGATGATTATTTTTTGTATGCCGCCAGATACCTTTCATCGAGCACCATGAACCTCCTTGAGAAGATAACCAATTACGCGTACGTCGGCCTCTTTCCGAATTCCATCGCTGCGTTATGCGCTGTCCGCGACGCCCCTCGTATGCTTGAGGAGATCGCGCATGGTAATTACGGCCAAGCGATCGCCGTGACGGTTCCTGTAGCCATGAATGTATTCGTCGGCTATCTGAAGTACCAAGAGTATCGTGACGTGAAACGTGGCCTCGCATCTCGCGGATGGGATTCGCGGATTGTCAAGCCGAAGATGTACTCGTGGTGCCAGAGGCACGCTGCCAAGCAAGCCGCACAGCAAACAGGGTATGGTGCGCAATTCGAGGCATTCGCGCAGAAGGAGGGTCATCGTTGGTATCACTTCCTTCCGAAAGTGCACCGGTTGCGTGAAGTGGTCAGTTGATCCTTTCTTTCCAAAACCGCTTTCGTCGTTTTCTTATCTTTTCTCCGCCTTCTCCCACAGCACTTCGAAGTACTTGCGGTAGCCGCTCGCGACTTGCGCATCGTGGATGACAAAGGCGTACGGGGAGTGCGTGAAGACGGCGATCATGACGGTGTCGCCGACGATGACGGTCTCTTGGAACTGGGCGAAATCGGCTGGCAGGTAGCGGATGTTTGTCAGCGGTTTTTTCTGGATGTCCTTCCCTCCGATTTCTCGTACTGATGCATCGAACACTTGGCGCGATGGCAATTTGTTCGCGACGCGCCGTTCGTGGAGGTTGAGCCACCATGTTAATCCTAAGAGTTCTGCTGACGGAGTACCGCCGCCGAACGTGAGGTATTCCTTCCCCTGCGTCGTGATTATGCGCGCATACGCTTCCTTGATGCCTCGCACTCCTTTGTAGACGGTCGCTGCTTCGGTCGTTGTTCCTTGCTCTTGGAGCTGCTTCAATTTTGGCAAGAGCTCTGTGAATCGTTGCTTCTTCTCATCAAGAAACTGATAGAACGTCTCGGGGTTCGTCGCCTGATAGACGCGGTGCTTGCCGGCGAGGACGTAGCTCACAAGCCCCTTCTCTGCTAAAGCGTGGAGCGCGCGATGTGTAACGGCGTTTTGCAATCCTGCCTTGTCGCGTACTGTTCCGGCTGCCGCACTTCCGAGCGTCAAAAGCGCCGTGTACGCCTTGATTTCGGACTGTGTCAGCCCGAGATCCTCGAGGATGGTGCTGCCGACATTCATAGTAGACTCAAAAGAGTCTCTATATATTAATTATCAAGTACTACTATTTAGTAGTATAGAAAGAGGTGAATGAACATGAATAACTTACAAAAAGCGCAGATGGGATTTGTTTTTGCTGGTGCCATTAGCGGCTTAGGAATCGGATACAATATCGGATATCAACTCCACGCACTTCCCGAAGGCGCCGCACAACCAGGCTACGTCACGCCATCAAAACTCGAGATCGTGATGGAAGACCTTGACAAGGATGGTCAGAAGGAAACATTGTTCGAATACGAGGGCAAGAAGTATCTGCTCCTCTACGACGAAACGACCGGTCCGAAGATCGCTCCGTACGAGCTCAAGCCGGCGCAGCTTGTCGTACAGCCATAATTCCTTTTTTCCTTTCCAAAACCTTAAGTACCGCCCATCCCGGTGCCCAAGCCCTATGGCAAAGGACATCTGGAACAGCAACGACTCGATCGGTCGACACCGCCCTTCTTCCTCAAGCTCCTCCCCGCACCGCGGTTGGAACGACAGCGCAAGCAGCGGCGGCCAAGGTCGCTGGTGGCTCTACGGTGCAGGCCTCGTCGTCATCCTCTTGCTCTGGTTCCTCCTCATCCGCCCGGGCTGGGTGGGCTATCAGACATACAGCGCGATGCAGGAAGCGGGCGTTCCAGAGGAATACGCGAACAACATGATTGCGTTCCAGCAATCGACTGAAGCGGCGCAACTCGAAGCGTCGACAGCGAGAAGTGAAGCAGAGCAGGCGCGCGCGGCGAGCGCTCAGTGTGCTGACTCCCGTGACGCGGAGAAGGAAGAGTACCAGCGCTTCCGCGAGAGCTTCCAGGCCGATTCGGGATCGAAGGCGGCGGAACTCAGCGCGTGTGAAGAGCGGGCCGCCAGTCTGCAACCCGCGATCGATGATGCCGCACGACGTATCTGCTGTGTTGCTCGTGTCGATAACCCGGGAATCACGGGCTACGATATCGTGGACAACAAGATCACGTGCGTAACCGAAGGCGGTTCGGCTATTAGCTGCTAATTCCTGGTTTCTTTTCTTTTTCTGCCTTTTTCTCTGTCACCATTTGTACACATCGTTTTTAAATAGGCTTACCGCGACGCAGAAAGCACAGTATGCTCAAACGCCGACTCGTCCAGCACGGTCCAAGCACCCTTACCATCTCGCTGCCTTCTGACTGGGCGAAAGAACACGACTTACGCAGAGGGGATGAGCTTGCCGTAGTCAAGACAGACCGCGGTTTGCTCCTCTCAACGAACAAAAGCCCGAAGTTTGATCAGCGTCGTATCAAGGTAACAGGCCTCGTGGCATTAATCCCTCGCGCTATCGCTGCCATGTACAAGCGGGGCTATGACGACATCGTGGTGGAGTACGCGAAACCTCGGGAGCTTGAGCAGATTCATGAAATTCTCGCCAAGAGTTGCTCAGGTTTTGAGATTGTGGAAGAGACGGAAGGGGAAGTGCGTATTCGTAACGTGAGCGAACCATCCCATGAAGAATTCCGTGCCTTGTTTCGTAGGATTTTCTTCTTTTTGGCATCGATTGCGGGAGAAGGACTCCAAGCGGCGAAGACCCACGACAAGGAAGCGTACCACAAGCTCGTGTTGCGTGACCAGAATGTGAATAAGCTCACGGATTTCTGCCGTCGCCTTGTCCATAAGCGGAAGCAACGCGAGTATGAGAGCGATATGGCGCTCTACCACGTCATCGAACAATTAGAAAAAATCGCGGATCGGTACGGCGCCATTAACACGCACCTTCAGCGCAGCCGCCGAAAACCGGGAGAGCACGCGGTCGCGATGTACACTCGAGCGAACACCCTTGTGCGTTCGTACGAAAAGCTTTTTTTCGATTTCGACCTTCAACGCGCAGACCAGCTTACTTTGGAATGCCGGACCTTCTTGCAGCAAATGGAGCAAAACCCGTCCGCGCCAACAGAAGACTCCTTTGCGGTGTTTCAACTGGAAACCATTGTGACTGATATCTACAATCTTATCGGTCCGACGTTGGTTCTCCACGTGTGATTGGCGGATCGGTGCGTTCGGGGAGCTGTACCGACACGTGCAGATCAGGTATGTGAACGCGGTCCGCAAGAGACGCCATACCAGGATAGCGTGCACGCACTTGGGGTGTGGAGAGCAGCATCTTCCAATTCTCTACGTGGCCTTGCGCCCGTCTACGCGCGTGCGGAATCCATTCGGCGAACGGCACGCGTGCTCCCCGCTCTATTGCTCGAGCAGCACGATATGTGGTATAGTATACGGCACTGTCAAGGGACTCCGTCAATTCGATCCGCTGTTCGATAGCCAATGATAATAACGGATCAAACGCTACGTGCGCACGAACCACGCCTGCCGCGCTGCGCATCGTAACCGCATTGTCAAGATCGACAAGACGGAGAGCGCCGTCACGTTCCTGGACAATGTTGGGACTTTTCGGATCATAATGGGGGGTGCGTGGCAACTCCGCCGCTACTCGTTCGGCAAGGCGTTGCGCGTCTATATACGCGTTCGCGGAGCAGTAGGCGTACCCCGTCCACAACGCAATGCTTTCCACACACCGGACAATCTTCTCCGTGCGTTCTGGTTCCGCGCTTTCCACAAGCGACGGACGAGCATTCGTGAACCGCACGAGACTGTTGAGCAACTCAAGTATGCGTCGAGCAATGCCTTCATGCTCTGAGCAGGGGGTGTGCGGAAGAACATGGTACGCGAGATTTTCGCCTGTTCGTGCCGATATGAGAAATCTGTTTGTGTATGCGGATATTTCTACTGCCGGTATCGTTGAATCGGAAAGTCGCGCATAATAGAGTTCTTCTTCAAGTTCTCCTACGCGGCGAATCTTTTCCGTATCTGGTAAATTGCCGTTAAGGTATTGCTTGATGATGGACATGTACCCGACGATCTCTACGCTGCGTTGGTCATGTTTCTCGCCGTACGTGAAAACTCGTTTATTCCCGCCTAATTGCTCACGCCACGACAAGAGCTTGATTTCCCTTGAGCTACTGACTTTGCGTAACCCATGTTCTATCATGTGATCAGCACTGTCGAGGTTTGATGCGTGTACGGAGTTCGCCCATCGGGAGCGTTGCAGGTATTCGCAAGCGTGATGTGTTGCCAGAGCGGTGATGGTTGAAGTCGTATCGTTGTAGACTCCATCAAGGGGTTTGAGCCAGCCTTGGCTCTCAAAGAAATGGATGAGAGCAAACGGCCGGGGAAATGGTGCCATCATTGCCTCTTTCGGTGTACCCAAATCGCCGTCCGATTCTTGTGCTCGATATGGCGCTTCACGCCAGCCCCTGCGGGGGAGGAGGAAGTGCTATGAATTGGATTGTCGTAGGAGCGATTGCGCTCGCGATGCTGGCGGTGCTTGGTATTGGTGGTGCGGTGCTTGGCACTGGTCCGTCCGTGAGCGTCACACCGGGCGTTGCCGTTGCTGGTGTCGCACAACACAGTGAAGCGCGCTTTGATGGACCGTCGTGTACTCCTGGTACCTGGGGTTGTCAGTAGATCCTGTTTTTTTCTCATTTTTCTTCTCCTTTCTCAAGGAATTTCGTTATCTCAGAGAGAAATATCGACTCCGTATCATACATCGGCCCTATGCGGATAGGGTGATACGCGCGTGTCTGCTGGAATAAGCCGAATGCCGTTCTCGGCGGATCCTTCCTCGACTTCGGTACTTTGCCCATCTCCGCGTGCGCGAAAATACTCGAAAGAAGCCGATCCCGCTTCTCGTATTGTCCGCTCTCACGCAGGTACTGTAGCCACAGCGCGTTCGCGTGCATTTCGATAGGTATTCCGATGGTTGCATCGGCGGAAATGAGGTATTCGGGCAAAAGACCATTTTCCCGCACCTGGCTTTCCAAGTATGTTTGCGCACGTGCGGCACATTGTCGCAACGACTGAAGATCCCGTTCTTTCTTCCCGAAATATATGTCATCGTTTGTTATTTCCGTCGCGATGCGAGATCGCTCGTTTCCTGTTGTATCGAGCAGTTGTTCCAGCGCGAGGACTCGATGTTGCATCGCTTGTAGGATCCACATTTGGATCTGCGCGGTGGTCGGTTGTTCAGAGACCGGACCTTTGAAACCCGCAACTGGTTCGTTCGGTGTGGTTCGATCTCGTCGATTACCCTCTTTGTTCTCGGTTCTCCAGAAACTCTTCCCGTTCTCATCCAAGAACAATGCGCACATTCGCACACCAGAATCGCTGAGGAGATCATACAAACCATGAAGTGTCATGTTTGCCTGCGGATCTTCACGATTGATTCGTTGAATGATTTCTTCACGATCGCGTGATTGGATGGTGTCGATCACCAGCGGGAGAAGCCACACATCGCTGCCCATAAAAATGTTTTCTTCCTCGAGTTTCTTCATGTAAAGGGAGACGCCGAGTGCCGAGGCGACGTGCGCTTCCTCCATTTTCTTTTGTGGTATGGTTGTGTTGCGAACTTGCTCTGGAAGATCCCGCATGGCCCGCATCAGTGCGTGATATCGACCAACCGATTGTCGGTTACGATCACTTTCACCAGTACTGTTGAGTGAGATATCGAGTCGTTGAACATATCGGCGGTATTCACTCAAATGCTCCTGATTTCCTGTGGCTTCCCACCACGACAAAAGTAGTTCGAGCCAATATCCGCTAGAAAAATCGCCACTTGTCCCATACGCTTGAGGGATAGTTACTTGAGGGAAAATCCCCTCGGGGAATATTTGCTCCGTCCCGCTTTCGAATACTGGCTTGTGGATGTCTTCGAGTTCCTGGAAGAATTCCTTTTCGCGTGTTTCAATAAACGCGCGTACGTGTGCAGGGTTAAGATCCGCGGCAACACGCGCCACTCCTTCCGTGCTCTGTTCATATGCGGTCGCGTGTTTACGGTCAAGGAATCCTCTCACGCCGGCGATGGAAGCCCAAGCGGTCGCGCCGATGACGCACGTAATTTTGGCAATGTTGCTCATACGCATCCTGCGTATATATCGATCTCCTTCTCTTTCGTCGACGCGATACTCCCAAGCGATACGATTGTTGAGTTTGCGTACAACGCTACTGCGTGACCCATGGCCAATCTTTTGGAGATCATCGACAAATTCTTCCATGCTGGCATATCCGCGCGCAGCGTCGGTTGCGCGCACTATGACTCTCTCGAGGCCGGGTAAGCCGATTTCGTGCGAACGGCTTGCCAGTTCTGGATGTCGACGTAAGTTTTTGCGCGCGTTAATGATGGTGGCGGTGAGCGAAAGCTTTTCTTCGCTGAGGGAAACTTCCGGTACGACCGCTTCGCCGAGCATAACGCCAAACGCCCAATTGTCTTGGATTTTGTCCTCTGCGCTCTTCATGGTCACATTGCCAAGCAAAAGTGGTGGAGAGAGGTACGCGCGCGTTCCAAGGAGAATGCCTTGGTAATCGAGTAGGGTGGTAAGGTGTTCGCTTCGCATACCGGGTTGCAGCCCGACAATGTCGAAATCCGCCCAATGTGCGCGGATCTGCCCATCCGTGTCATCGATGAGGAGATTATCGGGCTTTACATCTCGATGTTTGTAACCGGCGGCGTGAAGCTGCGCTAAGCCAGTGCCTGCGGAAATGAACGCTTCGAGTATTCTCCGTCCGCGCTCAAGCGGTTCTATGTTGGCGATTTCTGTGAGATACCCTCGCAGATTTGTTCGATATCGGTTGAGCAGCACGAATGAGTCGCGTAATCGCTGGAGATTCGCATCGTCACCGATGGTGATGGCTCTTGCGATAAGATCGAGGGTTTCTTCTCGCTCTGTCGCGCGCTTGAGAAGGCCTACATTTCGACCGTTCTCGTTGAGAGGGTATCGCTTAATGGCGAGCAGAGCGCCATCAGAGCCGATTGCTTCCTGCACGATTGCAAACCCACCGCGTCCGATTTCCTTGCCCAATGAAAGCTCAGCGATCTCGTGTGCTGACATGTGCGGTGTCAGGTGCTGCTGTCGATCCTGCCACGCCTGTCGTCGTGTGCGGATCAGCTCCTCGAGCTTCTCGTGGACTCGTTCCGCATCCATGCGCCAGCCGTGTTCCGTCTGGGCTTAAATACGTACCGAGCCAAGGTGATCTGGATGTGGCGGCCATTGCCTGAGCGCATCCTTCGATAGGTCCTGTTCGAGGAAGTTCAATCGTAAACCCTTCACAGTTTCCGATACGCGTGCAGTGACTGGTCTGAGCATCTAGGCCGAGTACATGACCCAAAACGACACGCAATGGCTCATGATGCGTTACAACGAGTACGTGGTTGTGTGGCCGTCGGCGAAGCGCGTTGAGAAATGAGAGGATGCGCTGTTTGTGCTGGACTGTTGATTCTCCTCCTCGCAGGCGTATCGCTGCCGGATTGTTGCGTGCTGTGCGATGAAATTCAACGACTGGTCTGCCTTCGAAACCGGTTCGTCGATCGTTGAGGCGTTCGTCGATGATGATGGGCACGTTGCGGATGTTTAGTATTGCGGCAGTCTCTTGTGTTCGCGGAAATTGGGAAACGATGATTTCGTCGAACTCTTTCTCGAGTAGTTTCGCGACCTGTGATGCTTCTTTACGTCCTCTGGGCGTGAGTTCGACGAGAATTTCCGGATCATCGTTGCAATACCCTAATACGTTATACGCACTCTCAGCATGTCGAATGAATGTGGCGGTGATGTGGCGGTCTTTTGTGTTCACACAGAATGGTGTATACGTTCTCTTTCTTGAAAGGTACGGGCGTATTTGGAGCGATGCGTACACGGCGTGGTTATGTGTACATTCACGGTGTAACTGTGTCGATAATTCATAAATTGTTACCAGTTTGCTATGCTTCGGGTGCAGTGCACTAGAGGTGTTGGATGGGCTCGATATTGTGTTCTCGCAGAAGTGCGGACGACAATTCTAAAGTCATAGTGGAAGTGCTGATGGGGCATGAGGAATATCGGCGGTTACGTGGGGAAATCGACGATGTGTACTTGTTTTCAGACAAGATTGCGAGTATTCCCAGTAAAGTATCGCTGCGAGGTCGTAATGAGGCGACGCAATATTTCCTTATACCTCGACAATTACGTAAGCGGCTTTCCGTGCGCGGAGGGGTGAATTGTCAGATGCTTGAAAGTGACGGCAAATCTATATTCATCTACGTCCTCGATCCTTGGCGCTCCATTGACCAAGTGCCTTCGTGATGCTGTTGTGGGGTGGCGTGTACATATGAGCTAATTGTTGCTGTGGCCGGTGACGTATGTTCATATGTCACCGAAAGCGATAAGGGTTCAATTGGCATCATAGATTCGTCAATGATGGTGTGGCAGAGGATTCGACAGGTGGGGGTTGGGGTACTCCTACTCATGATTCTCTCCACTCCCCTGCCCGCAATCGGTGCTCGCTTACCGGATGTGGGAGGGGATGATGAGGTGTGGGGAGATATCCTTAATGGGTTTCTGCTTGAGACGCTCCTTCCTGATGGCACGTTACGTAATGAGAGCGTCGGCTCCGCGCAGATTATCGATGGTAGCATCACCAACCTCGATATCGCGGATGATAGCCTCATGGGTAACGACATCCTCGATGGCTCGATTCTCTCAGCGGATATCGCGTACGAGCAGATTGGCGGTGAACACATCCTCGATGAGTCGATTCTCGCTGATGATATCGCGCAGGGAGTGGTGGGAAGCGAAGAAATCGCCGACGGTTCTATCGCCCAGGAGGATATCGGTGATGAGCAAATCACCACCACTCATATTGTTGATGGGACGATTACCGGGGATGATGTGAGCGATGACACGCTCACCAGCCTCGATATCGCCGACGGTTCGATCACTGATGTCGATATCGAACACGATGCGATATTTAGCGAGCACATCGCCGACGGGACGATCACCGAGTTCGATATCGGCACGGAAGCGATAACCTGGACGGCGATGGCACCGAACTCCATCGGTTCGATGCACATCAATGATGGCGAAATCACCAGCGATGATATCGAGCAGGAAGCGATCCAATCAAGCCATATCGCTGATGGGACGATCGACGGTATTGATATCAACACCGAAGCGGTCATTCATATCTACGAGCTGGATGCGGTTATGGTCGATATCGCTCCCATTGCCGTTGTTGCATCTTGTTCCGCTCCCGGTTGTACGGCGGCCGCTATCTGCTCCTACGGCACAGTGCTTTTCGGATTCTCCTCGAATCAAACGACGTCCTGCACCGCTAATCCCGCTCAATGCAACGGGTATTGCGCGCCGGGTGCGACCTCGTGTAGTGCGATTGCTGCAACACTCGACGCTTCGGTGTACATCGTGTGCGCCCGCATCCAATGATGTGGCGATTGCTTTGTCGTGTCGCGCTAGCAGCGCTGGCAATCATTGCGTTGCTTGTCGGCGTGGCTGCTGCTGGGTATGGTATAGGAACGTTTGGTTCAGGAGCATATGGAGGCGCCTTCGCATCACCACCGTCAAACGACGGCACACCACTCGGAGGCGGCGGAGGCGGCAGACCAGGATTTCGCGTAGCGACTGTGGCGCAAGAACCAACGATATTGGTGCATGAGCAACCGGCGCTGGTGACGACGTCGATAGCGGGTCTGCCGTCCTCTTATTCTATTTCTTGGCGTCCAGCGCTCATCGATCAGATGCGCGATGTGCGTGATGTTCTTTCGAACGAAGGGTTCTCTGAGACTGTGGCGAATGAACTCATCGCGCAAGCAAGTCGTGTAGCTCGTGAGGGCGCTCCAGATACGGATGAGGAGATGCTCTCGATTTCTGATCGGCTACGTGCGCATGCGGACGCTGCGTTTCTCTCTCGACGATTACTTGCCGAGGTGGATGAAAGGCGCTCTTTGCGACGCGATACCGAACCGCTTGTCGCACTTGTGCTTGCGGAAGCGGAGAATCGTTATGATGATGAGGATCGTCGCGTCGTTGAGGCGAGAGCATTCTTCGCACAGGGGGATTATGACCGGGCCGCCACACTGTTATCGATGAAATCTACCCGCTCGCACGACACCCTCAGTGGCTCTGCCTTGCTTGGCGATGAGGGTCTTGGCGTCTTGTTCGCACTGCTTGTCATCGGTGGGCTGGTGACTGTGGCGGGAGAAACTATGATACCGCAGGATCCCGCTCCCGTTTCACGACGAAAGCGAATATCGCGTGATGCGCTCGTGACTGCGATCGTGTGCGCGGTCATCGTCTCCGCGCTCATCGGTGCGTTCCTCTCGACATGGGGGGCGGCAGTTCTTGCAAATAACGACCGCCTCCTCGATACCGCTGCCGAATCCCTCGCGGATAGCGTCGCGCTTTCGTTGCGTAGGGTCGAAGTAGCGGCTGATGGGTTAGGCGCTATCGTTGGGCAAGAGATATCGCGCAACGGCGTGGTCAGCTATCCGTTGAGGATGAACGCTTCACTTCCTGTGATATCGGAAGCGACGATGCAGCTAGGCATGGTGCCGGAATCATCGATCGGCGCGTATGCGGTGTTTGATCCAGGGGTGTTTGGTAAGGTCATTTCCGTCTGGTACGGCAATCCCGATGGCCAAGAGGGAGATTTTGTTGAGATTCATGATGAGGAGATCGACGACCCGTTGTATCTCGCTGCGGGCGATCCGCGAGCGGGCGATATTGCGTATCTTTGGTGGTACGGTCCCGTCACGCAAGGTCGGTCTCTCTGGACACCAGTCTATGTCGATCCTGATCTGAATCTTACGATGATATCCTATACTGGTCCGATTCTTGTGAATGGGACGTTTATCGGGGTCTACGGGTTCGATATTCGTTTCGACGATATCGAGCGGCAAATCCGCGAGGAGCGGGTATATAGCACTGGTTTCGCGTTCCTTATCGATGATCGCGGTCAGATAATCGTCGGCCCTGATGGTGGTGTCGTATGGCTTGACGATGCCGAAGATCTGCTGCGTGGAGATGGAGGTTCGTTCGAGATCGATGGGTGGGCAGTCGCGCATCGCCGTTTGTCGACAGGTCAGCGGATTATCGTCACAGCGCCTATCGAAGAATCCCAAGGTATCGTCGGTGTCCTTCGACGGAATTTCCTGATACTCAATCTCTTGTTGAGCGCAATATGGGTTGCGGTCGCGTGGGCGGCTTTCACGTATGCGCGCGAACGCCCTCCGGTAAATCCCCCGCAATGACGAGTCTCTTGTTCGTTATTTTCCGATACTATATGCGCGTTTGAGCACTTCATCCTCGTCTTCGATGAGGGGCATCGCGAGTGCATGGCGGGGCGTCATCCACTGGAATTCTGTATGCTCGTCGTGTTTCAATGTGATGTGCGGTTTTTTCTTCAGTGGTGCGCGAAAGACGCTGTAGATGAATGCGTACGTCGGATAGCGCACGTAATACGTGCCGATGTGCACGAGATGCTCAAGCGTCACACCGATCTCTTCGCGAGTTTCGCGCAACGCTGCTTGCTTTGGCGTCTCTCCCGCATCGACTTTCCCGCCAGCGACGCACCACGTGCCGCCTTCCGGTTTCGCAGGATGGCGATGCAGCAGCAAAATCTCATCGCGCACTTCGAGATAGACGCCGGTCGCGTGGAACTTCGGCGTGAAATCGGCAGGCTCTGCGTCGTAGAGCGTCATACACGGGCCTACCCAGATTCGAACTGGGGTTCCGAGGTCCCAAACCTCGTGTGATACCAGGCTACACCATAGGCCCAACGTCCCACGTCGTGCGTGGGTCGCTGTTGCCTTCGCGAGCACAGACCGCTTTTTAAAGATGTGGAGAATGGCTGTCGTCTGCAGCAGTATATACAGAAAGGCAGAAAAAGAACGTGCGATTACTTACTTATAAGTGAATAAAAAACTCGCGGCGACGTTACGCGAAGCGATCGCCGCACAACGGGAAGAGCTAGAGCGCCAGAATATGCGGGCGTGCGACCCTATCAGGGAAATCCCTCTTGCCGACATCCGTTTCTCGACCGAATCGGGTCTCTCGTCTCAACGTGAGAATGCCAAACCCCTCGGTGTCGGCGGCCTCGGAGCCGTGTACGCGGTCGACATACCGCAGCGTCCGCACGAATCTCTCGTCGTGAAGATCCTCAAAGAGCACCATACGCAACGACTCCAAGAATTGCCTGATGATGCCCAACAGGCCATCTGCTCACAGATGGCGCGCGCCATCTTCGTCGCCGACCATGAGCGTTTCCGTAAGCTTAAGGGACTCGCGCTCCCCGTCGCGTATGCGATAAGCGAAGAGGGCTCGTTGCTTTTGTTCATGCGGCGGCTCGACGTGAATGCACGACAACTCCTCAACACGCTCGATTGCCCCGCAGACATGCAGACGGAAGTGGCGCAACGCGTACGGACCGCGTATCCGGGAAAAGAAGGCCGACGCCTCCTCATCCACCACACCATCCTTTCCGCGCTGCAGACCGCCACGGACTATCAGGAAAGCGGCGAGCGCGTGCTGCATCGCGACTACAAACCGACGAATTTCCTCGCGTCGCTTGACACGGTGCTCGCGCAGTCTTCTGCTAAGGATACCGCGTCTTTCCTCAAGATCCAAAAAGAATCTCCCTTCGTCTATGTGACGGATTGGGACCTCGCGTATTTCGGTGAAATCCCGAACCTCCCCAACGCAACTGAGCTTCTGGGCGCGAACGACGGCACGCCGTTTTACACGTCCGTCGACATCGCTATGGGTACTGCTTCCCTCGAGAAACGACGCGATCCGCAACGTGATGTGGTCTCGATGGGGTGGACCATCGCTGAGCTCGCGCTCGGTCTCGAAGCACCAAGCGAACACGGTGACGTCACGCGTGTGCTGCAGCGCGATCAATGGCTCGCAAGCGATGCGCCACGCACGAGCGCGCAAGAGCTCGGGTGCGCTGGCCTCGAGGACGTGGTGACGCTCGCAGTGCGCTATCAGATCAAAACGATGCGTGAACTGCGCGATATGACGGTCGGGGCATTCGATGGCACGCTCAAAGAGAGCGAGTTGCGCGCGACAACGCCGTGGAAGCACGCGCTGCGTGACCGTGTCATCCCCGAGTCAGAGCTCTATACCCACACGATCGAGCGGGGCGCGCGTATGAAGCAGTTGCGTTCCTGGGGAAAGCGCTTTGGCATTCCGTTCGCTGCTGCGGCGATCGCGCTTCTCGCTCGTGACGTGTGGAATTCCCACCGCTATGAGCAGGACTATGCGCGATCCCCGCAAGCGGCAGCGCGTGCGCTCGCAG
>CAZIKW010000001.1:48864-49177 GCA_964540015.1 uncultured Methanosarcinales archaeon | reverse complement strand
ATCCAGATGACGCCTCGCTGTGGCAAGAGTACGACCGACGATGGACGGCGACATTGGCGCATGATGATGCGACCATTTTCGAAGTGCCAAAACAACTCGAACGCCAGAAACGGCCCAACAGCACCACTCGCGTCGCCGCCGGTTCGACGTCGCGTCTCAATGACGGAAAGGTGTACTTGCTCAACGGAACGGATTTCGTCACAAGCACCGTCATCGCCGAGCACCTGGTGGCGTACCGGAGTTCGCCGAGCCCTGATCGCTTGCGTGCGCTCGCGTTCTATCTGGATCAGATGCAGCTCGAGCTCTACGCCGA
>CAZIKW010000001.1:36320-48854 GCA_964540015.1 uncultured Methanosarcinales archaeon | reverse complement strand
TCCGCTCTATTCCGATTATATCGCGGCGAGCGTTGGCCGCTTTGAAGTGCCGCTCGCATATAGCGACGAGCTAAGGGACATCGCGAAACGCGAGCGTGGAGCGCATCCGCTTGAAGCGGCGTTCATCGAAGAATCTCTCGTACGAGCGCGCTACGGCGCATTCCTCGCCGCGCATCAGGCGATGCGCATCGCTGGCGTGCGGCACAACAAGCAGAACTACAACGTCCGGACCGAAATGCAACTGACCCCGCTCGTGTCGCTCGTCGCTACGATGCCGGATATCCTCACGTTCCCGAAACCTTCCCGTGATAGGTTCCCCGAGGAGCGCGATGCATGGAGCGAGATCACATCGGAATTGGAGCGGTATGGAGAGCTCGACGTCGAGCACCTGCCGGAGATCGTCTTACGGCGCGGAGTGCGGGTCTGCGATGCGCTTGTGACTCCGTCTGGAAAGAGTTTCGGCCGTGTCTTGCAGGCCGATGGGAAATTCACACCCGCTCCGATCTCCATCTATAACCCGAAATACAGCGATGAGGAGGAACGAACGATCCCCGACGAGGAGAAGTTCACCATCATGGTGGACCATACGGCGCTGATGCTCGCCCAAGCGACGCGCCTCTCTCTCGCGGCACGGCTTCCTCCTGAAGAACGTGAGCGCTTACGCGAACCGATAGAGAAAATCGAGGATTGCGCGCAACGTCTTGAGGGGTATTACCTGCGAGCGACCAACAACCGCACGGTGTTACCGGGGGAATTCTTCGGTCGTATGCCTGCGGTCATCACGGCGGATAACGCGCCTCTCGCGCAAGACGCGCGCGCCCACGCGCTCGATCTGCGTTATCTCGTTGAGCGGGGTCGTCTTGATGAGGCGCGCGCAGGGCTTTTGCGCCTGTATGGCACCGCCAGAAACCGCGTGCCGGAGAAACCATCAACCGTCCTTCCCCTTTCCTTGTTAGCGGCAAAGACGCCCGGTCCCTATCTCGCTGAAGACGGAACGCCCTTGCACGGTTTCGATTTCCCAGATGCACGCGGGTACGATAGTCGCTATCATGGCCCGACGAGCCTCGCGACAGGAAATATCCGTCGCGTGCAACTCGCGGTGCGAGAAGCTATGGAGAAAAGAGAATGAGCGGTTCCTTATCCGCCCGGTTCGCATCCCGGGTCGCCCGGTGTGCAGGGATTCGGGTTGTTCGACTGCTGCTGCGGCGGACCTTGCGGCTCATCGCATCCCGGATCGCCCGGCGTGCATTGATTGTACTGTTGCCCTTCTTGCACATTGCCGATAATCCAGCCGAGGCCGGTCCAAATCCATCCAAGCACCAGCATGCCGCCGATAAGAACGACGAGCACGCTACCAAGTACGTTTTGTTTGGTCTTCATGGTGTGTTGCTTCGCGCTTCGCAGATTTTTAAGATTTTCGTCCACAACTCTGATAAATGTGGTTACTATATGGTGTCATTATGACAGTGATAGGACGTTCACCGAATACCGTCGCGAAGCCTATCGATCCTCTTCCTGATAGAGCATCGCCATTGCCGCATCGGTTGACGAATGTAGAACGTTTGGAGCCGTTTGTCCCGACGCGTGAGAAGAACCCGACTGCGCACTCTCTCGGCGCGGAGCTGTTGCATCAAGCGATCATACATTTGACGAAGGGGAATCGTCGGAGCGCGCACCATTGCTTTGATCGTGCGCTCAAAGGCGTCATCGCGTCTGACGAGAACACGACACTCGTGTATGGCGATCAGAAAGGCGGGTTCGACAAGAAAATCACCCGCTACGGCCCGAAGATGAAGCACCGTTTGCGGCCGCACGGCATCACGAGTGATTTCTTCATCAAGGATTACGGAGATCCCGATTTGATGTTGCGTCTCGCATACCTCTGTAAAGCCCTCTACTGGGAGCGGTGGGAAGCGCCACGAACGCCATTCCCCGAAGGCGAAGTGCTTGATTACACGCTCTTACCGACGATGAAAGAGGAAATCCCCGGATTCCTCGTGTCGCTCATGCATGGAGAGACGGTTGAGCAGGAACTCCACGCGATGCGCACAAAATTCCCCACCATCAGTCGCAGGGCGGATTTGTATCGTGATGTCGAGGATGCTCACCTGCAAGGCATGCTCACGCACACGCATCGTCTCCTCCACTACTTGACGCGCGATGACAAGGCCGCTCTCGCGGCGTTCGGAGAAATCCCGGAGTATCTTGTCGCAAAAGAGCAGATCGCAGCGCTCCTGTCGCGCACCCAACCCGAGTATCACGTCGAGAAATTCAAAGGGGACGTCCATACGATATTCCCGGACGCGTCATTGCGACAGCGCTTGGCCACGGGCCGCGATGCGCACAAGATAGAGAAATTGCTCGCGCCGGACGCCACTTTGCCGTTCGTGGATCCGAAGTGCGCGAATTTCGCGGGCGAGCGTAATATCGATCTCGAACGCGCGATCATCTCCCGACGGCATCCGTCGACCCTGTTCGCGCATATCTGGCACGATCCGTCCTTCCTGCTGTCGCTTGAGGAACGCCTTGCAGGGCTCGCGATCGCCGTGAAACCGTATGCGGTGGAGGAGCCGGCGATGTACGCGGGCGTCTTCGCCTACTTGGCGCGGCAAACCGCGCTTGGCACACAAGGGTTCCGCGCAGCGACGCCCGATGATGAGTCGCTCGTGCGCCATCGTTATGGGGGGTTCTGTTCGCAGCTGCAGCAATTGTGCGCGCTCCCCGAAATGCGCAAGGCGTATCCTACGGCGCACCTGTATGCGGATATGGATGTCTCTCTTGTCGCTGGTTGCTTGAAATTCCTCTAGATGTGCAGCATCATCGTCGTGCCCAGCAGGTCCGATAACCGTTGCACGATACTGCGCAGCTCGTTTGAGATAGGATCCTCGTCGGATGCTCCGCCGGCCATCGCCGGGTCCATCAACGCTTGGCAGTGCCGGTAGAAATCCTCGCACTTCTGCAGGGAGAATCGGAAGAAGATGTCGTGGTATGCCATCAGCGCTTCGTTCACGCCATTGTACTGCTCGAGCAAGTCGGAGGAGAGCGGTGATTTCTCCTTTGCGATGTGCTCGTTGATGTGCTTGTAGTTGTCGCCGAGCTTCTCGAGCTCTTCGATCACGTGGTACAGCGCGGTCTCGTTTTGGTACTGGCGCTGCTGCTGCTTGTTCACGATGCGGCGACAGAAATCCGCGAGCTTGTTGATGCTCTCATCGCGCATGACGAGGCTGCGGCACGCTTCGTAATCGCGACGGCGTGCGGCATCGATGCTGTCGGTCGCGGTGTTCGTGAGGAAATGGAACAGTCGGCGGAACATGGGCTTGAATTCTTCCGCTGAGAGCTCGCTGACTTTACGGATATGGACGGTTGAGGTCGATTCGTCCACGATCTCGAAACCGACGCTGCCGCCCTTGATCCACGTATGGATGTGGGAGAGCTCTTCGGGCGTCTCGTATTCGACCGTGACGTCATCGTGGCCACCCTTGTAGAGCGCAGCGATGACTTTGGGGATGATCAAATCGAGGCCGCGTACGTCCACGTGCTTGCTTTCCGGGCGGATGTTGCGCTCGACTGTCAGGTACAACCCTTCTTTCACGCTGTCGATGCTGAGCTCATCGCCTTTTTGCACGCCGCGCTCCTTGACCCATCGCGACGGGAGACTGATGGTGAGTGTGCTTGGACCGTGTTGGACTACTCGTCGTTTCATACAAGCGAGGGCGAATTATGTGTATTTAATTATTTCATAACCACTATCACCACATTTTTGTGGTCTTTTCGGGAAAAAAGGTACTTTTTGTCGTCGAAGAAAGGTTGCTCTCTGGTGATAATATCACGATAATACATAAAGCTTGGGTTCCCGCTCTTCCTCTTGGTTCCCCGGGTCTCCCCAGGGCACTAGACCGCGTCGAGGGGCGCGCACCGTCGAATTCATTCCCACATCGGCGATGCCGGGCACGGTCTCTTTTTGCTCTCCGGCTCCCTCCCGATTTTCTCTTCTCGACGACAAGTTTCTCGCGTTTCGGTGCAATGCCCAACACGTTTTTAAAGCGCTGTCCGTCTCCCACTATTGATACTATGGCAAAGAAATCCGTCCCTGCCACAAAGGTCGCTGTGAAGAAAGCGACTGCAAAGACTGCGAAAGCCGCACCGAAGCTCCCTGGGAAGACCACAAGCCGCTCTGCACCCCTTGCAGCCGCGACCGACTACGAGCTGATCATCACCGAGAAGCCAAGCACCGCGGAGAAGATCGCGGGCGCATTAGCGGATGGGAAGCCAGTCAAGAAAGCGAAAGATGGCGCCGCATTCTATGAGCTCGCGCATGATGGGAAGGATATCGTTGTCTGCTCTGCCGTTGGCCACCTCTTCACGGTCGCCGAAGTGGAGAAATCGTTCAAGTACCCCAGTTTCGACATCGAATGGCGCTTGACCGCTGACGTTGAGAAGGATTCCGCGTTCAGCCGCAAGTACGCGACCGTCATCAAATCCCTCGCGCGCGGCGCCAAAGAATTCACGGTAGCGACCGACTACGATATCGAAGGAGAGACCATCGGCGTCAATATCATCCGCCATCTCTGTGATCAGAAGGACGCGAACCGCATGAAGTTCTCGACCGTCACGGCTGAGGATTTGCGCGAAGCGTATGGCGCCAAAGGACGCCACATCGATTGGGGACAAGCGAACGCGGGAACGACGCGTCACGTGCTCGATTGGTACTACGGCATCAACGTCAGCCGCGCATTGACGCAGAGCGTCAAGACCGCTGGCGGTTTCATGATTCTGTCTACTGGTCGTGTGCAAGGGCCGGCCTTGAAACTCGTGGTCACGCGCGAGCGTGAGATCAAAGCGTTCGTGCCGGTCCCGTACTGGCAAGTCACGCTCGCAGGCGTCAAAGACGCGAAAGAATGGGAAGCGCTCCATGAGAAGGACCGCTTCGATAATGAGAAGACAGCAAACGACATCGTCAAGGAGTGCACCGGCAAACCAGCGACGGTTGAAAAAATTGAACGTAAGCGCTTCGCGCACAAACCGCCCGTACCGTTCGATCTCGGCGGATTGCAAACAGAAAGCTACCGCGCGTTCGGCATCTCGCCTAAAGAGACGCTCGCAATAGCGCAATCGCTCTACACCGGAGCGTTCATCTCGTATCCTCGTACGTCAAGCCAGAAATTGCCGGCGAAGATCGGCTATCGCAAGATCCTCAAGGCCCTGAGCGCGAATGCTGCGTTCGCCGATGGCGCGAATTATCTCTTGGAGAAGACCTCGCTCAGCCCGAATGAAGGCGACAAGGACGACCCTGCGCACCCCGCCATCTTTCCGACGGGACAACTACCGGGTTCGCTGCGTGCGCGCGAAGAGAAAGTGTACGACTTGATCGTCAAGCGCTTCTTCGCGACGTTCGGCGAGGATGCGACCCGCGAGACGAACACCGTCGCGATTGTCGTCGCAGGCGAGCGCTTCATCACGCGCGGCACGCGCACGGTCGACCCAGGATGGCACACGCTCTACGCACCGCATGTCGATCTGAAAGAAGAGGAACTGCCCGCGTTCAAAGAGCGCGAGGTCGTCGCGTACGATCACATCACGAACGAGCGCAAAGAGACGCAACCCCCGCGCCGTTTCACACCATCAAGCCTGATCAACGAACTCGAGAAGCGCGGCCTCGGCACGAAAGCGACCCGCGCCGATATTATCGAGGCGCTCACGCGCCGCAATTACGTCAAGGGACAAAAGAGTTTCGAAGTCACCGAACTCGGCATGAAGATCTGCGAGATCCTCGAGAAAGCGGCACCGGAGATCGTCGACGAAGAATTGACGCGCCACTTTGAAGAGGAGTTGGACCAGATCCGCAGCGAAGAGAAGACGGGCGAGGAAGTTTTGGAAGAAGCGAAGACAGAGCTCACGAAATTGCTCGGGAAATTCAAGAAAACGGAAGAGAAGACGGGCGAAGGATTGCTCGAAGCGCGTCGTATCGAGAGCGATATCGTCAACTCTCTGTTCCCGTGCCCTGTGTGTAAAGAAGGCACCTTGAAGATCATGTTCAGCAAGAAGACGAAGCGCCGCTTCATCGGTTGCAGCAGCTATCCGGAATGCAAGACCATCTTCGGCATGCCGCAGTTCGGACTCGTGCAGAAATCCGACAAGCCGTGTGAAGCGTGCTCGTGGCCGATGCTCAGCGTCATCCGTAAGCAAAAAGGGCAAAGCTACGAGTGCGTGAACCCGCAGTGCCCCAAGCTCTTAGCGCAGCAAGCGGAGCAGACGGGAATGGCGAAAGAAGTGGGGCTGGGAAACACGTGCGCGACGTGCGGGAAAGGGACGCTGATCCTCAAGACGGGCCGCTACGGCGCGTTCCTGTCGTGCGACCGCTACCCTGACTGCAAGACCATCGTGAATATCCCAAAGAGCCGCGCGGACGCTGCGCGCATCGAGGAGCAGAAGGTGCTCGCGAAAGAAGCCGGTGACGGGCAAGAGTGTCCTGAGTGCAAACAAGGGAAGCTCGCGATGAAACGCGGCCGCTTCGGGCCGTTCCTGTCGTGCGATCGCTATCCCGATTGCAAGAAGATCGTCAAGATCACGATGCCCAAAAAAGAAGAGGCTTCGGAGGAATAGCGAATGATCGACGAACCGCCGTTCGGGCGTGGCATCCTCGAGGATCGCGCTACAGAATCTTCTGGGCATAACCGCCTTCTCGGGTTGTATGCGCGTCGCGGCGTGAAAGTCGCCACGGATAATCTCGTCGCTACAGCGCTCGCGGGGCTGGTGGGCGCTGCCGCCGCACGAGGTTTCGATGGTTCTGCGTTGGAAGCGACCATCGCTGGAGCTACCGCATTCAACCTGTCGCACCCTCTGCTCTATGGGGGGTTGGCTGCGGGAACGAATCGCCTGCTTGCGCGCAACGGGTATGACGTCCCATCCGTGACGCGTGAACTGTCGGAAGGTTACGCCAGCGGTTTAGTACTGTTTGGTATCTATAACGCCATCGTCGTCCCGGTACAGATGGCCTTCAACGAGAACGGCGCAGACCCGGCATCGACGGTGTTCTGGTGCAATCTCGTGGCGACGACAGTTATCACTCCGGCTCGAAGCTTTGCGTATGTGCTCATGGATAAGACGGTGGAGAAAATAAAGCCTGCCGCTACAAAATTCCTATCGCAAACAAAGACGCTTCTTGAGCGCGAATCAAAATCGGAGATGGACGCATGACTGGCCGCTTGATCGTATCGCCCGAGTATGTGGACCTCGAAGGCTCGTTGATCTTCCTTGCCGGCCCTATCCAAGGAGCGGATGATTGGCAAATGGATTCGGTAGGTATCATCCGCCGTATCGATCCGAACATCAACATCGCCAATCCTCGACGTGCAGCAGCGCATTACGTGAAAGGGGATTTCGCGCCGGAACTCTACAACGAGCAGGTCGATTGGGAATCGCACTATTTACGTCGCGCTGCGAAAAAAGGATGCATCATGTTCTGGCTCGCAAACGAAGCGCAGCACAATTGCGAACGCGCATATGCGCAAACGACGCGTTTTGAGCTCGCGGAATGGAAGATGCATCATCAGGCAGAAGGGACGCCGCTCGCTGTCGGTATCCAGTTCGGGTACACAGGCGCCAAATACATACGTCGACGGTTCGCACAGGATTGCCCGGATATTATTATCCGACCGACGCTTGAAGAGACGTGTGCTGATGCAGTACGCCTCGCACGGAGCGTGAACTAAATGACGCATACCCCGCACAGCACCATCGAGAACGCATCGTACGACCTGCAGATGGAAGACGCTATCGCGCAAGTGCGCAAGGAGAACGCGAAACGTATCCTCGTGCAGTTGCCTGACGGTTTGAAGCCGCACGCTGATGAGATCCAGCGTATCCTCGTGCGGGAATTCCCGGAGCTTGAGATCGTGTTCTGGGCTGATTCCTGCTACGGCGCGTGCGATGCGCCATTGCATGTGCGTCATCTCGGCTTCGATATGCTTCTCGCGTTCGGACACGCACCGTGGCGATCGTAGCTATGTGTTTGTCTTTCTTGAGCTATCCGTGATGGTTCAGGAATCGTTCGAGCGCCGCATCTGCCGTTGTCTCTAACGTCGACCTGTTCATCGCGTTCGTAGGAGGGTGCTGATTCATGCTTACGATACCGTATAGTTCATTCACGATCTCGCCAGAATAGCGACGCACGTGTCGACCGTCGTAATAGACGTCGAGTTGTGCGTCGAGCGCTTTCCTGAGCATACGTTCGCGAGATGGTTCCAGAATGAATCCGATACGATTCTCCTTGTCCGCCATCATGAACCCATACGGGAGCGTGTCCCATATCGACGGGTGTTCATTCTCTTTGATGATCAGCAGTTTGGGCAGATCATCGAGCATGCTCACGGCTGGACCTCGCTCAATACCGCGCGGATGATCTGCGCGTTCTCATGCGCGTGCGGGTAGTTGCCGACGTTCTCGAGTAGATCAAGCGCTTCATGCAATTGCGTGACTGCCGCATCGCCATCCGTCTCGACGGTGCGTGCGTGTGCGACGAGCGATTGCGCGAGATCGAAGCGGTATTCGCGGTTGCCTGTGTCGTCTGCAAGCAATATACGGTAGTTCGTGATTGCCGTTTCATAGTCGCCTGCGTGAAAGCTCGCGATCGCGAGATTGCGTCGTGCGCTCTCACGGGTAGGCTCAAGAGCGACCGCGCGAGCGAACGCGTGCTTGGCGCCGTCCCAGTCGCCGGCTGTGCCGAGCTTGAAACCCATTTCCTCATGGAAATCGGCATCACCGAGCGCCGCACGCAGGCCATCGGCCGTGAACGGCCCGACGCTGAGCGCGTATGCGCCGCTCACGAGGATCAGTGCCGCGAAAGCGAGGATGAGCGTGGCGCGGCCGTTCATGGGCTCACCGCCACGAGGTCAGTGATGACCTTCCCTTCGATGGTATTGCCTGCGCTGTCGTACAGGTATGCGATGACCTGGATATCATCGAGCGACGCATCGGACGGTTCGTACCCGTTGTCCTCGATCAAGTACCAGCCCATGTGCGGCGATACGAGGTCGGCGAATGATTGCGCCTGCGCACCGGAATCCTTGCCGCTTGCGATCGCGCGGGAGCTTGAGAACTCGGCATACGGCTGATCGCACGTGCCCTGGATCTCCTGGTTGAGGCAGCGCGTTCCTGCTTTGTTCTTGACGAAGATCTTGATGACATAGCCATCGAGCTCCTCTTCGAGGCCGTTCGTCACCTTGTACTCGATGCCCGTCACTTTCGCGGTGCCGGACGGCGATTTGATGGTGTTGGCTTTGATCACGTCGAGAGCGACCTTGCCTGAGAGCGTCGTCGGCGCGCTTGCTGCGCATACGCCTGCGGTGCAGTATGTGCTTGCGCAATCCGTGCCGGCGATGCAGGTCTTCCCAGTCACGCACTTACCGCACGTGCCGCCGCAATCGATGTCGGTTTCAGCTTGGTTCCTGATGCCGTCGACGCATGAAGCGGCAGCGGCCGTGGGTGCAGTGGGCGTCGGCGTAGTGGGTGCGACTGCGTTGGCATTGTCTGCGTCATCCTGTGCCGTTTCGCTCTCCGGCGTGCACGTCTCATCTTTCATGAACGCGAGCGCGAGCAAGATGGCGAGACCGAGGATGACGATCCAGTACGCGATACGCTCGATATGGATGGGTTTGACGGTGATGGTGACGTGGGCTTCTTCCATAGTTGCCTCCTTGATGCGCGCTTAGCGCTTCTTGCGCGCCGGTTTCTTCGACGCCGCTTTCTTCTTCGGTGATTTCACGCTATGACCTGAGAGCTCTCGCAACAGGTCCGCTTCCGAGAGGGATAACGGTGCCGGCTTGCTCTCCTTGCGATGCGTCGGTTCTGTTGCTGGAGAACGCTCGACGATGTCGCTGAGCGCCGCGATATCCTCGTCCGTGTTCGTGTGGACAGGTGTTGTCGCTTGTGCTGAGGGCGCTTCCTCTTGCGCACCCTTCTCCACTGGTCGCGCGAGACGGATGCTGATGAGCTTCTTCTTGCCGCTGCTCACTGCTACCGGGGCTGCCGCTTGCGCTCCCTTGCCGCTTTTGAGCGAGAGTTCGATCGCGCGTTCTCGCGCGAGCTTCAGGAGCGTCGCAGGATTACCCTGCGCTTGTTGGATGAGTGTGCGCAATTCTCCGTCGGAGAAGGGATGCGCGTTTGCGACACCGGCTCCAGCAATCTTCGCGGTGAGGATCTCGCGCAGATCTGTCGCGCTATATTTGCCGATCTTGAGCGCGAGACCGTCCTTCACCGGCAAGTCGAGCTTGTCGAGCCGTTCGTGCGTATCCGTGAGCACCGCATGCGCGGGCGTCTTGTCGATGATGGTGCCCAGAAGCGCTAAAGCGTCCTTGGCGAGACCGCCCGCGTTATCGATAAGGATGACGGATTGCTGCTTCGCCATTTTCGCGAGCAACTGCTTGTCGTCTTTCGCGCCGGAGAGGAATTTCGAGAACATGCCGTGGCGTGCGCCAAGCGATTTTCTGAGATCATCAGCGGAACCGGTCGCGCGCTCATCGAAATAATATTGCTGGTGGCTTCTCTTCGGAGCGAGTTCGTTTTCGATCCAGCGCAAAAACGCGGTCTTGCCGGCGCCTTTTTCTCCCACGATCGTGCCGAGCTGTCCGCCTTTGATGAGCCAGAGATTGAAGCGTTCTTTCAGGTCATCGAGTCCCTGCAATGCGTTCTGTCGCACGACTGCTGGATCGAACGGATCGAACCTATAGCCTAGCGATGCCTTCCAATCGAGGACAAGCCCCATTCAAACCACCCGACGGGACATCCCCGAACGGAGTTTAAAAAGGTTTCTTCGGTAAAGACGTCACCATCGACAGATCCATCGCTGCCGCCACGGTCACTACTCGTTCCCGTGCGTGGCTTGCTACGCAAACCACTGCCAAGGTCGCGTTCTGAGCGGTGCGTGCGGTACCAAACCGCTGTCGCGCACCGCGAAACCCGTCATGAGCTATTGACCCGGCCTCAGCGATGGAAAGCTACCTCTTTCTTTACGTTGGTACTTTCTTCTCGAGCCCCGCATCCTTCATCGCGAGGTGCATGCCGACGCGACTGCAATAATACGGCTCATAGTTCCTCTTGAACCCGTCATTGAGAAATCCGCGCTCTTCAATACGCTCCTTCGTTCGTTGGTACGCCCTGAGCGTTTCCTTGCCGAACTCCGTGAAGTATACCATGCCGGCACCGATGGCCGTGATACCGCCGGAGAGCTCAACATCCCCCCACGTGTCATCGACACCAATGAGTTTCGCAAGGCCACCAGCGACCAAGAGCATTCCACAACGCGTGTACTTGTTCGCGTACGCACAACGGAGCTGTTCTCTCGTTATCATGATGGGAGGGAGCTCGTTTGTGCAGATAAACCTTTTCTGACACAGCGTCTCAACAAGTATTGCATGAGAATTTTGAAGAGAAAAAAAGAGAAAAGAAAACTATACGCCCATATCTTCTGGGCCTTCCTCGTCGATCGTCTTGCGACGTCGCTTGGGAGCGCGCTCCGTAGGCGCATCTTCAACGCCTGCTGCTGCAGCAGCGCTCGCGAGCTGTGCGCGGCGCGCCTCTTCTTCGCCAGCTTCTGCTTCCATGCGGGTCGCCATCTCTTCGCTCATGACGCGGTCTGCTGGGACCACGATGAGCTCGCGGATGTCGCAGCTGCGCACGGGGTGGATGCGGTTCGTCGCATCGCGCATGAGGCGGCTTGCCTTACCGTCGATGGATTCCATGATCACATCGTCGACGCGCATCTTCTTCCAGGCGTCCTGGAGCTTGGCCTTGACAGCCGCGCGCATCTTCGTTTGCGCGGATGCGCTTGCCTTCGTCTTCGTGACGAGGACGGGCTTGACGCGGAGCGTACGACCGCCCGCGATACGGATCAGGAAACTGTCATCGACCTTGTCGCGGTTGCGGCGAATCAAGCGCTTGACGCCTGCAGGCATCATGAGGAGGCCGATCGCCTGCGTCTGCGCCTTGCCGTCTTTCACGGATACGACATCGAAGCGGAGGTTGTACGCCTGCTTGCGCGGGTCGTCAGCGAGAACCATGAGGTTCGCCGTGACGCTCTTCGTGAGGATCTGCTCTTTCTCCGTAACCAGCGTCTCGCCTAAGAACGCGCTGTCGAAGGCCTTCGGGGCATAGATAGGCACCCAGTGCTTCTTCTTTGCCTTTGCGCCCGTCGTCTTGGCTTTTGCTTCTGCCATCAACTGCTGGCGAACGGCCATCGGTTTAAAAAGGTTGCGGGAGGGGTGTGGGGGAGAGAACGGTATACGGCTAGGGCGATGCGTGGTACCCCTAGATGTGTTTGTAGATCCACTGTGCTGATTTGTGCACAAGGTAGGTGCCCACGACCACTCCCAGCACGCCAATCCCAATGATCTCGGCCGTGTTCGGGTGTGTGCTTCGATGGTCGAATGCGCGATCTTCGGCAAGCGTCATCAGATATATCGGTGTTCCTACCGCAAGCCCAGTCCCTGCTCCGGTGCCCATTGCTCCGCACGCGAGGACGGCGATGTTGGTGATCTT
>CAZIKW010000001.1:28884-36299 GCA_964540015.1 uncultured Methanosarcinales archaeon | reverse complement strand
GTCAGTCATTGGTTCACGTTCGCGGTGAGATAGTTTTGCGCTGGTGCAGTGGTGGGTGTCGGTGCGAAGTATTCCTTGACGCTGTCGAGCGCGCGTTTCCAGGCGGGCGCTTTGTCGAGGAGCGAGGGTTCATGATCCCTTATGTAGTCTGCGGAGGCGGCTCCCAAGAGCAATAGGCCGAAGTTGATTGATGTTCGTGCGTAGTCCATTAGGAGCGGGTCGTGTATCTTGTAGCCTTCGATCAGATGGATGCCGCCGTTCACGATCGCTCCGGCGCCTGTGGCAAGCGAGAGCAATCGAAGGCTCCGGATCCCGTTTCGCAGTTTCCCAAATGCGGGACTGATCTGCACCGCGAAATCATATCCTGTGTATGATTGTGTCGTGCCGTCGATTGTCCTTTTCTTGTCGAGTTCGAAATTCAACGATGTCATGAGTGCCTGCAATGCGCAATATGCGGCACTTGTGAGATGTGCTATCTCTTCGTTCGTCGTGAGATTGCGCTCCTTGACGCTGCCGAGAACCTCGCATCCGATGTTTGTGAGGGTGATGGCTCCGAGCATCGCTACGAAGGATGCGAATTCCAGCGTATCTCTTTCATGTCCGTCGTCTTCCCAGCGCTTGACGATTCTTTCATAGTAGCGGTGTACTTCGTCGTCGATGCGGTGGTACGCGCGTCCTATTGGTCCGAGGCGTCGGCTGATGGGTCCGAGCTTATCGTCGAGGCTCATGTCGAGAGAAAGGGTGCACAGAGTATTTAAATATGTTACTCTTATGAAGTAGTTATAATTTGGCGTTCGGGTCCTTCTCGCCCAAGCGCACGACGCGCTCCTCGCGGATCGTGTCGGAGAACGCGTGGATGACGACCTTGTTCTGGTGGCGTTCGAGCGCGAAATACCTTCCTGTGCCCGGGTGATCGAATCCCGCGTGCATATCGGCCTGCTCTCCGAACCCGAGCGCTTCCCAGGTTCCCGCGTACTCGCCTGTCGGGTCGTGCGTCTCATAGAACCGCAGCTTATCCGCGAGCGTCATCTCGAATTCCTCACCATTGTAGGGCACCAGGGCGGTCAGCACTTCGCGTGCTTTGCTTCGCCCTTCGCTGTTGCCGCGATCTAAACCGACGATGTGATCGATGGTGTGTGAGGAAACTCCGACACGCGTCAAAAGAGAGCGTACTGTTTTGGATGCGAGCGTCTCGTTGAATTGCGTGTCGTTACCGGCGAGAAATGCGCTGAGCAGATCCGGGAATACTTGATTCTTGATGCGCTGGTCCGTACGACTGACCGCGTCATGCTCGCCTACCATGTAGAAGACGAGCTTCCCATCGTCGATATAGACCAGACCGCCCGGATTCTTCGTGCTCGCGCGATTGAATAAACCGATGACATCATTCTCCTGTATCTGGTTGAGCGCAGGGATAATGTCGCCATCGTAGGGCGCTTCACGGGTGTAGTATCGCACGACGCCCGTCGGATTGACATCGAACCGCAGAGACTGATCGAGCGTGCCGCAACTCAAGAGCGTGGTGAGGATGGCGACAGAACCGAATCCGCCGCGATACCTGTCCACGAGCTTACGCGCGCCTTGGATCATTCCCACAGGTCGTCCGGGTCGTCGTGCCGCTTATAAGGTGTGTGCGCCGGATTGCGGAAGTCTAGAGGTCCATTTTACCGTCTTCGGGCAGATCGAGCTCTCCTGCTTTCCATTTGCGCACCGCGTCAGGCATCGTGAAGATCTTCCTATTCACACGCGGTTTGCCGACGGTGAATTGCGAGAGGACGGTGTCTGATTCGCGCGGTTCGAGGATGCCGCTCTTGTACGGGTCGCCCGCGCCCCACGGCTTGATCTCATCGGTTATCCAGCCTGGTGTTGAGGTGCAGTCCGTGATGCGCGCACGGTCGGCGGCGGAGAGTCCGACTTTCTCGCGATACTCTTTGTATTCATCGAAAGACGGGATCGGGTTACCGAACACATCCGTCCAGTGCTCGCGTAAGGTGTGCCATGGATCCTGGCGCTCAAACGCGAGGTGCTCTGGACGCCAACTGAGTGCGGCCGTGGGCATCTCACCGGAGGAGATAATCTTTTCCGCTTGCTCTGGCGCGCACCATTGCGTGATACGTGAGAGGTACGCGCGCATCTCTGCGCGTTGCGCATCAGAAAGCAGTGCGCTGCGCTTGCGATTATTATCCGCGAGCTTATTGCGCAAAACGGTGACACTGTAGCCATTGAGGTCCTCAAGCGACATCTCGTTGTTGACGGGAATCATGACGCCGCCGTCTTTTCCCGGCAGATGGAATTCACGCATCGTCGTCCAACGCGGCAGTTGGTCAAACGGGAAAATGAGATTCTTCATGCCTAAGCGATACATCTGCGCTGCGCCTTTGGAACCGCGGGGATTACCGTGGAGGCGGTAGGCTATTGCGTCCCATTCCCATTCCATCTTCAGATGCAGCTCCATCGGGATGCGACCTGCGCGAAGATATTCTTCAATCACTGTCTCGCCGCTCTTCATATGGCGTGCTTCTTGACGCAGGAAGAAACGCATCATGCCAGCGTAGACGGTGCTTGCGCTGTGCTGCGAGCACATGAGCTGACTCCATCCATCACGATCTTGCTTGTCCATGTAGTGGCCGAACTCTGGTAACGTCTGCACCATCGGATTGAATTCGACGAGCGGTTGCTGTTTGGCCGGATCGGGATGGTTCGCTTCTCTTGCGAGTAAATCTTCAGCTAACCCCCACCCGTAGCGCGTGCCGAACTCCGTTCCTATCGCACTCCCTAATTCTTGACCGAGGAAATAGGCCATCTGATAGCCGTGCTCGCCTTCTTCGATGACGGTGCTGACGAGGATCTTCTCGACCCATGGCGGGACGTGACCTGTTTCAAGCAATCGCTTCTGCTGTTGGCTCGAACCGTACTCGCTCGACCCTTGCGTGTACGCTAATCCTGCGAGAAGACGGAGGTATGGTCCTCTTGCGCCGATCGGGATCTCAAGCGGGTAGGGTTCGATCTCTGCGCGGAGTTTTGACGCGATACCTTGGTCTGCGAGGAATCGTTTTCGTCCTGCATAGATGCCGTGAGGGATTGGTTCACGTGCTAATTCGGTTCCGTTTGCTACAACTGCGCGGATGATGGCACCTTGTAAGTGATCCGCCCACCCGTAATCCTCCATCCACTTCTTGTACGCCTCCATGTAATCGTCCGCGTCCTTGATGCGCGGATTCGGGAGCGCGTCGATAAAGAAGTCCGGCTTCTCGGGTTTGAGGATAGGGAGGTCATGAGACAAGAGCAACACCTCTATGAGAAAATATCTCGTGCGTGAGAGATATAAAGAATTCGTTTATTCCAGGATATAGCGCTTCTCGAAACCGCCGCGTTCCTGCTCTTTCTTCTGACGAGCCGCTTCAAGATCCCAACCGTAAAATTTCTCAATGGCTTTGATAACCTGTGCGATATCGCCAAGTTCTTCAACCGACGGGTTTTCAAGGAACTCAGTGACCTCTTCTTGAAGTTTTGCTGGGAGCATGCGCCCATACTCGGCGTGTGATGCTTCGTGATAGTTCGGTTCTTCACCGTTCGCACGGATGATATCGATGATCCCATCGCGCACGAGTTTCGCCATACGCAATCCTTCTTTCGTTTGCACAATTAAGGCTTGCGGTCGTAGACGTTGCCTCGGTGACCGATGCGAATGATAAGAACGCCGTAGTCTTTGAGCTTGTACATGGCACGATATGATCCGACACGATATCGGAACACCCGTTCACCCAGGTCCCGACCCATAAATTTTGCATCGGAAGGAACGGGATCGAGCAGTAGTCGCTGCAACCGTGTGAGGATACGTTGCCGTTGCTCCGTGGGGATTGTATCGAGAAATGCTTCCGCATCGGCAGAGAGATGTACTTCAGGCAATACGCACCGTCTTGCCCGCGCGATACTCGGCTTCCGCTTTGCGGATGGCCTTGATATCTTCCTCGGTCAAGACGTCGTCCTTCTCTTCTTGGAGCTGACGCATGCGCTTATCGAGCGCATTCACTCTCTTCTCCAGTTTGCGCAATGTCAACACCGTGCTTTTCGGAGTCGATGCGCTCTTCGATTTGGATGTACGCATGTCTGTCTTGAGGGTCGCCGAGGTTATATCCTTTTCGGGCATCTTGTGATTGTCGAGAATCGCTTTAGAACAGTTGTGGGCAAGAATCCGGAAGATTTCCGGGTGGAACCGGAATACACGGCTTCGCCTATTTTGGTGCAGTTCGCTTCGCAGTCTGCGCGCGTTTCGTCGCGTCATGGCGCATTTGGGAGAGTGCCTTGGTTTCGATCTGCCGGACACGTTCCCTGCTCAATCCCATCTCACTCGCGAGCACGTTCGCATCGGTGGCTTCCCGTCCGTTCAGGCCATAGCGACGTTCGATGACTTCACGGTACCTCTCTGAAAGATTCTTGAGTGAGGGTGCTACGTACTGCCGATGCTCCAACGCGTCATACGGTGCACGCCATTGTGGGTCGACAAGCATATCGCTGCGGCGCATCCCGCCCTCAGTATCATCACGAGATACTGGTGCGTCCAGTTCCACGTAGCGCGGTTGCAGTGGCCGCTGTTTCTTTGTAGGATCCGCATCGCTTTGCGCGATCTTATCCAAACTGGAGGTTTCATTTGGGACCCGAATGAGCGTGTGCTGGCGGTTGAGGCGAGCCATTCCCACAAGCGCATACATGCGCAAGAACGTTTCGATACGGCCGCGTTTCGGGTCGTACTCACCAAAACCCATATGGACTTGTAATGCCCCTTCCTGCACGAGATCATCGATGTAGATATTCTTGTCCACGCGCATAATCCTGCTGCCGTACGTCGTGCATTGTATCGCGCCTTCGTGCGTCACCTGGCGCGCGAGCATGGCGAGAAACGCTGTTGTACCGGTGATGATCTCATCGACGATTTCTCTTTGGCGCGGAGTGCGATTCTCGATCGTCGTGCCGTACCCGTCCTTGCGGATATCCGCGTACTCCTGCGCGAGAGCTTGCATGGGAGTCCAATCAGGCATGGGTTTGGGGTTCTCGCGGTATTTTTAAGTGGTGTGGAACCCGTTTTCTCAGAATGCGCCGTTGCGCTTCAATTCGACGATGATTTCCTCGAATACCGCGAGAAGCGGCGGGAACTCCTGTACGAGGGGTGCTTTCCTCTCGCGTAGGAGATCTTCTGTGAATCCGTGCGCAGTCCATTCTGCCGGCGAATCCATCCCCTGTACCATCGGATCGAGGACGTCGATCGCTTTCGCGAAACGGGCTTCTTTTGTCTTTTGTGCTTCAAACTCCTCGTACAGTTCCGCGTACGCTTTCGCGATTTCTGCAGGGAGCTCCGTGATGAGTCTCTTGGCCGCTGCCAATTCGCGATCTGCTTGCGTGAGGCGGTGCTCGTGATCAAGGTAGAACGTGTCGCCTGCGTGGATCTCCACCCAATCATGGATGAGCAGGAGATCATGCACCTTGCGTTCGTCGAGTGCTGGCGTGATGCGTGGCAAGAGGAGCTTCGCTAATGCGATGCAGGAGAACGTGTGCTCTGCCGACGACTCCTTGCGGTCGCCGTTCTTCGTTCGACGCTCGACTTGCTTGAGGGAGTAGATTGTTCGTAGTGCATCAAGATCAGATGCCATACTCTCAGATATCCAGATTCTGCACTAAGGTCGCGTTCGCTTCGATGAACGCGCGGCGCGGTTCCACTTCGTCGCCCATAAGGGTCGAGAACAAGCGGTCCGCTTCGATCGCGTCCAATGCCGTGACTTTCTTCAAGCGTCGTGACTCGGGATTCATCGTCGTTTCCCACAATTGCTCCGCGTTCATCTCACCGAGACCTTTGTAGCGCTGCAACGTCACGCCCTGCATGCCGCCGATCTCGGCGACGATGCGGTCTTTGTCCTTATCATCTTGCGCGTACCACTTCTGCTTTCCCTTCTTCACGAGGTACAATGGCGGCAGCGCGATATAGACGTGGCCACCGTCGACCAATGGTCGCAAGTAGCGGTAGAAGAGCGTGAGGTTCAGCGTCGTGATGTGCGAACCGTCGACGTCGGAATCGCTCATGAGGATGATCTTGCCGTAACGGAGCTTCGCCAGATTGAAATCCGCGCCGATGTTCGTGCCTAATGCGGCGATCATCATCGTGAGCTTCTCGGAGCCGAGCACTTTCGTGATGCGCGCTTTCTCGACGTTGAGGATCTTCCCGAACACCGGAAGGATCGCTTGGAACTCGCGTGAGCGGGCCATCTTCGCCGAACCGCCGGCCGAATCTCCCTCGACGATGAAGATCTCGCACTTCGCGGGATCCTTCTCCTGGCAATCCGCTAATTTTCCCGGTAACGAAGCGGAATCGAGCGCTGACTTTCGACGCGTCATATCGCGCGCCTTTCGTGCCGCTTCACGCGCTAAAGCCGCCTGGATGATCTTGCCGACGATCTCCTTCGCGATCGCCGGGCGCTCTTGGAAGTGCGTATCAAGCGCGTCGCCGACCATCGCTTCCACGATGCCTTTCACAGCGCTGTTGCCAAGTTTCGCTTTCGTCTGGCCTTCGAACTGTGGTTCAGGAACGCGCACGCTGATGACGGCGGTCAATCCCTCAAGCATATCGTCGCCGACGAGGGAATTGACGTCCTTAGGCATGAGGTTCTTTTCGCCCGCGTACTTGTTGATAGAGCGCGTGAGCGCGGACTTGAACCCGCTCAGGTGCGTTCCACCTTCAATCGTGTTGATGTTATTGACGAAGGAAGAGATGTTCTCGCTGTACGTGTCCGTGTACTGCAGGCAGACATCGGCCTCGATGCCGTCTTTCGCCTTGCTGAATGCGACAGGCGCGTGGAGCGCTTTCTTGCCGCCGTTGAGCCATTCAACGTAGCTCACGATGCCGCCTTCGAAAAGGAACGTCGCGGACTTCTGATGGCCTTCTCTTTCATCCGCAAGCGTGATCGAGAGGCCCTTGTTCAGGAATGCTAATTCTCGTAACCGGTGCTGGAGCGTCTCGTAATTGAACATGACCGTCTCCTGGAAGATCGACGGGTCTGGCCAGAAGCGGACTAACGTACCGCGCTCAGTCGTGTCGCCGATGACTTTGAGTGGTGCTACCGGGTGGCCGCCGTTCGCGAACTGCATATGATGGATCTTGCCGTCGCGCTTGATCGTGAGATCGACTTTCGTCGAGAGGGCGTTGACGACGCTGACACCGACACCGTGGAGGCCGCCCGAGACCTTGTAGCTGTTCTTGTCGAACTTACCCCCTGCGTGCAGCTTCGTCAACGCGACTTCCGCTGCGCTGATCTTCAGTTGCGGGTGGATATCGGTCGGGATGCCGCGGCCGTTATCCTCGACCCAATTGAAGTGATTCCAGCTAAGGAGATCAAGTATGATAAAGAAGTATACTTAATACGCGA
>CAZIKW010000001.1:0-28874 GCA_964540015.1 uncultured Methanosarcinales archaeon | reverse complement strand
GGATGCCGCGGCCGTTACCCTCGACCCCGCACGAGCCGTCCGCGTGCAGGATGACTGAGACCTTCGTGCAGTGGCCTGCCATGGCCTCGTCGATGCTGTTGTCTACGAGCTCATAGACGCAGTGGTGGAGGCCGCTTGGGCCCGTGGAGCCGATGTACATCCCCGGGCGCTTCCTGACCGCTTCCAGGCCTTCCAGGACGGTGATACTTGCTGCACCGTAGTCACTTTTGGGAGGTTGTTCTGGGGTCATAGAGAGCGCCTATTTCTCGACGGGAAAACGATAGAAGAACGGGTTGTTGAAGGGTATTTAAGGGTTGCGGGGGAATGTCGCAGGATCAGTTTTCTGGATGTGTTAACTCTCTTAATGAGCGTGACCCTGATTTTGATTCCCTTCATTTAAGAGTCGGATCAGATCTTCGGAGCTCATAACTGAGATTCCTAATTCCATTAGTTCTTTTGATTTGTTCAATATTTTTTTCTCGCTCGTTATGAAGTGATCCCTATTGTAAATTTTATGCGTGCTAAGTTGCATACAATCTCGTAGGGAGTGTTTTTTTCCTTTTTCATCTAACCCTGCAAAGTTGTTGAATACGATTTTTTTGAGCTGTTCTATGTAGGTTTTAGAATCGTTGCCATACGTGGCGTGTCCATATCGAGAACTACCCCAAATCGCCCCGCCACAATCTTCAGGTACATTTGAAGTTTTTTCTAAACGTTCAATCGCTTTATCGGTTCCGATTTTCGCATGGCCAATGCGCGAGTTTCCCAAAACTAACATTCCAACATCTTCTGCCGCCGATTGTGATTTGCCCAGGCGCAATTTGACTTTTTCTGCCGTGATGTCAAGATTCGCTATGATCTCAGTATCGACGACGTCTGTTTTGAAAATTTCTATCTTTCCTTCCTGTGCCAATAAATGTAATTTATCTAGTGACTTATTGGGCTTTAGATTGAAACAGTTGGTGTCTAAAGTCACTCTGATTTTTTCTGTCATGTTCCTACACAGACGGTGTGGATTATAATACAGGTGCTCATTATTTTCATAAAACTTGAACAATAGACCACTCGACTATCGAATAATTGGAATAAAACAAGGAAAAAACAGAAAACTCCTACTTCCCGTTCGGGCCTTGGAGGTACTTGACGAAGTCGCTGTCGCGCTCCAGCATGACGGTCGCGCCGTTCACTGCGCCGTTGCGGTAGGCTTCCATCGTTCGCCAGAAGGCGAAGAACTCTGGGTCCACGCGTTGCGCTTCTGCGTTGATGCGCACGACTTGTGCGTCTGCGGCACCGCGCGTCTGCAGCGAGGTCTTGTCAGCGGCGCTCGTGATCTCCGTCACCTGTCGGTCCACGGTCGCTTTGCGCTCGTTGAGCAGCTGCTCACCTTCCGCGGTCAGGCCTTTGGAGATACGCTCACGCTCGGAGATCATCCTCGCGTACACGCTCTGGCGGTTTTGCTCGGGCAATTCCGCGCGCTTCATGCGTACGTCGGCGATATGCGCGCCGAACTGCTCGTGCATGCCGTCGTTGCTCGCTTTCGCGATCTGCGCCATGACGTAGTCGCGGCCGTTCTCGACGCGGTCGACACGCAGCTCGGGGTTCGCGTCCAAGATGTCGTTGCTCGAGCGCACGAGTTCCACGAACGGCGTCCGGCCGGTCGCGTCGCGTACCTTCGAGAAGACGATATCGTCCAGGCGCGATTTCATCCCGTCGGGCGTCTTGACCGTCTTGCGGTACTGTAGGGGATCCCACACCACCCAACGCGCGAACGTGTCCACGACGATCTGACGCTTGTCGAACGTGATGGTCTCACGCGGAGCGGCGTCGTACTCGAGGCCACGGGCTTCCATGTACTCCACGCCGTCGATGATTGGCAGCTTGAAGTACAAACCTGCGCCAACATCGACGTCGATGCCCTGCGGGGCGTATTTCGCCGTGAGCTCGGCGACCTGCGCTTTCGCTTCCGGGTTCTGGATATCGCTGATGCTATTGACGCCTGGCTCACGCACGTTGAGCACAATGCGATACGGCTTTCCCCATCGCTTGGTGACGGCATGTTCCGTCTCGTTGACGGTGTACATGCTGCCGCATGCTCCCATGAGGCCTACGAGCGTCAGTGCGCTTCCGAATACGAGGTTCTTGAGTTTCATCGTTCATCACTCCTTTTTCAAATCGAGCAGCGGAATGACTCCCTGCTTGCCGTTCATGACGTACAGCTTGAGCTTCGGCCCAGCATCTTCCATCGTTTCGATGTAGATGCGGCGGCGCGTGAGCTCAGGCGCCTTGTGGTATTCCTTGAACACGTCAAGGAACGCATCGCGCTGTCCTTCCGCGTCGTTGACGACTTGTGCCGCATATCCTGTCGCATCCTCGATTGTCTTCTTCGCCGATGCGCGTGCTGCCGGAAGCTGTTCCTTCTCGTACGTGTCCGCTTGATTCAGCATCTGCGCTTTCTTCTCTTTCGCGCTGTTGACCGCTGCGAACGCTTGCTGTACCGCCGCTGTCGGCGGATCCACATCTTGGAGCTGGACGCTTTGGATATCGAGACCCATATTGTAGGCGTTCACGATCTCCTGCATCATTACTTTCGCGCGTTCCTGGATGCGCGTCTTGCCGTCGGTCATGACGGAATCGACTGTGCTGTCTCCGACAACGAGGCGCATGACGGACTCGCTGATGTCATAGAGCGTCGTCTCAGGATCTGCCATGCTGTAGGTGTACGCGACCGGATCGCGGATCTTCGACTGCACGACCCATGATACGTCGACGAGGTTCTCATCGCCCGTGATCATGAGCGATTCCTCAGGAACATCTTCGTACTTGCCTTCCGAGACCGTGCGGTAGCCGAACTCCATGCGACGCACTTCCTCGACGTTCTTCTTTTGCACGCTGTCGATAAGGGGGAACTTGCCGTGAAGACCGTTCTCCGCGACTGCGTGGTACTGGCCGAATCGCGTCACGATTCCCTTGTGGCCGACGGGCACGTAGAAGCACGAGCCCCATAAGATGCTGAGTCCTGCGATGGTTGCTGTCGCGATTTTCGGCCAGCGCATCGGGATGTCGGTGTCGAACACCTTGCCTTCTAGCGTGCGATTGCCGCCGTTGCCGGCGAGCTTTCGTAATTCCTCTCGTAATCCTGAATCTCCCATTGTGAGACCTCCTTTGTTGGGGTGGGAAAGGATACTGCATATGAGAAAGTATGTCGCTAGAATTACGCCTTTACCGCAATATTCTTAAACGGATTCCGTTATCCGCGGAGTATGCCCATCTCCCGCTTCGACCTCTCCACCGATCAGAAAATCATCGACTTGGATGTCAAAGACAAGCGTGTGCTGCAGCTTCTCGCTGCGGACGCACGATCTCCCCTCACGGTGATCGCCAAAGATGTCCGCCTCTCGCGCGATGCGGTCGATTACCGCATCAAGCGTCTGCAAGAGCAAGGCGTCATCCGCGCGTGCATCCCGCATCTCGATTTCGAGCGATTAGGGTTCTACACGTTCCACGTGTTCGTCCTTATCGACGATATGCGTCACTCGGAGCAGGACTCGTTGATCGCGTACTTGGCGAAGCACCCGAACGTGCGTTCGGTCATTGAATACAGCGACCGCTGGGATCTGGAGATTGTGCTCTTGGCACGCTCCTTGCAGGAGTTCGACGATCTCGTGCTCGATATCGCGGGCAAGTTCCCCGACATCATCCTGGAGAAGGATAAGGTCGAGATCATTAAGCAGTACGGCCATACCGCATTCCCGCAGTTGCTTGCGCAAAAGGAGAAACCGCGCACGATCGCGGCGAATGACGAGGATTGCGTCGTCGATGCGACAGACTTGATCATCTTGCGCGAGCTCTCGACGGATTGCCGCTTGTCCACGTACGATATCTCTTCGCGCACGAAAGTGAGCCCCGACACGGTCGCGTATCGCATCAAGCAGCTGTTAGCGAACGGCGTCATCCGCCGCTTCACGGTCGTTCCTGATTTGACGCTCTTGGGATTGCAGTGGTACACGTACACGATCGAGACGAAGATGTTCGACGCGACGAGCGAAGCGAAACTCGAATCGTACTTGGAGACGGATCGCAGCGTGATTCGCAGCGCGAAGACCTTAGGTGGTTGGGATCTCTTGCTCTACATCGCAGCTCCAGGGCCCCGCGAGTTCCACAAGACTGTGCGCGCACTCAAGGGCTTGTTCCCGCAGATCGTACGCAACTATCAAGCGTGGATTGGCTACCGCGAGCATATGTTCGTGCCGATGCCGGAATGCGTGTCAAAGATGCTCGAAAAGAAAGAGACGAAGACGACGGGAAAGAAAGCAGTGAAGAAATAGGTCTACAAGTATTGTCTGATCGCACGCGTGAGTTCCTGGCCGCAGATGGTGCCTGTGGCGCAGCTCGTGCCGTACGTGAGCCGTTCCACGAACGTGTATCTTTTCTCAGTGCGGTACAGCCACGGGTGCGCCATCCCGCCTACGATCATGCCGAAAATGGTGTTGGATACCGTGCGCTGCGCGTACGTTTCCGTCGGTGATGAAGGCATAGCGAGCTCGAAGAGGGCGCCGACCGCGAGACCGAACATGAACTGCCCGCCAGCCGTGATGCGCGATGATGCAGGTGCCATCGGGGGGAGAGGAGCCGGGCCCGTTTTATCAAGCTGACGTTGCCGAAGAATCGAAAAAAAGAAAGGAAAAACAAAAACCGTCTTATCCGATCAAGTGCCCGAACTTCAAGAAGATCGGGACGAACACGAGCGTCGTGATGCTCGTGAGCTTGATCAGGATGTTGAGCGCTGGACCAGAAGTATCTTTAAACGGGTCTCCAACGGTATCGCCCGTCACTGCTGCCTTGTGCGCATCGCTGCCCTTGCCGCCGTACACGCCCTTCTCGATGTACTTCTTCGCGTTATCCCATGCGCCACCGGCGTTGACCATCGTCATCGCGAGCATCATGCCGGACACCAACGCGCCCGCAAGCAAGCCTGCGAGTGCCGGGATGCCAAACAGCAATCCGACGACCAATGGGGACAAGATAACAAGCAAGCCCGGTGCGATCATTTCCTTCAATGCGCCGGTTGTTGCGATATCCACGCACTTCGCGTAGTCTGCGCGCGCCTTGCCTGCCATCAAGCCCTTGATGGTGCGGAACTGGCGGCGTACTTCTTCGATCATCGCGAATGCGGCGCGTGATACTGCGCGCATCGTCATGCTGCTAAAGAGGAACGGCAACATCGCACCGATGATCAGACCGATCACGATCGTCGGGTTCGTAAGCGACAGGTCCGCGACGCTCACCGCGCTGCCGACCTCTTCCGTGAACGCGCCCAAGAACGCGAGGACGGTCATCGCTGCGCTGCCGAGCGCGAAACCCTTGCCGATAGCGGCCGTCGTGTTTCCTGCGGAATCAAGCGCGTCCGTGCGCTTACGGATCTTCTCGCCCATGCCTGCCATCTCTGCGATACCACCGGCATTATCCGCGATCGGACCGTACGCGTCGATAGCAAGCGAGATGCCTAATGTCGAGAGCATACCGACGCCCGCGAGCGCGATGCCGTAGAGGCCAGCGACGTGGTACGAGACCGCGATCGCCGCGACCACAAGCGCGGTCGGGAGCGCAACGCTCTGCATGCCGACCGAGAGGCCTTCGATGATGTTCGTCGCCGACCCGGTCGTGCTCGATTTGCTGATGCCCTTGGTCGGGCCGTACTCAGCGCTTGTGTAATACTCCGTGAGGATGCCGATACCGAGTCCCGCAAGCAGGCCCGCGGTCGCAGCCCAGAACGGTCCGAGGTTGCCCGGGAAATAATAGCGGCTGAGTGCGTACGCGCCGATGAGGACGAGCACGCTGCTCACGATCAGACCATTGCGTAACGCCGCGCCGATCTTGTGGTCGTGGTTCGTGCGCACGACGTAGACGCTGATGATGCTTGCGATCACACCGAACGCAGCGAGCGCGAGCGGGTATGATGCTGCGGCGACGCCACCAAACGGCAGCGCGAGGCCGAGGATCATGGAGCTGATGATGATGCCCACGAAGCTCTCGAACAAGTCAGCGCCCATGCCGGCGATGTCGCCGACGTTGTCGCCCACGTTGTCCGCGACGACTGCTGGGTTGCGCGGGTCGTCTTCGGGGATGCCCGCTTCGACCTTACCGACAAGGTCTGCGCCGACATCCGCTGCTTTCGTGTAGATGCCGCCGCCGACACGTGCGAAGAGCGCGATGGAACCCGCACCGAACGCGAAGCCGAGGAGTGCGCGCATCTGGTGCACACCCGAGAACGCGTCAAAGCCCCAGACGAGCACTGCGATACCGCCCAAGGCGAGCGCGACAACGCCCATACCCATGACTGCGCCGGCCTTGACTGCGACATCGAGCGCTTTACTCAAGCTCGTCTTCGCGGCTTGCGCGGTGCGTACGTTCGCGTGCGTCGCGATGCGCATGCCGATGTTACCGGCAATCGCTGAGAGGAGCGCACCGAAGACGAATGCGAACGCGGTCTGCCACCCGATCGCGAAGTACAGCACGATCGTCATCGCGAGGACGAACACCGCGAGAATCTTGTACTGGCGCTTCAAAAACGCCATCGCGCCTTCGCGAATCGCGTCAGCGATTTCTCGCATCTTGTCCGTGCCCGTTGGTAGGCGCTTGACAGACCAGGCGATGAAGAACGTGTACCCAAGTGTGAGTACCGCGATGAGCAGAAGTATCTGGATCAATGGTGTCGGCATAAGCATTGTGTACCCCTCCCCGGCAAATACCCCCCTACGGTGGCCGGGTTTCGTGTTTGTGGAGGTTCCTGAGATTGATATATAAGGGTTGCTGTGGAGCATCGCCTAAGGAAAGGGTTAAATCCTGATACCCGTTGCCATCCCGCAAACGAGGTGGGGTTGGTGGACGCATGTCCGATATTGATGTAGGCCGCTTCACAGAATTGCTTCCGAAGATCTGCAGTCCTGACACCACGCTCAGCCCCGACGGTTGGACTCCTGAGAACCCGCATTACGGCCACTGCGCTGTCGTGTCTGTACTCGCTCAGGATATTTTCGGCGGTTCCCTGCTGCGCGGTTCGCTTGAGGGCACCGCGTATGCGAGCATGGGTTCGCACTATCTCAATCTCTTGCCCGATGGTTCCAAGATAGATTTCACCGCGTCGCAATTCCGCGGAGGATACCCCGCTCTCGACTTGCAGGAACGCACGCGAGCCTACGTGCTCTCCAATCCCAAGACCGCGCAACGCTACAAGGAACTCGCGTTCCGATATGCCGCGGCACACAGCCCCAATGCGCTATTCTCCGATCCTCTCTACAAGGAATGTTTCCTCGCTGCGACGGACTCGCACTGCCAGAAGATGCGTTTTGGCTGCATCGCTCAACAAGATGGCGTGACGGTTGCGTCGAACGCGAACGACACGAACGAGCTGCTCGCCTACTTGTGCGAATCGGACTGTATCCGCAACAAGATCCAATCCCGTACAGAATCGATGATCGGCGCGTGCGATCACGCTGAGGAAAGAACGCTCGATGCGCTGCTTGAGAACGGCATCCCCGCATCTCAAACCGATCTCTACATCGCCGGATTCAAGACCGGATGGGTGCCGTATATCAAGACCGCTGCTGAGCACACGTGCTTGCGCTGCGCGAACCAGATGGAACGTCGGCATGTGAAGGGAATTTACGTCCCTGTCATCGACCGCTGGGAGTTCGTCGACCCGAAGGATGCGGTGCGCCAGGCTGCGGCATATGCGCTGGGGGAAAAGAAGGCGTGAGCAGGCCATTGAGCGTCGTGAGATCCTTCAAATAGCGCGAACCAATCTAAAGATATAGATAGGGGAAGCTCTACCCCGCTGGCATGGAATCGCGAAACGCTCTCTACCCTCTCTCTGCCGACCCCGTGCACAACGGTCACCTCCGCAATCTCACGACGGTCCTCGAACAGCGCCTTTTTGATCACGTCTGTGTCGCGGTGGCGCACAACCCGGAGAAGAAACATTTGCTGCCTGTTGAGGAGCGTGTGCGACTGACCGAAATCGCGATCCGCGCCGCGGGGTGGGATGCAACGCGAGCGTCGGTTATTCCACTCAGTGGCTTAGCGCGTACGTACGCGGCAATTAACGGCTACCCGTATCTCCTGCGTGCGGTGCGGGATGCGACGGATGCGGCGTATGAGATCACGCTCGCTGACGTGAATGCCGCGACCGGCGTGCAGACCATTTTCCTGCCGGCGGATGCGCGCGATCGCGCGATCAGCTCCACGATCGTGAAAGCGCTCGCGTCGGAAGGCGCGTCGGTCGAGCAGTACGTCCACCCGGCGATAAAGCAGGCATTGGAGGAACGCTTGCGTGGCGTCACGGTGCTTGGCGTGAGCGGCAATAGCGGTGCCGGGAAAACGACGCTGTGCCGTGAGTTGGCTGCGTACGCTACATCTCAGGGCGTGAACATGGCGCATATCGATGTGGATATGATCTCGCGCGAACAATATAGTGGTGATGCGCCGCTCCAGCGCCGCGTGCGTGAGCGGATTGAGAGCGAGATCGCTCCAGGTATCTTTACTGCTGGTGGCTTTGATCGAGTGCGACTTGCTGCAGTCGTGTTTGGCGATGATGCGAAGCGTGAACAGTTGGCTGAGATCCTTCGCGTGCCCGTATCCCTTGGTATCGAGGAGCAGCTGCGCTCCGTGAAGGGAATAGCCCTTATCGATGCGGCTTACCTCGCCGAATATCATATGCTGCCGCGCGTGAACTATCATGTGCTGCTCGTCGATTGTGACTCTGAGGTGCGGCGCGCGAGGATCGTGGCGCGCGACAATATCGATGCCGCGCGATACGACGCGCGATCCAGGGCGCAGCACACGCCTGATGAGCGTCGACAGATTGTGCTTGCGGAGCAGGCGCGCGTGCGCTACGGCACATTGCTTGAGACCGATACGACGTACGGTACTGATATCCCCGCGGTGTTCGATATGGTGACGCGCGCTTTTCCGGCGACGATCTCGCGACCGTGAATAGGCGTTGATGCGGTAAAGCGGCACTGCGACTCGAGAATCTTTAAATCAGCAGTCAACATCCCTGCCGTTATGTCCGATACGCATATCCCGGCCCAGACACGCGCGCAATTCGACGCGGTCATCCACGAGCGCGCGGAGCGCTCCACTCGCGCGCCTGCGGACTTCGTCGCTTCTGAATTGCGTCGAAAATACGCGCGACGGTACAATCCGCGCTTCGACACGTGGCTGCTCGATGCGGACAACTGCAGCGCGATGGCTGACAATATCGAGAATGAATACGTGTGCTATTTCCGGCCAGAAGAATACGAGCCTTTTTTCGGTGACGGCTGGAAAAGCGTCTATGCGGGTTGCAACGCCCAGATCGAGTCATTTCTCGACGAGAATGGCTTTGAGGATGTCTTCAGAGAGCTCGGGTTTCGCTCAACACGCAGATACCAGTATAGAATTGATGAGTACGTCCCGACGCCGCACGTCAAGAACTCCCGTTTGCCGGATGTGCTGAGGCTGTATCTGACCGGCATCGGCTACCTCTATCCGGATGGCGATCGTTCGATCATTCACCCGAATCTTTTCCAAGCGCATACGGGTTCGGGTTTTGGCGACACCTATTTCCTCACGCGCGATCTTATCCGCGCGCCGTACCATGCGGTGAATGACGAGCGGAAACTCACCGGTGAGATGATGTGGAACTATTGGCGCACGCTCGTGACGCTCGCGCACTCGGACATCCCTGAATACAAATATCCGCGCATCGATGATGCGCCGGAGCTGTATGGTGAGTACCGCGCGCAAGGTGCGTTGTTCGTCCCGCAGCGCTACCTTGAGCTCAAGCCCGTCGTAGAGACGTTTGATTGGTTGCAAGACTAGTTGTTTACGGACGTGGACATAATTATTGTGTGACGGTGCCTGTGGACATTATTTTCACAGGTATTCACTACTGAGTTGTTCTGAAAATTTAAGTATCCAGGAGGATACTGGTTTTGTTGGGTGGGTGAGAGCACATTAAGTTCTCGTCAGAGGATCGCTAGCGCGATCGTTCTGGTGGCGAGTTTGTTGCTCTTTTGTCCGGCGGTTATTTTCGCTGATGATTATTCGAGTGCGGTGAATGGTCCGACGATTCCGAAACTGGGTGCGTTGGCATCGACGGCGAATTATGGCGCCGATACGTTCACGGGTGCGTTCTATTACTCGTATCCGATAGCGGTCCCGCCGGGAACGAATGGTTTAGCGCCTTCGATCGCGCTCTCCTACAATAGCCAAGGGGCTGACGCGTCCTCTATCGTCGGCACGGGCTGGATGATGACGGAGAGTTATGTCCAACGCGACATCAACGGTACTGCGACGAATGCGACTGACGACAAGTACTTCCTGGTGCTTGATGGTCGCCGCTATGAACTCGTCTACAACGCCACTGCTGACCGCTGGCACACGAAGATCGAGTCGTTCTTCCTTATCAAGAACCAGAGCGGCGCTTCCAATACGTATGGTCGCTATTTCACCGTTCGCACTACTGACGGTACCCTCTACCAGTTCGGCTATAACGCTGATAGCGAACTGAACTCCACGCTCTATCCGTATGCGGTCCGCTGGTATCTGGATCAGGTGACGGATACGTACCAGAACACGATCTTCTATGATTACAGCGAGAATCCGTATGCGTCTGAAGGGGACGTTGGGGCGGTATACCTCACGACGATCCGGTATAATGACGATCTCGCTCGTCGGGTTGAATTCACGTATGCCAATAGGCCTGATCGACGTATTTCTTTCAGGAACGGTCACAAGGAATCGTATGCTCGGCGATTGGATACTATCCTCGTCAAGGTCAATTATTCCACAACGCATTCCCTGGTGCGCTCCTATCAGATCGCGTATGCGAATTTCGGTGCGGCGCAACCTATTTCGAGCATCACGGTGAAGGGGAACGATTCGAGCAGCACCTTGCCGAGCACCTCATTTGAGTATTACAACAACACCGGCTGGACGACGCAGAACGACGCGTGGAACCTCAGCCAAGCGTACGCATTCGAGAATGCGAGCGGAAAAGATACGGGGGTGCGTTTTGTCGACCTCAACGGGGATGGGTTGATGGATCTCATCCAGCGTTCCATGACTGCCAGTGCTGTGCTTATCAACAACGGCAGTGGTTGGGACGTGAGCACCGGGGTGTGGAATCTCAGTACCGATTTCTCTTTTGTCACTGCCGCCGGTTTGGATAACGCTGTTCGTCTAGTGGATCTGAATGGTGATGGGAAGACTGACATTATCAAGCGTTGGCAGTGCGCTCCGTCGTATTGCGTCATGGCCTTGTTGAACAACGGCACAGGTTGGGTGAATACGACGGAATTCCAATTGGCGGAAGGATATGCTTTCTCGTTGATCGATAGCAGTCCCTCGGGCACAGAGTTGACAGATGTGAATGCCGATGGTCTGGTCGATGTTATCAAGGCCTGCGCTGGCGCCTGTAGCATGGGTGCCGTCAATAATGGGACGAACTGGATTGGTGATTACGATTGGTCTCCGCCGATCGATATGCCTATCGCCGGTGCCTATTTAGACTGGGGGACTCGAGTCGCCGACATCAATGGCGATGGTCTGCCAGACCTTCTCAAACGCATGGACTGCAGCGATGCGACGTGCAATGGTACCGCGCTGAACAATGGCAGCGGTTGGACTCCGGATAATGGCTGGCTCGTACCGCAGGAGTACGCATTCATCAATACCACGCACGGAGATAATGGCGTGCGCATTGTAGATGTGAATGGTGATGGGCTGCCGGATCTCGTCAAGCGCCAGGCGTGCACTGCATCTTCGTGTTCTGGTGTGCTCTTGAATAACGGCACAGGATGGAAGAACGACACTGGACTTTGGAATGTGAGCGTCGATTTGGCGTTCGTTGACGGACCTTCCAACAAGGGAGTGCGCCTGACGGACGTGAACGGCGATGGCTTGCCTGATTTGGTGAAGCGCGATGATTGCTCGTTTGCGAATTGCAGCGGGAACTGGCGCGATGGGGGATTCCGCAATTATATGCTCTATAAGATCCGCTATCCGTTCGGCGGCACGATCACGATCGATTATTCTCCTTCCACACTCCCGGAGTTCAATAATACGGGTAGTGATGGTATTCAGGACTTGCCGGTCGCTATCGCTGTGGTGCGCAGCATCCAGACGCACAACGGATTCACGGATACGCGTGAAGTGATCGGGCAGAACGATTACACGTATCGCGGTGGGATGTACAAATTTGATCGCACGAGCAGCGAATTCCGCGGTTTCGGCGAGTCGCGCGAGCAGAACCCGAGCGGCGACAATATCATCCACAAGTACCATCAGACCGACGCCTTGCAGGGGCGGGAGTTCTCGACGATTGAGTACAATCGCAGCACCGTCGCGCTACGCAATACGACCAGGACGTATGCGACATCATCGCAAGGGGCGGGTACGGTCGTCACTATGATCGGCGAACGCATCGATGAGGTCGATGGCCAGACGGCTCCACGTGCGCATATCGTGAACTACACGTACGATATCTACGGGAATGTGCTCTTCAAGAATGACTTTGGCGATCCGACGGTCACGGGCGATGAGTCCTATGCGCGTATCGTCTACGATTACAATTCTGGCTCTTGGATTGTCAATACGGTCGCTTCCACTGTTTCGCTTGACAGCGATAATTCCACCGTTCTTCGCCGCACGAACTACACGAATAACGCGCAAGGCGATCCGACGGGTGTTCGCGCGTATCTTTCTTCAGGCGATTCCACAACGAACTATACGTACGATGCGTATGGGGATGTTATTGCGGTGCGTGACGCGCGCGGATATGTGACGAACTACACGTTCGATACGCAAACGAGAACGTTTGTGTTGCAGACGCTCAATGCGCTTGCGCAGACGTCGCAGGCCACGTACGATATCGGCACGGGGAACGTGCGTACGTCTACGGATGCAAACGGATACGTAACGACGAATACGTATGATGTGTTCGGCCGACCGAACAAGACTATTGAACCGTACGATACGGAGGCGAGCCCTACTTCGCAATATCTCTACGATTTGAACGGCGTGACGCCGGAGGCGGTTGAGATCCGCCGAAAGATCGATTCTACGAAGAATGTGACCCAGAAATACTATTTCGACGGTCGCCAGAAACTGGTGCAGGTGAAGGCTTCTGCCGAGGATGGTCTGTATGCTACGCAGGATTATGTGTACGATCGCGAGAACCGCTTGAACGCTACAGGTAATCCGTATTATGCCTCTTCGAGTTCGTATTCTGATAAGAACGCCTCGAATTACTACACGCGCTATACGTATGATGGTGCTGATCGTGTCACACGCTTGACGCGAACGGATAATTCCCATATCGACATTACGTACAATCGTAATACGACGACGCGCTATGATGAGCTTGGGAATCGCAAGGATGTCGTGCGCGATATACGCGGCAATATCATCCGTGTGGTTGAGTACAACGGCAGCCAGGTGTATACGACACGCTACACATACGATGGCGCTGACCAGCTCTTGGTCATCAACGATAGCAGCGGGAACGTGATCCGCTTCGCGTACGATACGCTCGGGCGCAAGACAGGCATGGTCGATCCGGACATGGGCACGTGGAATTACACGTATGACGCGAGCGGGAACTTGATTCGCCAGACGGACGGTCGTGGGACGATTACTGAATTGACGTATGATGGTTTGAATCGCTTAACGCGCCAGAACAGCACGGATGAAACGACGAGTTATACCTATGACTCGCCGGTAAAAGGAACGTTGTCGCGGGTGAACTCGACTGAGACGAATCTCTCGTACGCACACGATCAACGCCTGCGCGTCACGCAGGAGAATTTGACGACTGGTGGTGTGACGGCTTCGACGTCGTACCAGTACGATAGCATGAATCATGCGGTCAATAAGACGTTGCCGAACGGTCAATCTATCCTGACCGCCTATAACGTCCAGGGATTGCTTGAGAACATGACAGGCATTGTGACGGACATCGATTACAACGCGCTAGGGAATCCTTCGGGCCGTTCGTTCTCCAACGGGTTGAACACGAGTCTCACGTACTATGCGGACACGTTGCGCCTGCAGCAGATCCGCACCGGTGCGGTGCAGAATATTACGTACACGTACGATGACGTCGGCAATATCGAGAGTATCGCTGATGGGGTTGATTTGACGGTGGAGAATATGACGTACGATGATCTCTATCGTTTGGAGCGTGCGACGAAGTCGTACTGGAATGGAACTGCTATTTTCGCGTTCAATTACAGTATTGATGCGCTGAACCGTATCCGGCAGATCGCTGGGTTGGTGGAGACGATTGTGTTCACGTATGCTGGTTCGACCGTGCATGCTCCTTCTGTGGTGAATACGACGGACGGTCCTGCTGGATTGTCTATTTCGATGACGTCTGGTGATATGGGCGTCGCGAAGGGTCAGTTCTTCAATGTGAGCGCGAGCGTTTGCTGCTCTGGCGCTGCTTGCGGGAACGTGACGGTGAGCATGGATCCGGAGCCGACTGAGGATGTTGGAGAACCGGCGGAAGGAACTGAGGCGGTGGTCGCGGACGAACCGATCGTTGAGACTCCGCCTGCGGATATGTTGACTGGCGAGGTTGTGACTGAGACGTTTGTGGATGAAGAAACGATGCCTTCTGAAGAGGTTGTGCCTCCTGAAGAGACTACGGAACCCTCTGTGGATGCTGTTGTGCCGGTAGAGACGATTGAGGAGACGTCTGAGGAAGATGTTGTGGTTCCTGAGGCTGTTGAGGCGGAGCAGGAAGAAGAAATTGTACCTGCCGTTTCAAAGGAGACGCCAAGTGAGGCTTTCGTGGGTGAGGATCTGGAGATCCCGCGACCGCGTGAGTCTGCGGTTTTGGATCCTGATGGCGAGTACTCCTTTGCTCGTGAGCGCCACTGCTCGGGTGAGATGTGTACAACAACGTATTCGAGCATGCCGCGTTTCGGCTTTGAGAACGGGCGCTGGAAGCCGTTGGAAGATTTGCGCAGCTTTGCTGGTACGGTGCCGATTGATTGTGCTATTGAGCGTGATGGGCATCATAACGTTGAGTGTGTTGATTACAACGCGCATTATCGCTTGTTGGATGTGAGCGTGGATAGTGATGATTTGGTGTCTGTGCCTGTTCGTGTGTTATCGATCTCTGAGACTGGTGAGGAGGTTGAGGTGTCTCGTGAGGAGATTGAGGTCGGTCGAACTCCGACTCGTGTTTTGGTTGCCGCGGGGATTACTGATACGGTGCACGTCGGGGAAGAATCTACGGTTGTGTCGTATGTTCCTACGGGAGCCGCGAGCTTTAGTGGTTGGTGGGAGGCTGCTAATGCTTCGCTTGCTCTCTATAGTTGGTCTTCTTGTGATGCGAACGCGTACAGTGGGAGTAATGAGATCGCTATTAGCGATGGTAATTCGAGTACGAGTATCTATGGTTCTGGCGGCGGCACCGGTACTGATTATACGTACTGCCATCGCTTGAAGTGGGAGATTGATGAATCGCCAGGTGATATCACAAATATCACCTCGTGGGCGTATTGGACGGGTGATTTGAGTGGTGGCTCGGTGTCTATTACGAAGGCGTTCTATCTTGGTAATGTGACTGGTTCGTCGTGGCGTAAGTTGCATAGTCAGAATACTGGTGGTTCCGTGAATCACAGTGGGAATGTGACGTCGTCGATTACCGACTTTGTCGAGAACAGTGGTGGGTCGTATTACGTGTACACGCTCTTGCATTATAACGCGAGCAAGTCGGGGAGCACGTACGCGTATAGCAACTTCTACGACACGCAGTTGATTATCACATCCACCACCGGTGGCGGTGGTAGTGGTGGGAATTCGAGCAAGGGCGGTCTTATTTCGACGAGTGTCGGTGCGACCCCATTCTATACGACATCAGCGAATCCGCAAACCGTGAATTTGAGCGCGAACCAATGCGCAGTCTTGACGTGGGCTGTGAACGCAACGGGTAACTTGTCGTCTTCGTATACGTTCTTCGCGTTTGCCAACCAAACGAGTAATATGTCGAATAGCGCTATCAGCGATACGATCAACGTCTCGATCTTTAGCGGGTATCCGCAGCTCGTGGCGAATTATACGTTCACGAGCTCGAACGAAGGCTTTACGCTGAATAGTGGTTGGGTGTGGGATTCGACGAATGGTTGGATTACGTACAACGGCTCTGACTTCGGTTCGAACATGTTCAGTGCGAACGCGAGTTTGCGTTCGTACACGAACGGGTACAATATCACGCTCGTCTTCACCACTGCGAACATCACGAACACCAAATTCTACTTCGCGAGCGGTGGCTCAAGCACATCTGGCGATAAATATCATTTCGAACGCTTCAATGAGACGGCGCAGCGTTTCAAGCACGATAGCGTCGGATTCAGTGCGACGGATAATTACGCGACGAATACCCAACATACGATCCTCATTAGCGTGAACGTGACCGGGAACACGACGAAAGCGTGTCGTGTTGGCGGATCATGCTCCAGCAGCGAAGGCATCGGCAGCTCGAGCTTTGGGGACTTTATCGCGGTTGCTCCTGGTACGATGAACGGGAAGAATCGTCTGAATATCACGACGATTGAAGTTTGGAGGATGGGATGAACCGACGACCACGAGCCAGTCATAAGGGCGTGTCGGTCGTGATCGCGGTCGTCCTGACGCTATTGGTCGTTTGCATTCCGCTCACGCATGCTGCTTTACTGAATTTGACGTATGATGCGAATGGGAACTTAGTCACTGGTGATGGGAAGTATCGCACGTACAACAGCAAGAATCAACTTGTCTCGATCCGTGATGGGAATAACGCCTCTGCTGCTGTTTTGCAGACGTACGTATATCATCCGACGATGGAGAAGATGCTTGTGAAGAAAACGTACTGGAGCAACGGCACGCTCAAAGAGACGGTCACGTACATCAGCGATGAGTTCGTTCGTGTGGTCAATAGCTCTGGCACGTACAACACGACGTACTATTTTGATGCGAACGCTGATCTCATCGCGCAGAAGAACCCGGACGGGACGATAACGACATTACTCAATGATATTGAAGGAAGCGCGAACGTCGCGACGAACACCACGGGTGGCGTGACAGAACGCACCACATACGAACCGTTCGGTTCTGTGGCGTCCGGTGGGGCGGCTACGCGTTATACGTATGAAGGTAAGGAAGCGGACGCTGTTTCAGGAGATATTGACTTCGAATTCAGAAAATACAACCCGGATTGGGGAATATTCACACAACCAGACAATGTCCTTCCGGATTTGTACGATCCGCAATCTCTGAATCGCTATGCGTTTGAGAGAAATAATCCGATGACGCGTGTGGATAAGACAGGACACTTACCGCAAGTTGCTGTAGGGTTCGTCTTGGGTGCTATTGCAGGGGCGGGAATATACGCTTGGACGCACAGGGATGCTGATTGGTCGGATGGCGATACGTGGGCGGGTTTAGGTGGTTATGCTGCCGTGGGTGCTGTGGCGGGTGCTGCTGCATCGGTGGCGGGGCCGGTAGCGGCAGAATTTATAATTGCACAAGCAGGATTGACGGGAACTGCAGCAGCCGTCACTCAGGGCGCTGCTGTTGGTGCTATTGATGGTGTGCTTTTCCAAACCGGTACGAATGTTTTAGAAGAACATGATTGGAGTGAAGGTGTGGCGGGATCGGCAGCTATTGGTGCGGTTACTGGTGGCGCGGGTGCTCGTGTGTTGCCTATTAATCAAGGTCATGTTACTAATCTTGGTAGTGTGAAGAGTTTGTTTCGTACGATAACGGGTGCTCGATTAATCGCCAGGGCTGCTGGTGAAGCTGCGGCAGGATATGGTTTAGCGAGGATTGTGGGTCGTCTGGCGCTTGGTGGTATGATGGTTTCATCTTCGGGAGGTTCTTCGGCATCAAACAACGGCGGCACAGGATCGGGTTCGAATGGCGGTACAAGGTCGAATTCGGGTGGTACAGGGTCGCATTCGAACGGCGGCACAGGATCGGGTTCAGGAGGTTCAGGAAGCTCCGGCGGTTCGCGTGGGGGATGGCCCACCAACACCTGTCATGCGCATGGAAATGCTCATTGCTGAACAAGAATGCTTAACTTTTTAAGAATACTTTATTGGAGGGTATTGTGGATCGTGTAATTTGGTCGTATGGGTATCGTAATGATGTTATCATTATGCTATTTTTAGCGTTTTTCACCTGGGCGGTTTTTAGTGATCCGTCAGCGGGGTTTTGGTTGCGTTGGGTGTTAATCGTATTTTTGATATTCCTTATGGTGTTTGTTCTTTCACGTCCAATGGCAAAAATGTATGATTCTGGAATTCGAACGAGTAAATACACTATAGGGGATGGTCCTCAACAGCCATCGCTGTTTGTTCCTTGGTCGGACATTATTTCGTTGCGGATTAAATATCGTGTTATCGCATCTCTTTGGTTGAGCAATAGTTTTCCGTATTTGGAGATCCGTACGCGCAAAGGCATGTTCTACAGTGGTTTGCCGCGGGGCGGGGAGAAGCAATTTCTGCAGGCTTTGAAGTCGATAAAGAAATCGCACCTGTTGCGAAAGTGAATCTCACCACTAATTGTAGTTGTTTCTGCGTAGGTGCGCCGCCTACTGTTGTGTCGTACGTGCCCACTGGTGCGTCGATCTTCAGTGGTTAGTGGAATCCTACTGGTGAGCCGTACGTAAACCGTCAACACCCCCTCCTTTTTTAAAACCCCTTTATAAATCTCTGAGGAACTTTTATAAACCCCCTCGTCGGGTTCCCGTCTTCATGGGTGAGAGGTGGGGGGCCGCCATCGGCTTGTGCGCGCTTGCAGTGCTGCTCCTGCTTCCAGCTTCTCTCGTTGCCGCGCACAAATTCCCCGTTATCGAATATAGCTACATCGGTCATATCTGGGAAGCGAGCTATACGACGATGCCACGTGTCCCGGTCACGGGAGATCTCATCACGATCCAAAGCCATGTCGCGCACCCGAAAGGGACGATCAACGGCAACGTCACGATCCACTACGGCGTCTACCAGGATGATACCGTGTGGCAATGGGCGAACGGCGAATCGTACCGTGACCCGTCGTACCAACTCTTGCACAACGCCTGGGGCCAACCAACAGGCAAGCGAGCGAACGAGTTCGATACGCAGCTCGTGATCGACCGCGTAGGGAGCTATCTCGTCATCATCGATTACTATGAGGACGGCCAGTACATGGGGCAGTCCATGCACACGATGGATGTCGAGCAGCCGTACGTCGGACCATTGTTCCTCGTCGCGAGCGGCATCATCGTCGCGGCCGTGCTCATCGGCGTGAAGCGAGGGGTGCTCTAGATGCCCGCCGTTATCACGCCAGCGCCTGCTGCTACACCGGTAGGTACGCCCGCTGCTCCAGCGCCCGCAGTCCCGCCCACGAGTCCAGAGACCAAAGCCAAACTCCAACTCAGAGAAGTCGGTTACGACGGCACACTGTTGCCCGAAGGCGTCAAGGGCCCGAAATTAGAAACAGGACCTGGCACCGGAAAATACTATCCGTTCCAGTGGATCTACCGCCTGAACATCAAGGGCTTCCACTTCTTCCCGTGGTTCATGATGGTGGCGCTCCTCATCGGTGTGCTCCCCATGATCCTGTACGCGTCGGGCGTCCCGGTATTCCAGATGAGCAACATCCCGCTCTTGGGTGATCTCTTCAAAGCCCTCGGCTGGCACAACGACCGCGACGTATTCGTGAACGCGACATGGGTCCTGTGGTGGCCGCTCTTCATCCTCACGATCATCATCTTCCGCCGCATCTGGTGCGGGGGTTTCTGCCCCTTCGGTCTCATCACCGACATCGGGAACATGGTCGGGAAGAAATTGCGTTTCGGCAAAGAAGCGAAACCGATCAGCATCACGAAATTCGTCTTCATGGGTTTCATCACATTCCTCACACTGGGCTACCTCCATGACGCATTGAATATCACGAACAGCATCATCATGTCCATCGAGTTCGTACTGTTCTTCTTCCTCTTCGCGTTCGTCACGGGCGTCATGCTTCCACGTAGAACCTTTTGCCGCAGTTTCTGCTTCGTCGGCGCATTACCGCATCTCTTCGGACGCTTAGCGTTCCTTGGACTCCGAACGGACCGCAACAAGTGCAAGGATTGCAAAGGGCAATGGTGCGTCTCATCGACAAGAACCGCACCCAAGAACGTCACGCACCTGCGCAAGCCACTCATCAACAGCGACGGCTGCCCGATGTACCTCAACGTCCCGCAGTTAGGACACACAGAGAGCAACCGGCACTGTATCCTGTGCGGCAACTGCATCAAGAACTGCCCGTACGATGCGATCCACTACGAATACCTCCCCCCTGGCTACGAAATCCTCAAGGGCATCCAGCTCAACGGGTTTGAGACGTTCTTCACGCTTGGCATCCTCGGTGTATTAGCGATGTTCGTCGCGCTTGAAGGTGGACTCCTTACCGACTGGGGTTCGATGCTCAACGCATTCTTCCACCTCGAATCGGTCAAGTTCCACTGGTTCTACGCGCTCACGTACGCGCTCGTCGCGATCGCGGCCGTGTTCCTCCTCTACTATTTCGTCACCGCCACGAGCGCCTCCATCCTCAAAGTACGCACGCGCCTCGCGCTCACCTACTTCGGCTACGCCTACTTGCCATTCTGCTACCTCATGTTCTTCCGTGACATCCTGGTCGTGTACTTCGTCGATGGCTCCATCGTCCAGACGTGGCTTGGCAACGGTCCGCAATGGCTGATGATCCTCGTACCGTTCATCGAGATCTTCCTGATCGTGCTCGGCGCCGCATGGTCGCTCTTCCTCGCGTACCGCTTGGCCGAGATCGCATGGGTGCATGAGAACCCAGGCAAGCAGATCGAATGGGAAGATGCAATGGCAGGAGCAGTACCGCACATCCTCCTTGTCCTCGCGCTCGCATGGTACTGGTTGTGGCAACTCTTGCCGCACCTCGCGGAGCGCTTCGCGATCCTCGGCGTCGCGCCGTGGGTGCCCTTCGTGCCACCGATCGCGACGCTCGCTATTATCGCGTTCGCGTACCGCGCGAAACTGCTGAAGCCCGTGAGCTGGGAGGCCGAGCAATGAGCCCCGCTCCCGTGTTCGTTGGCCCGGAAGTCGAGAACAAGCGCCAGTCGAAATACGCGACGCTCATCCTTGCGCTCGTCGCGCTCGCGCTGATCGGGACCGCGTTTCTTGCGCGCGATATGTACGTGCACCCGACGCCACCAAGCGATTGCTCTGGCGCAGAAGACTATGTCGCGACGTGCGTACGCGCCACTGCGCCGTCACCGGCCGCACCTCCAAGCGATATCGCGCTCTACCTCGGGACGCTTGGCACAGCGGTCGTCGCCGTCATACTCGTGCATGCGGGCTGGAGCGCATCGGTAACGAAGCAAGCGGAGATCGTATCCACGTTCGCGGGTGGACCGACTTCGAGCGCGGTTTCAACAGCAACTTCTACAACAGTGGCAACAACGCAATCAGTATCCACAAACCAACTTCCGCCGCCGCTCGGACCGCATCCCGTAGCGGCCAAAGATACACACGCGCTCGTGAAGCAATCGCCAACCACTATAGTGGCCAACCGCATCACGCCTGATATGATCGCTCCGCCGAAGGTAGCACCAAAGAAAGGCGTGGACCCGAAGATTATGGAGGGGAAGAACAATGGATGAGCTCCCCGGCCGCATGAAGGTCCTCTTGGTCTTCATCATCTTCAGCATCCTCGTGATGTTTGTCGACGGGCTCATGTTCGATAATTACAACAGCAGGCCCAGCATGGCGATGATGCACATGGAGATGAAGCCCGTCATCACGCCTGACCCCATCCCGCCGAGCCAAGAAGAGTACTACGAAAGTTACGGCCTTACCCCGACGCTCCCAAGTGACCCTGACGTGCCGATGGAGCCGGAGATCATCGTCGAGAACGGCGTCCCGATCAAACTCTATCATATCGTATCAAGCAATGTCGTGCATGAGATCCGCCCGGGCGTGAAAGTCAGCATGATTGCGTTTAACGGTCGCGTCCCCGCACCCACCATCCGCGTCACCGAAGGCGATCATGTCCGCGTCATCCTCTACAATAACGCGACCGACCCGCACACGATCCACTGGCATGGTATCGAGGACGTCACGAGCGAGAACGATGGCGTGCCCGATGTGGGGCAGGAATGGGTGCTCCCCGGCCATTCGTTCACGTACGATTTCGTCGCCGACCCTGCAGGCACACGTATGTATCACTGCCACGTCGAAGCACCGCATCACATGACCATGGGCATGTACGGCGCGCTGATCGTCGATCCGCGCGGAGCGGACGGCGGGCCGGACCTCGCATCGGGCTCCGTGTTCGGCGCAGCGGACAAGGACAGCACATTCCTCTTCAGCGAATTCGATACGACACACCCGCACGTGCCGCTCCCTGGAGAAATGATGCCGATGGGCCCTGACGGCGACTTGCCGTGGCTCCTATCGAGCCCCAAGTTCGCGATGCCGTTCGATCCGAACCTGAACGAATTCCTCGTCAATGGCAAGAGCTTCCCCGCGACGCCGCTCTATGACGTGAAAGAAGGACAGGTCGTACGATGGCGCTTGATCAATCTCGGTCTCGTCGCGCACAGCATCCACATCCACGGCCACCATTTCACCGTCACGCACCGCGACGGATTCGCATTGCCAGCACCCTATGAAGCGGATACGATCACCGTCAACCCGGGCGAACGCTACGACGTCTGGTTCAAAGCGGACAATCCGGGCGTCTGGATGATCCACGACCACGCAGGCATGAGCGCGATGGCGGACGGCTACGACCCCGCAGGCGTCATGTGGGTCATCCGCTACGAAGGAGTTGACACGGAAGTGCTTGACGCGTTCCTGAACCGCGCTGCGGTCTATGAACGCAATGTCCGCCACCAGGATGAAGAGCACGGCATGCAGACGCCCACGTCGACGATCGGCGCTGGCATGGAGATTGATATGAGCAAAATGAACATGGGTGGCGGAGGCCACTAGAGGTGGGTTGAGCGCAATGGCTGCGGTGGGGGGCGCAAGTCTGGGAGTGGCACTCGTAACGTTCCTGATCGTGGGCTCCCTCATGGTGAGCGTGGTACTGATCCTCTCTTGGTGCGTACGACCATTGCGACGACGACCGGAAAGCGAAACGACGTACGAGTGCGGATTTCCTGCAGAAGGAGATAAACGTGCGATCGGATTCGGGTACTTCACGTACGCGGCCCTCTTCCTCCTGTTCGATTTAGCGGTCCTCTACCTCTACCTCTACGCAACGAACAAAACGATCTGGAGCAGCACGTGGGGATGGTTCATCGGCGGGCTTGCGATCCTGCTTGTCGCTATCGCCGCCTCTCGACGTGGAGTGATGCCAGATGCCGCTTGAGCTCACGCCGGCAGACACGTCGATTGCGATGCGCGATGAGCGCGATACCTCCGACCCGACGGCAGGAAAAGGATTCATCATGCACAGCGTGCGCGGTTTCATCCAAGAGATGACGAAAGGGCTCTTCAACTGGAGCGAACAAAAGAGCATCTGGCCCTTGACGTTCGGCATCAAATGCTGCGCCATTGAGATGATGGCGTTTGGCGCAAGCCGCTACGACAGCGATCGCATGGGGGTCTTCTTTCGCGCGTCTCCAAGACAAGCCGACCTCATGATCGTCGCCGGCCCCGCCACGATAAAGCTCCGCGATGTCATCACGCGATTGTACGAGCAGATGCCGGAGCCGAAGTATGTCATCGCCTTCGGCGAGTGCGCGATCTGCGGTGGGCCGTTTTGGGACAGCTACAGCGTCATCAACGGCGTCGACAAGCTCATTCCCGTCGATATCTACGTTCCCGGCTGCCCCCCGCGACCGGAACAGCTCCTTTTGGCCATCCAGAAACTGCAAGAGAAGATCGAGGAGAAAAACGCAAACGGCCTCAAGACGCGCATGGGCACGACCGTCGTCGGCATGCCAAGCCTCAGTCGTGAAGAACTGCTCGCGCAAGTCATGGCGCACCCGACATATCGCTTCGGCATCCAGAATGTCGCAGAACGCTACACCCCCACAGCCGACGAGACGGCGCACGCAACTCCCACCGCGCAACCCTTCGATTGGACACCGCAATTGCCGGCCATGCAACCCAAAGCGACGCTCGATGCCGCGACGAAAGCCGCATTGAAACCCGACGCGAGCGTGCAAGTCATCCCGGTGGCGCTACCTGCGGATCAGAAGACGAATGAGCAGGGAGAGGTGACGAAATGAACGCCTCCCAGACAAGCGCATCCGAGGCCCCGATTGCCTCTCTCGCACCTATCGATGCGGCGAAACTCCTTGGCGAACTCGCACGTACGAAAAACAGCGCCTACGATTTTACCGTCGAGCGCCTGCGTGTACCGGAAGCGTGCGCACGATTGCGTGCGGCGGGATACGAACACTTGATGCTTATCACCGGCATCGATTGGAAGACGTCGTGGGAAGTGGTGTACCACCTCGTACGTTATGGCCAGAAAGAGACGATTGTACTGCGAACGAAACTCCCGCGTCACAACCCGGAGCTTCCCAGTGTCGCGCACCTCTGGCCTGGCGCGAGTTGGCATGAGCGAGAGACGTTCGATCTCCTCGGCATAAAATTCACGAACACCCCAGACCCTCGTCGTATCCTCCTTCCCTACGACTACCAAGGCCACCCGCTGCGCAAGGATGTCGCGCACGGGAACGTGAGTTGAGCGCAATGGAAACACCACTCCACTTCGGCCCACAGCACCCCAGCACCCACGGAGTATTACATCTCAACCTCGTGATCGACGGAGAAAAAGTCGTTTCCTGCGACCCGGATGTCGGCCTCATCCACCGCGGCATCGAGAAGATCGCGGAGAACCGCATGTACTTCAAATTCACGCCCGTCGTGAATAAGGTAGATTACGTCGCAGCCGCCGCATGGGAGCACTGCTATATCAGCGCGGTCGAGAAGCTCCAGAACATCACGCCGCCGGAACGCGCTGTTTGGGCGCGGATGATTATCGTCGAGCTCCAGCGCGTCATGAGCCACCTATTTTGGATCGGCACCTTGGGCATGGACTTGGGCCAACCGACCGTGTTCGTGTGGGCGATGCGCGAGCGTGAGAAACTGCTCGACGTGTTCGAGGATATCATGGGCGGGCGCATGACGTTCGGTTGGATGATCATCGGGGGATTGCGCGACGACCTCACGCCGAGCCAAGTGCAGATGATTCGCGATGCGGTGACGATGGTCGAGAATCGCTTGCCCGAATACCATCGCCTTGCTGAAGAGACGGAGATCTTCCGCAAGCGTCTCGTCGGTGTCGGTGTCATCACGCGCGAGCAGGCGATCGGCTACGGCCTCACCGGTCCCATCGCGCGCGCGAGCGGCGTCCCGTATGATGTGCGTAAAGACGACCCATACCTCCGCTACGATCAAGTGCAGTGGGACATGATCACGCGCACCGCAGGCGACAGCTATGCGCGCTACGAAGTCCGCCGCGACGAGATCCATCAATCGCTCAGCATCGTCAAGCAAGCGCTTGAGAAATTACCGCAGGGACCCTACCGCGCTCCGAACGCAGTCACACTCAAACCGCCGATGGCGCTCTCGATGCGCACGCCGGTGAACGGCGAAGTCATGGTCCGCAACGAATGCCCGCGTGGCGAAGGCGCGATCTATATCCGCAGCGACGGGACGAATTTCCCGTACCGCTTACGCATCCGTGGGCCATCATTCAATAATCTCAGCATCGTGCAGTCCCTGTGCGCAGGCATGAGCATCCCGGATCTGGTCGCGACGCTCGCGACGCTTGATCCCGTGTTCGGAGAGTGCGACCGATGAATCTCGCGTTCGTTGCAGCGGGAGGGCGCGAGCTCGCGAACCTCATGCCTGGTGGGACGCGCGGCGACGTGTTACTCCTCACCGCGCTCGCAGTGTCGCTGTTTAGCGTCGGAGCCGGATTCGCGATCATCGGCGGCTGGCTTGAGCGAAAGACCATCGCGCGCGTTCACTCACGTATCGGTCCGCAATACACCGGACCTGCCGGGTCGCTGCAGACGGTCGCGGACGCAGTCAAATTCCTGCGCAAGGAAGTCATCTTCCCCGAAGGCAGTGACCGATTCCTCTATCGCCTCGCGCCGCTGGTGCTCCTGATCGCGCCATTCCTCGCATTCGCGGTCATCCCCGTGGGTAGCCTCGCGGTTACTGACGGCCCGATCGCGCTCGTTATCGCGCTCGCGCTCCTTGGCGCGTCACCGATAGCGATCATTATCGGCGCATGGGCGAGTAATAGCAAGTACAGCACGCTTGGCGGTTTACGTGCTGCGGGAATGATGATGTCGTACGAAGTCGTGCTCGTGCTCGCTGCAGGGAGCATCGCACTCTCGGCTGGGACGCTGAGCATCACCGGTATCGCGCAGTATCAAGCGCAGCATGGCCTGTTCATCTATATGCAACCGATCGCTGCCATCCTCTTCATCATTTCCCTCATCGCTGCCGTTGAGCGCAATCCCTTCGACTTGCTTGAAGCGGAAAGCGAACTCGTCGGCGGATGGAAGACGGAATACGGTGGCGTCTGGTTCAGTTTGACGCTCTTGGCCGAATACCTGAAGCTCCTCGCGAGCGCGTTCTTGTTCTCGCACTTATTCCTCGGTGGCGCTGCGACGCGATTCGGGGATATCTCTTTTCTGCTTGGCGCCGGCGCTGTCGTTCTCCTCATGTTCGTCGTGCGCGCGACCGCGATGCGCCTGCGTATGGATCAGATCCTCGACACGGTCTGGACGCGACTCATTCCGCTTGCGATTCTCAATGGTGCTGCAACGATCGTCATCACGGTGTGGCTCGGAGGAGGATTCTAGATGCTCCGGCCTCTCCTCGCCGCGCTCCGCAACGCCTTGCGCTCTCCTGTCACCGTCTCCTATCCGACGGAACGGCCGAAGATGCCGGAGCGCTACCGCGGTCGCCATATCTTCTACGATCAGTTGTGCATCGGTTGCTCCTTGTGCGCGAAAGTGTGCCCGAACAACACGATCGTGATGCTCGAGCGTCCAGAACAGACGGACCCGAAACTCAAACGCCGCCCCATCATCGACCTGAACCGTTGCATCTTCTGCGGCTATTGCGCGGAAGTATGCCCGGCGAAATGCCTCTTCATGGGGAAGGCGTACGAGATGGCGGGGAAGGATAAATCGGAACTCCTCTTCACGTACCGCGGCATGATCGCGAGTCCGGCAGCGACCGATAATGATCGTGCCATCTATCCGAAGCTCGACGAGCAATTGCGCGGGAAGTTCCCGCCGGGCGAGCAAGGGAAGGTGAACCCGTGATCCTCACGATCCTGAGCGCCGCAGTCGCGCTCCTGGGCGGCATCGGCGCGGTCAGTGCAAGGCAACTCATGCGTGCAGTCGCATCGCTCGCGCTACTGTTCATCGGCCTCGCGGGATTGTTCGGTCTTCTTGGTGCTCCGTACCTCGCTGCAGCGCAACTCTTCTTGTTCGTCGGTGGCGTCGTAACGTTGCTCGCGCTCGCATTCGGAAGCGTTCACACTCCCATCACGCGTGGCACGGTCTGGATCGCTGCCGCTATCGCACTGCTTGGCATTCTCATCGGCAGCGCCGTTCTCCCGACGTTTACTGATGTGGGTACGGAAGTGTCTCCGGCACAAGCAGCTGCCGCGCTCTTCTCGAGATACGGTCCCTTGCTCGCTATCGCGCTCTTGATCATCCTCAGCGGTGTTATCGGCATCGGATACGTGCTCGCGGAACGCGCGGAGGGGCGTAAATGATATCGCTCCTGTCCTCTCCGTCGACGATCGCGATCGCTTCTGTGACTGCGGCGGGATTGTTCGCACTCGGCATCTGGGGCGTGCTCAAGGCGCGTGATGTCTTGCGTGCACTCATCGGTGTCACGCTGCTCTTATCGAGCATTACGTTGCTTGCAGTCACCCTCGCTCGTACGCACGCAGACCCGACGGTCGCTGCAGGCGCTCATGCGATCGTGCTTTTGGCATGGGCGGTCGAGGTCGTCGAGATCGCGGTCGCGGTGGCGCTCTTCATCGCACTCTCACGCAAAGGCATCATCGAGCTGTCGCGGTTACGCGAGGGGAAGTGGTAATGATGGACCTGCTCGCCCTCTTGCCAGCGCTGCTCCCTGTGCCGTATCTCGTCGTTGCGCTCACCGCCTTGCTTTCGCGTAACGGACGTAATGCGTGGTTGTCCTATCTCGGTATGCTCGCGGGACTGCTCACGCTCGGTCTTGCGGTTGTGGTGTGGCCACCGTCGGGATTGGCGGAGATCTCATGGACGTGGTTCACTGCGGGGCCGCTCGCCGTCGTGTGGTCGGTGTTGCTCGACCCGCTCTCGTTGACGATCGCAGCGATGGTCGGCGGTATCGGTTCGCTCGTCTTCTTGTACAGCGGCGGATACCTCGAGAAGACGGAGGACTTACGACGCTACTATGCATTACTCGCTCTTTTCGCGGCATCGATGGTCGCCGCGGTCACGGCCGGGGACCTCATCCAGCTTCTCTTCGCGTGGGAGATCATCGGCGTCACATCCTTCCTCCTTATCGGATTCTGGTATCATAAGGCGAGTGCGGTCCGCGCGGCGCGTAAGGCGCTACTCACCATTCTCGTCGGGGATACGGCGCTTATCGGCGGCATTCTCGCGCTCGCGGTCCATTACCGCACGACGAGCATCACCGCCATCCTCGCAGCAATGCAACCGGACACCATCACGTTGCTCGCGGGTATCGGCATCTTGATTGGCGCGATGTCCAAGAGCGCGCAATTCCCGCTGCACGATTGGCTGCCCGACGCGATGGAAGGTCCGACACCGGTCAGCGCATTCCTGCACAGCGCGA